>CAZPRQ010000008.1:0-33797 GCA_964589415.1 uncultured Candidatus Saccharibacteria bacterium
CAGTTTTTATAATTTCTGTTGTTTCTGCATCGCTGGAGTCCAGAGCTTCAGGCTGTAATAAATTTTGCAGCACATCAACCAAATCAAATGACTTAGTGGTTACTAACTCAACCGAATAAAAATAGGCATCAGGGAGCCGGGCTTTAAACTTTACCGTCCTAATGAGAAAATCAATATTGCTGTTCCTTCGGCTGCTATTGAGATTAATAACCATGCCTGTCCTGAGTCCCGCAGTATAAGTTTCAAATCTTCCTTCTATCTGCTGGTCTTTGTATGAAGCCAACTCTGCAATCGCTCTCTGCCTCGCAGTGTTAAGATCTACAATAGTCGTATCTTCTATTAATTTTTCGCGCACTCCATACAGTCCAATGCTGGTAGCATCGCTAGCGATAGCTAAAACCCGCACTTTGGGATTTCCCGAATAGGCAATAACATCGCCATCTGCAAGATTATTCTGAAACTTAATGGTTTTGTCATTGTAGTTATACAAAACTTGTTTGGAAGTAAAATCATCAATATAGTCAATGCCGATTGTTTGAGAAGCTCCGTTCTTGCTGACCGTAAGGTTTACAAACTTATAGGGCAGGTTAAGGGATTTAGTGGCGTTGCCTTTTACGGTAATGCTGTCGCTGTATGTGGCGGCCTGATATTCTCCTCCGCGCACTTTCACCTGATTGGCAATTTGTGATCCGTCCACTTTTCTTTCCAAAGTATTTACTATGTAATTTCCGCTTACATCGGTTAAGTTGTAGGGAGCGCTGTTGGCGTATTTAGCAAAGAAGTGAATATCTTTGTCTGGATCTACATACCAGTCATACTTGATAATATCCGCTAACCGTTTGATGCATTGGCTAGCAGGAACTTGGTTAAAAACAATTTTGGGAATCACAAAATTTGTGGCGACGTTATTAGCCGTAAATCCAGGCGCATTAGCGGTAAGAATATCGGAGATGATAGCGTTGACTCCTTGGTTAGTGTAAGTTTGCGAAACCAGAATGGAATCCAAATCTATTGTGAAATCTACACATTCTATCACATACACCAGTCCGTCAGCATCATTGAGAAAAGTTTCCGCAACTTGCGCTATTCTGCCCCCAAAGATTTTGGTGCTGCCGTCGTAAACTATTACGGTATCAAGCACTGCCGGAACATAACTGCGCGAGCCATATTTTTTATACATGAACCTCGCTGTATCCCTCTGCACGCCCAAAATTTGATCCACCTCTAGAGAACCTTTGGTGATCTGACTGGTGTAATCTATATTATTAATGAGTATTTGGATCATATATTCATCTTTTGATTGAGCTTGAGCTTGTTAACAATCGCTCGGCCGACCTGGTCTGCTATTAAATTCAAGTCCATGGCGCTGGAAATGTTATTGCCGGTTATATAAACAGCTATAGGCCTCGCACCGATTGCTCCGTTTGGAGTGATATACCCGCTGCCATTTGGTGTAAATATCTCAGGTCCTTGTTCGCCGACAAGATAGCTGCGGCCGGAGGCGACATATCCGCCAGCAGCCCTTTGTCCGGAAACAAATCCGCTCACTGAGTTATATGCGCCGCTGACTTTGTTTCCAATGGCGCTGCCTACGCTGGATATGCTGTTTATCAATCCATTGATTTTATTAACAATCCCGTCAATGAATCCATTTATTTTATTGACAATTTCATTCCAAATTCCCATGACATAATCTTTCATAGCCTGCCATGTTTGTTGCCAGACAGTGCTAACATAGCTCATTCCTGCGGAGACATAGTTTTTTACAGTCTCCATGGCACCGCCGACTATTTCCCGAATACTGTTCCAAACGCTTACAGCAACTTCTTTTGTTTTCTGCCAGTGGGTAATCATAAAAATAATAACCGCAATTAAAGCCACTACCGCCGCAATAATTAGAACGATTGGGTTGGCCGAAAGAAAAATAAGAGCGGAGCCTACCAGTTGCATCCCAGTAACCAAGGCAGGCAGGATAAGAAGCAAGGGTCCAAGTATGGCCATTAGCCCTCCCAGAGCAGCAACGCCAATAACGATGGCTTGGGTTAATTTTTCGTGCTTGCCCATCCAATCTATAATTTTGTCTGCAATCGGAGCAATATTTTCTGCGAGCTGGGTTAAAATAGGCAGCAACTTGGCGCCAACAGTTTCAACTATATTTCCTAATTTTTCTTTTAACACATCGCTCTGTCCGGCAAAAGTTTGAGCGTAATCTTCAGCCGTGCCTTTTAATTTCACTTGCAATTCCGCCAATGCTTCCGTAGGACTGGCAGCGTCTTTTATATCAATGCCGTATTGCTTGAGCACGCGGGCATTGCCGCTCATGACCATGCCGACCAGATTTCCAGCTGTGGCAAGATCAATATGCTTGCTCCTTGCCAAATCCATTGCCAAACGGTTTAACGAAATAGCCTGGTTTAAGTCATTGGTTCTTTGGAAAAGTTTTGTAACGCTCAACGCTGCTGCTTCATCGTCAAACCCGAACTTAAGCGCGGCTTCGCCAGCTTTAACTATTTGTTCCCGATAACCCTTTAGGCCGTCAGCTGCTATCTTGCCGGAATCTTTCATAGCGTTTAATATCGTATCCACGCCCTGCATTTGCACCTGCGCGTCCGAGGCGGCCTTGATGGCAAAACCCATGGCCGTAGTTATGGCCGCACCTGCCGCTGTAAAAGCCACGCCAAAACCTTTAACCTTGTCGGAAATGCTCTCAAAGGTTCTCGAAGCTTTGTCCTCGGCTTTTATAACAATGTCGATATCCTGCTGCGCCATATTTATTCCAGTTGTTTATTTTGATAAGAAGCGTCCTGGCTGAATTTAAGAAGCAAGAGTTTAATGAACCATGCGGGTTGCGACATATACTGCTGATAAGTAAATCCCATGCGGTCGCAGATAATGGCCATAATAAGATCCGGGTGCAATTCGCCTCCTCCGGCGTTTAGGAATTTTTGATACTGATACTCTAGCTCTTCTTGTCGGCTAAAAAATACTTGTCAGCTGTAACCTCCTTGACCTTGTCTGCGACAAAGTTATAATCCTGAAGTTTCATATCCAGAATTTCATCGACAATAGAAAAGGTTTTTCCATCGACAAGCTCTCCGTCAACGCGGCCATCTATGGAAACCACAACTGTTCTCCAAGCTAGATCGTCTGCTTGTTCGACCATGCTTGGGCTGAACTTTTTAACATTTACATCTTGGGTGGCCGGATCAATATTCAAATCAGTCATGTTTTGCAAAAAGATATTCGTGAGCGCGCGCTGCTCGCGGCCGGTAATATAGCTTTTGAGAATGACTGTCCTTTTATCGAGAGGAGTGGTGATGGTTATTGTTTCTCGTTCCATAAATATTAGTAGCTAGTTTGTAAGTTAGTAGCCAAGATTGTAATCATCTTGGTATCGCTGGTGGAATAGTGCGCCCTGAATGACAAAGTCTGCTTGACTAAATCATTGATTTTTATTGGCCTGGTGATTTCTTTGAAAATAACTTTTGCCAGATCAATTCTGATCTGGGGATTTGCCGCAGTGCCAATAGTTATATCTGTATTTTTTAAGTCCAACCTGATAGCCTGCGGAGTTGCGGCAAGGGCTAATGTCTTAAATGTTTCGTCATTCCACAAAGCTTCCAATTCTCCTTCGATCATGAATTCTTTATTGAGGAAATCATTTGGAGTAACAGATCCTAATACATCGTCGTCTTCTACATTTTTTGAGATTTTAAGTTTTAGCGAGCGAATGTTGGTTGCGCTCGCAGCCCCAAGTCCTGAAATAGTGCTGGCTAATTTGAAAGTAAGATGCTGCGGCAAGAATCTGCTTTCTGCGGCATAAGCAGTAGAAAGCGAAGCGGATGCCCCCTTTTTAGCCCGTAAGTTGGCTGAATATTCCAAAAACTTTCCAAGCTGGTATTCAATTTCCAAATTTTCAACGACCCCAAGCGCATGTTTATAATCCGCGCTAGCCAGGGGGTCTTTGAGAAATACTGTAAGGCTTTGATGCTGGGCTGATTGTGCAACAGTAATAGTATGGTCTTTTACATTTCCTGAAGCATCAGCATTGGCTCCCGTGCTTAACGCTCCAAGTGCAGAAAGAAGCAACAGGGGAAAATGCTTGTCGCCGATAGGAGCTTTAATACTAACCTCCGACCATTGCTTTGCAATTGTTTGGCCAAGCGAATCTTCAATGACACCAAAGGACTGCTCATCAATTACTTTTTCATCTTTTTCCTCAACAGCTGCTTCCCCGAAAGGGATCCAAAAGCTGGCCGAACTGATGGGTGTTCCGCGGGAAGTTTCTTTTGCTATGCCGACTCCGAACAGTCGGCCGATTCCTTTTGACATATATTTTTATAAATTAATTGTTATTGTCTGAAACAGTCACCCTAATTTTTTCCCATTTAGCCAAAGCCTCTTGGTAGTTTTTCGCCTTAACGATTGCTGGTAAGAATTTAAGATCGCCGCCAAAATGGAATTCCTGTTCCAAATCCTTGCTACTTAACTTATCCATCATCTTGTTTTTGTTTTCTGTTTGCATAAATTAAAAGGTTAATGTTACTAACGCTTTAGGTCTTACCCTGATGCTGAAGCCCACATAGCTTTTGTCCGCATGCGTAAACGTTCCAATAGGGCTGCTCGTAGGATCCACTCCGCCGTTAGACAAACCGCTTAAGGTAGGATCATTATCAAACAAATCCATTATGGCTTGCCTGAGATTTTCAACATCTCCGCTGCTCATAATGTTTTCTCCTTGCTGCACAATCAGAATTTCATATGTGTAAGTCCTCAGATTATTTCTATTATCAGCGGCTTCGGACTCTATCGCAGAAGGAGTAACTATCGCCACAGGAAATTTAGCTACATCTCTGCTGAAGAAGTCAGTCACAAAATCATCTGACTGAATCTCTCCAAGCACGGCTGGCATGAGAGTTTGAAGCTTTACGACGATTTGATTTTTAATATCTGATTCTTGGGGCATAATTATGCATTTACTAAACTTTCTGCTATTTGTTGTGCAACGGATTTAAAATATTCTTCTCCTTTAGGTTCGCTTGTCTTAAGGATTCTCTGCATGAACGGATTCGGTTCTATTCGGCCGGTGCCTTCGTGGACAAATATTGCATAGCTTACCCTGGGCCCAATCCTTCCTTGCAAGGTGCTGGGCGAAGCAAGCTCAATGCCTTCGGCAAAACTGCTTGATAGCCTTCCCGTTCTTAATGCTCTTGGGGTTTTAAACAGGAAATTTTCATCAGTTGCATTCTTATGCAGCTCCGCTAAAAAAGTATTAATCCCTCTGGCCACAATCGGTTTGCTAATCTGCGGGTAACGAGAAAAGCTTTCTGATAATTTATCCAATCCTGATATTTGAAACTCGATCATACAATTATAGGAACTCTCCGGTATCGATTAATAACATCTTCGTCTTCCTGGTTTAACTTGTCCGACCACGAGACTTGGGACTGGTTTATGCCTTCCTGTTTCTTCCCTTCAGATTCCCTGCGCTTGAATATTTTAATAACCAACCGCTCGCATAAATCAGTTAAATCTGCGGGAAGAGTGTGGGTCACATTGCCCGCATTTGCCCAATCAATCAGATACCCAGCATCATACGTTGCCCTGACAATGTTGGTTCCTCTATAAAGTCCGCCGTAAATTCGTATTAACCCAGATTTGCCGTCTTCCACCAATTCATATTGGGAGCTTAGAAAATTCTGCCATGTCTTGCTGCTTGTCGGGGGAATGCTGACGCTGAACTGAAAACTTGAAAGAATAATTACAGGCGCTTGTTTTAACACAAGATACTCTTGCCTGCTCTGATTAACTGAATATAGTTCGTTAGTCAGTGTTTGCTTGGCAAATCTGCGCCCTCCGCATTGGCTCTCTATATAATCAGTAACTGAATTGATCAAACGAATAAGCAGAGAATCAAAATTAGCATTGGTCACTCCGATCCTGTCTTTAACTCGCTGCAATGTGGTTAGGGTATGTGGATAGATAATTTCTGCCATAAACGTTTTTTAAGTTTCAACTCCGCGCCACTGGCATGCAATGGCGCGACTGCCGAAATTCAAACTAAGTAGCGTTGCCTACAGGCTTTTTATAAGCCCTGCCGAGATTGGCCACCGCGCTGATAAGAGCTTTGGGGCTAGTTCCGCCCGTTAAGGCCGGAGTAACCACAACTCTCAAATATCTTTTACGGGTTGTGCCAAGTCCATCTACGCGGATAACTGCGATTTTGCTGTCAGCAGTTATTTGGGTAATGGTGACGCCTGATACATCGGCCATATCGGAGCCGTTTGCTAAAGCTCCTTCCTGCAGTTTTGCATTCAAGGTGTAGCTATCGGGGGTGCCGGTAACTGCTCCATTCTGAACGGCAAAAGTTGCAGAATTATAACCGAAGGTATCAATGACAATACCGTTAGTCGCGGCACTTGCCGCTATCGGATCTAATGCACTCTTGGAAAGAATGCTATCGTATACGCTGCGCATTTGTTTTGTTCCTTTATTGCTTTATGGTTTGACAACCACCTTATCCTCGACCTTTATTGTTCAGAGTCGTCTTCTTCCGGCTCCAAACTTTCGCCCGCGGTCGCGGGTTCGGATTCTGGTGCGGCTTCATTGCCGGAACCTTGTTCTTCAGAGCTTTCCGCAGAAGTATCTTCTGCAGAGCTTTCTGAAATATAGGTTTCAACAAATTCACTGCCTAAAGCTTGTGCTTCTTCATCCGTTAGCTCCAGGACTTCGCCAATCTCTCGGCGTCCGCCAAAAGCTACGGGCTGAATTACTTTATATTGTTTCTTTTCGTCTGACATTTTTATATTCCTTTATTTTGTTTTAGGCGGCTGCGAGGATGACAGCCGCCAAACAAATCTTAAATTAATTAAGAAGCTGCTGTTCTGACTTTCACGAACGCTGCGGGGAGCGCGAGAGTGAAAGCGTGGCGATGCTTGTAGACCAAACCAGTCTGGTCAGCCAAAGCGATTTCTTTGCCGCCGAAACTGCCGGAGGTAGCTTGAGCTATGCGCAGATCGCCTTTATCTCCGTAAGCTGCAGCCTTGAAGTTTCCAAAAACAATAAAGTTCTTGGATACTGCGGTTTGGGTGATGTCAGGCAAATGCCTGCAGGTGAACACTGGATACCCTAGGATTTCTCCAGCCGGTTTAACTCCGCCACCGGTCGGGTTGTCTTGGAGAACCGCCGGACTTGCAAGACCTGCAAACGGCAATATGAAATTGCCAGCAGTATCTTTTTGCGCGCGAAGCTTCGCCCATACGGTGCGGTGCATGTAGAAGGCAGCGCCGGGGAGCACTGACTCTTCTACCTGAGCTATTACATCAGAGGAGTCAGCCAGCACATCAAAGTTGGTAAAACCGGTTTTGCCGGAAGCCAATGTGAACTGGGTAACGTCTGTGTTATTGAGCGCACCGATAAACGGATCGCTGTTGCCCACAAAACCCTGCTTGTCGATTTTATTAGCTAAAGCTTCTCCAGCCAAAGCCAATAACCAATCAGCAAGATCGACTACCGCATCGCCGAGCAAATCATTGCCCAGCACGAACGCTAGTTGCCATTTTTTGGCTTGCAAGACTGCCTGGCCAAAACCCATGGCAGTTACCGAACCGGGAGCGTCTACTCCAAGATATTCGCCTTCGAGGAAGGATCCGGTGTAGCTAGGGATTTCCTTTTCGTCCGTTCCCATCGGCCATTTGGCCGCTTGGGACATGACGATGCCCACAGAAGCTGCGATGCGCAAAATTGCACTGGCGACTTCAGTAGGAACAAGGAAACCGCCGCGACTGTCGGATTCTTCAATCAAAGCTTCGTTAGCCTTGGTGCTGGCTCCAAATGCGACTTTCTTGTTCAACTCTACGAAAGACTTTTTCTGGTCTTCAGTAAGACCAGAGCGATCGCGGCCGGTTAAGGCGCGTTCGATGCGCATCTTTTCAACAATAGTGCGAACTTCACTGGCGACTTGCTGGCCGACAACGCTCTTAAGTTTTTCTTCCATGACATTGTCGACTACGCTCTTAAAGCGGTTTTCTATTTCTCCTAAAAATTTCTCGTCCATAATTATTTCCTTTTTACTGCATTGTATTTTTCCAATGCAGAACTAGTTGCATTATTTACACTGCGCAAGACCTCGTGCATAAACAGAAATTCATTAAATTCCTGCTTTACGGTTGACCCTGCGACACTCGACCTTTGCTTTGGGCTGCTCCCGCCTGAGCCGTCCTCGCCCCCGTCACCCTGACTAGTAGCTGCATCAAGCAACTCCTGCAAGGCTGCGGTTAATTTCTTTAAATCAGAAACGGTGGTTTCAATAAGCTGCCGGTTTTTCTCGGAAAGCACTCTTCCGGCCTTTTCTACGATTTTTGCCTCTGGTTCGCTATCTGTCTGCACGGGTTCTGCCTCGGGTGCGGCTATTTCGGGCTGATCCGACTCCTTGCCCGTATTTTGAGTTTGCTCGCCCGGGTCCGCGCTTTCTTCAGCTTTGAGTATTATTCCCTTAGTAACTAATTCATCTACATTAAGCTCGGCAGACTTTGCAAGGCTCAAAGCATGCGGATTAGCAGGCACAGGCACAAAGGAGAATTCCAGCAGTTCGGATTTGGTGATGATGTTGCCTTCCATTTCCTTGGGAATAAAACCGACAGAAGTAGCGCGAACCATTTTTAGGTCATAAAGCTTTCTAACTTGCTGGGCAAATTCAGTCGGCGCAAATCTTCCTTTGGCTATAGTCTTGTTATCCTGTTGTTCAATACTGTCGGCAACTCCAATAGGGAGGGAAGAGTAGTCATGCGCCCACAACACAATGGGATTTTGTTTATAAAAGGTAAGGTCAAGCCCGCGCTGGTCTACCATTTCGCCTTGGCGGTCAACGTCATTCGTTGAAATGACCACCTCAAACGTGCCACTGTCTTGAGCTTTATTAATGGCTTCCATCGTGTCCTGAAATTCCTTGCTGCGGATATGCTCCACGAGCTGGGATTTCATTTCCTCGGAGAGTTTTTTAAATTGTTCGTTCATAGAAAACAATTAATTAATTTTAAACTTCAATATCTTCTGGCCTTATATAACACCGGCAGCTGACATGGAGGGGAGGAGCTTCGACATGGTCGTAAGTTAAATCCAGTTTACCCCCGTCATTTCCTGTTGCGGTATCTCCTTTGTCAAAGTAGCTGTCTTCAATGGAAATTATTTCCCCCTTCATTGGCGCGCAGTATTCGCAGACCACTTCATCATTGCTGGTATACCACTTAATGGTTTTAACCACTCCAGACTGCGTCCACGCTTCCTTAGTGGAGCTGTTTGCAATGCGGAACGTTTCGGTTGTAGCAACTTGGCTTGCCCTGACCTGATCGCTAAATTCGTAAATTTGGGATATGGAGTTTTGAATCTCTTCCATGCTGGCGCCGTTATTAATCGCTTCCTGCAATTTCTCTTTTAGCAAGGCGAGCGTCGTGTCGTTATAGCTTTCAGCCATCAGACTGACCGCGCGCTCAATCATTTGCCTGCTTCTTTCATTGGCGCTGGTAAAGTTGGAGAAGCCTATAAGCTCTGCTGCTGCCGATCCTTCCTTTTCAAACAAATCCTGAAAGATTGGCTTGGCAGTTTTAGTTAAAGTTTTGACTCCGGCCTCGCGGTCGAATAAATCCTCATCTTTGATTGCTTTAGTTAATTTACCAATATTACTTAATACTTCTGCTTTCTGTTTTTTGTTGAATTTAACAATGGCCTGCCGCATAAGCTTCTCATACGGAGTTACCCTTATGACAAAAGCTTTATACAAATTTTCAAATTGCTCGTCGGATAAAGATTGAATGCTTTTTACCTTGGCTTTCAGCCGCTCCGAGTATTCTTTAGCAACGTTGACAATTATGTCTTTTGCCGCTGCAGCAATTTTTCCGCTGGCTTCTTTAAGTTTTTTCTTTTTATCATAGGGCTGGCTTTGAATGCGGACTTGAGCCTTGACTGGAGGAGTTTCTTTTATTGGAGCTCCCAAAGGCATTAAGTTAAAAGCAGTCAGCACTTCATCTCCGCCATCCACAGGGCCAAGACCGAAGTAAGATTCTCGGGCTTCATTGGTAGAAATTACCGGATTGCCGCCGGTGGCAGCTTTCATTTCATCAATTCTCAGCTGGCGATTTTCCGGCACTGGATCCTCAAACGACAAATACAATTTCTGATTGCCGTTGCTGTAGCGGGGAACGAGGTATGCATTTAGGAAAGAACAAATTAATTCTAATTTTGGCTTGATAGTTCTTGCTGCAAAAACATAATCAGTCGCTTCAGCATTGGCGCGGTTTACATCTTCTGTAATGCCAATGGCAGTCTTAGGAACTCGGAAACCAGCTAAAATTTTATCCCTGCTTTGTCTCTGGCCTTCCACAAAGTCCATGTCTTTTTGGTTGGTCGAGCCTTCCTTGTAAGTGGTGCCTTTAGGAAGTGCTGCAACTTTATGTGCATTTTCCACGCCTTTATAAACTTGTTCGAAAGAACGTTTTAAGTATTCCAATTGCTCAGGAGTAACGGCATTCTGTGATTCGAGGAATCCGCCGATTCTTGCGCCATTGAGGAAAAATCTTCGATTATATTCGGAGGCGTAGTTGTCGGAATCAATCCACTGCATGATGGCCTGGACGGTGCCGAGGCCTTCATAGGGATCATTAGGATTAGGGAAACGAAAATGAATAATCTCATACGGTTTATATACAGTTGTTTTGTTATCGACTGTGTATTCATACCCTGTTACGAAATCAGGCAATGGAGCCTTTTGCATTTTGGTATAGCTGGGAATCAAGGGGATAATGGCGTCAGGCTCATCAGTCTCATTTTTAACTCCAGATAAATACCAGTAAGCGTTTCCGCAAGCTTCCAAATGGACGCCTAGCATATACATTAATTCCCAGCCGGTCATGAAAGGACTTACTCGCTGCAACAAATCCAATAAATCATGTTGTTTAATCTCTTCCGTTTTATCCACGCTGTCTATTTGAAAGAGCTTAAATCTTGTCTTTGCTAATTCTTCTCCAATCGCTCGGCTGCAGGCATACACCCAACCAGCATACTGTTCAAGAGCTTTCCTGGCTTCCAGCTTTTGATCGGAACGAAAGATCGCGAAAGGGTCATGGAGATTAAAACCAGCTGCTAAAGGTATATTAGGTAATCCTTTGCGCTGCAGTCCTATGCGGTTTAAAATCTTTTCTAAAAAATTCATGGTGGTAAATAAAAAAAGGACTACCAACGCATATTGGGGGGATGCGTTAAGTAGTCCTATTGTGTCCAACTCAGACTATTTGTATTTGGATTTTAAAAGAAACTAAGATATCTTTACTTTTATTTTACGTTTTGATTTATGCTCTGTAAACTGAACGATTTGGGGATAACTAACCCAAAGGGATAGTGTCTAAAGTTTCCTGGAAATCACTAGCATTATTAGTCCCAAATTTAAAATCTTTTTCCATAGGAATCTTTGCGCTGGTAGGTTTGCCGTTTGCAATGCTAATTGTCATCTTGCCGAAGTTTAGTCTTTTAGCAGCAACAACCAGTTGCTGCCATTCAATGGGTAATTGGTTTGTTTGCATAATTTTATTTTTAACCTAGTAAGAAAACTTCCGGCATTTCAAGGCCGTCATTACACAACCCTAAAATCAAATAAACTAAAGCGTCTACCATGTCATCATGATCTTCCACGCCAAATCCCAAAAGTTGGGCAATTAGATCCTCGCATCCTTTTCTAGGAAACAACACTGCGCCATTTTGAATGTAGGTTGCAGCAGTCCTAAGTCTCGACCTTTTGTCGTTTCCAGCTTTCATCGGCTGCACCGCCAGCATATGTCTTTGAGCTTCCTGCACTGCCGCCTTTTGATAGGCTATATCTTCAATATAAAAGGTAGGGTGTGCATAAAGTCGCATAGCAATATGAATGCTTTTCATTTGCTCAATGGTTTCGTGGAAAGACAGCCGCTCATTAACAGGATTGGGAATAACATAAATTTTTGGTAGTCCGTTGTCCAGCGAAAGAATGCCAGATACCATAGAGGTAAAGTCAGCAGTTTCTTTCTTGCTGATAGCCAAGTCTATGCCAACCCCGCCCTTACCCGCTGAATCTTTAGGAAGCTTGTCATAATACTGAATCCATTCCTCTTTAACTTCTTGGTCATCCGGCGGCACAACTTTAAGGAGATACTCCCGCATCCACGCGATCCGACCGACTTTTGCTTCCTGCTTTTTTAAAGTTGACTCGTTAGGATATTTTCCTTGCCATAAACATCTGCCGGATTTATCAATAAGAGGATAGTCGCGGTGAATAAACACCTCGTCGGCTTTTAGCCGAGCCATCAAACTATCGGTATGCAGCACATTTCCAATAACCACCAACCGCGCCTTGCTTTCCTCGATGGAAGGAATGACATCGCCTCTAAGCCATTGTTCAGTCTTGTCGCGGTATTCTTTCTTTTGCACCTTTTCGCGTTCTTCAGGATCATCAATGATAACCAAATCGGGACGGTATTGCATGTGCCTTAGTCCGCGTATTTTTTGACCTCTGCTTCTACCCAAAATACGACAACCATTAGCAAGCAAGATGTTAGACTCAGTAAACTTAGTAGCGGATATTTTGTTATCAATCAACTGGCCATAATCAATAACGATTAATTCATTGCTTTCGAGTTCTTGCCTTATGTTGGAAATCGTAAGCTTAACTACTTCGTCGGTTTCATTAATGGGGATAATAAACTTTGCTTTATTTTCCAGCGCAGCCCACAAGGGCAACGCCAGTCCCGCAAAAGTTGACTTTGCGCTCCCGCGAAATCCAGCAACAGAAAGGAGCTCAACTTTCCAATCTTCCAGCAACTTAATGAGTTCAGGATGGAAATCCGCTGCAGGCAAATTAAAATAGTGGGGAAGATAGATCAAGCAAAAACCTAAAAAAGTCTTGGCAGCTTCACGGCGCAGCTGTTGGCTCAGAATTATTTCGCTCTCTGTTAGGGTTGTTGTTTGTTTCGTCATGCAATACTTTGAAATTACTGAATGCTTGCAAAATCATTTGCTTGCGTTCATCGCTTGGTTCCAATGGAATAGGATCGACAGTTTTTCTAGAATTTAACCCAAACGTTAAACCCAAGATAATCTTTGTAGACTCAACCGCCCCGGCTCCTAAAGATTTGGCTTGCATTATGCGAGTGCGCATTATGTCGGGCAGGTGTCCGAATGCCATAGTAGTGGCTTCCTCAAGGCTATTTTCTTTAGCTGTTTCCAGCCATTGTTGCCAAAATTCATACAATACACCGCCCTTGGCAAACAGTGCTCTAACCCAGGAATGCGAATAACCAGTTTTCTCCGCTATTTGCTCATAAGTAAGCCCCATTAAGCGATACATGAACATATCGTAGTATTTTGTAGGCACGAGCGATTTTGTATGTTTTTGTATGTTTTCATGGTCCATAAGTTTATAACTTTTCTGCTTTAAGCCCAGTGAAGCGTTCCCAACGCAAAATGATCACGTCAACATATTTAGGATCTAGTTCCATAACCCTGGCCCTGCGGTGCATCTGCTCGCACGCCATTAAAGTAGAGCCGCTGCCGCCAAATAAATCAACCACAATGGCTCCAGGGTTAGAACTTTTAAATAAGGCGCGTTCTGCAAGCTTAATAGGTTTTTGAGTCGGGTGCACATACTCTGCAGTATTGTCCCGCTTTTGATACCATACATCCAAATAATGCTGGAACTCGTCAAAATCCATGGTCCCGAACACATCCTTGTAGTTGGTTATTTCTTTAGCCTTATAATGTTTTTTGCCTTTTTTCCAACCAAACATGCACGGTTCATAGCAACGGTGAAAGTCTTGCCCTTGGCTAAATATCATGGAATTTTTCAGCCAGATAATAATTTGAGACATCACCCAATTAGTCTCTTGGAATGCCAGCCGATTTATTAAGTTATTCTTATTGGCAAACCACCAGTAAATAGGAGCAAAGTCTTTGCTGAATTTATAAAGATTGTTTAATACATCAATGTAAAATTGCAATGCATCTTCATCTTTCAGGTTATCATTAAATATCTTTCCTCCTGTGCCGCCGAACTTGCTGGAGTTATAAGTTAATCCTCCAGGGGATTTATAATCAACCATGTAAGGAGGATCGGTAAAAACCAAATCAGCAAGTTCTCCTCCCATAAGCGCATGCACATCAAGCTCGCTGGTTGCATCACCGCACATGAGATAGTGTTCGCCTAATTTGTAAACATCTCCAAGTTTAGATTGCGGTTCTGTAATGTTTGCCGCCTCTTTCTCCGCATCAAACTCGTCCTCCTTTGTTTTTAGGTCAAAAGTCCGATCAATCTCTACTGCGTTAAAACCTATGGCCCTAAGCAAGTCTTCGTCAAAGTTAGAGAGTAGGTTAAAGTCAAAGTCTCCATGATTGCGGTTGCTGCGCAGATTATACTCGCGGAATTCTTCTTCAGTGAGTTTGCGGTTAGGGACGCGCACGTCAATGGTTTCGTCGCCTCGTCCAAGCAGATGCATAATTTTCAAGCGTTGGTGTCCAGCAATAATGCGATTATCCAAGTCAATTGCTGGAATTTCCACCAGGTTAAATTTCTCAATGCTGCGTTTTAGCTGCTCAACCTGATCCGGCGTCATCTTGCGCGGATTAAATTCGAAGGGAACAAGCTCGCTTGCTTTTCTTTGCTCGGTGTGAAAAATTAAATCGGTCATATAATTTGCAGAGTTCTAGCTTTGTTGCCGTCTTTGGTAACAAGCTTTTTAATAATTAATGCTTCCACAATTTGAGCTATACGGGATTTACTCACGCCTACCAACATTGCCAATTGAGAATAGCTGGGGCTGTAACCGTAAACATCCCGAAAATCACTGATGTGATCCAGTACTTCTTGTTCCCGTCCTGAATCAGTTTTATATTTAAATCTATTCATGGCTGCATGGTTTTAATGGTAAATTTGTGTTTGATTTCTTGCAGTTTTTTTAAATTTTTATTATTGGGCGGTATGGAATATTTATATTCTGTCTTCTGGCAAAGCTGTCTTACATTAGGTTTAGCGTTTCTGCTAAACCTCGTTTCGGAAATGCTAAACCTCTTTTTCCGATCGCTGGAGTTTTCGACAGAGTTGCCCTTATGTTTTTTGAAAATCTTTTTTGCCTTATTTATGCTAACCTTAATTCCATAAGGAGTATGCACTAGACCTAAATAACCGAATTTTTGCAACTTGTTTAAATTGCGACTTATGGTGGTTGCATGGACTCCCATATCCTGGGTTAAGTCTTTTAAATTAATTGGCTTACCTCCTAAGACCCAACCCGTCCCATCATCATCGACCTTTGTGATTTTATCAATGCACCACATAAATTCCCACACCGCTTCGCCCATTTGTTTGCGGTGAGCGCCTTGAAGGAGCCCATTTGATATTTGAATATAAAACATAAGCATTGAGGCTTAGAATAAGTTGCCGTAGAGCACTCTCAAGGGTTGGTCAGCCTGCTGACTTAGGCAAGGTCCAAGTTTAGATTGTTTTTTAATCTTCGGTTTCTTCTTCGGCCGGCTTCTCGAAATTCTCCGGATGATACAGTTTCTCGATTTCTTGGTCGTAGTCCATAATTAGATCTCCATCCCGCTGCCCTTGCGCTCTCGCGACAAAGAAAGCGGGTCGAGAGCCAATTAACTTACTTTTTATTTTTTGCTTTATTAATACCGACTCTCATTTTTTTAGCTGCTTCGCTTTCTGCTTTTTTCTCCTGTGCTTTGTCTGGAAACTGTTTTGCTAATTCAGCTGTAACAGTAACTTTAATTTTTTCAAGACCGCCTTTTAACTCGGTCAAACCTTTGCCTTCAACGGCCAGCCAAGAGCGTGTGCTAAAGACTTCTTCCAATACGTCCATTTTCTTTTGCTTATCATTAGCTCCTACCGATGGCCACGCTTTAACAAGCCATCCTTCAATTTCCTCAAGGCAGATTTTCTTATCATTAACATATTGATATCTATCTTCCTCGGTTTTGAATAAGCCGGTGCTGTCCGTGCCTTCATCTTGATAAATAGCCGCCGGATTATCCAGCATGTTCTCAATGACCGGAGAGAAATCCTTGTAGGTAGGATTTACAAACACTTTACCGTCAATAAGAGTGGAGCGGTCTTTGATGATCGTGGCTTGGCGGTAAATCTTTTTATCCTTGCCCATGATTTCCTCAAAGCGTTCCATTAAAACCAATACATCAGGCTCGTAAGCGGTTTCGCCTTCGACCTTCATCTTGATGCCGGATTTGTAGATTTCCCGTTTACCGGTCTGCTCGTTGATCTCGTTTTCGTATTCGTAACCCGCGCGTCCGCACATAATAATGCTGAAAGGTAGCCTGACCAAAGGATCAGAGAATTCTTGTTTCCAGAGCGGTTTTAACACGCCCCAGTCCTGAAACTGTAAATTGGTGCGGTTATACTTCTTCTTGAATGACTCCACGGTATCTTCCCAAACGTGGGAGATAGAGTCGATTATCAGAATGTCCGAATACCCATCCCTTAATTTGCCCATGGTGGTTTTAAGATCAGCCAAAGAACGGCTGTCCCTGACCATGAGTTCGATGCCAGCTTCGGCAAACTTGGTCTTTAAGAATTTGCTGGCCTTTTCCGTATCAAACATGACTACCGGTTTTTTGCTGCCGAGCCTCTTGTGAAGCCCGATAGCGATTTCCGCTGCCGTATAGGTTTTACCCGTTCCAGCCAGACCCTGAATGCCAGCCTTGAAATAAGGTTTGGTGTTGGCCACCGGGGTAAAGAAGTTATCCGCCAACGGATCTTCAATGCGAGCCTGTTGTTTTACGGCCGAACTCGCAGTTGCCGTTTGAATTGGATTGTCCATAATGATTGCCTCTTGTGCCCGAAAGGGGAATATGCTAAACTATGGGTAATCAATCGATAGTTTAGTAACTCCCTTCGGGGAGTTATTTTGTTAATTGAATATCTGCGTTTTCCAAGGCCTCTGACACGCTGGTCAAAGTAACCTGGTTTTCTAAGTCTCCAACCGTAAAGCGGGAGAGTATCGCTTCCTTTCTTATTTGCGGAGTGATTTCAAATACGTCCACAAAATAATACTGAGGAAGCTCAAGCCTGCAAGCTGGGGTTTGTTGAGTAGTCATATATTTGTTTACTAATAAATTAAGGCATCGACCTGCGCCTGCCATTCTTGTGAACAGCTTTCTACGGACTTTTTCAACAGCCCTAAAGGGTCGGGTTCGGCTGAAGTCCGCAAAAAGCTATCCAGAAAATAAAAAAACAGCGTGAATTTCACGCTGTTTTTAACATTTTAATTGGTGGGTTGGGCGGGGATCGAACCCGCGACAAATGGCTTAAAAGGCCACTGCTCTACCGACTGAGCTACCAACCCATACACGTATTAAATTTTCAAAGGTGAACGCCTTAAATTTCTTTAAGCCGCTTGTCCTGTGTAGGGATCGAACCCGCGACAAACGGCTTAAAAGGCCGCTGCTCTACCGACTGAGCTACCATCCCAAATATAATAATTTTATTCAATAACACTTTATTAATGTATAAGATGCAAACACCCTGTCATTCGACGGGGCGGCTTAAAAGGCCGCTGCTCTACCGACTGAGCTACCATCCTATAATTACTCAGCTATTTTACATTATCTTGCCATATTTTTCAAGCCTCTAATAAACCGGGTATTGAGTACTGTTGCTAAACAGCCATAAATTTTGACAAAAATCCCAAATAGCCTACACTAATATTATAACAATCATTAACTATAAACTTCATGACTAAAGCCAAAAACCAAAGCATTATTGCCGGATTGGCTATTTTATTGCTAATTTTAGGCATAGTATGGTGGACCCGAAAACCAAGCCAAACAACCAATGCCACTAAACAAATAAGCCCGTCCGCCCAAACACCACAAACAGACAAACCGGAAACAAATACCCCTACCGGCAATACTGTGGAAGGAATACTAAAAATCTCCGACAACCCCAAACGCGGTAACTTTATGCTAGTTTCTGAAGACAAGACTGTTTATATTTTTACCAGCCGAGACTATTCCGAATTGGCGGACAAGACGGTCATAATGAGCTACGAAGGAAATTTGGACGAATTTAGACTCGGTGATATTGTCGCGAAATAATTTTACTCTGCATGCTGCTTGAATACTACGACAAACCTTGGGATTTTGAACTACTGGATTCAGGAAATGGCTTCCGCCTTGAATATTGGGGCGGAGCCGTTTTAATGCGCCCCGATCCGCAAGCCATTTGGCAACCTTCCCTGCCTATAACCGAATGGAATAAGGCATGGGCAATATTCAAACCCGGCTCGGAAGATGAACACGGCAAATGGGAAATTAAAAAAGCCTTGCCCGAACCCTGGCGTCTAAAATTTATGGATACGGTTTTAACGCTTAAACTCTCGCCCTTCAAGCATACCGGCGTATTTGCCGAGCAAGCCGCTTTGTGGGAATGGATGTCAAAAAAAATCACAAGTTCAAAATTACAAGCTCCAAGCAAATCCCAAAATCAAAATTTTAAAATCCTAAATCTGTTCGCGTACACGGGCGGGGCCACAATGGTTTTAGCCAAAGCCGGAGCAACGGTAACCCATGTAGATGCTTCGAGGCCCGCAATAACCTGGGCCAATGAAAACTACAAAATAAATTTCAGCCATACTAACAAACCCGCTTCTCACGCCCGGTCTTCGTCTCCGGAAAAGGACGAAAATTCCCCAAAAAGCAACGTTAGGTGGATACTTGACGATGCCGCGAAATTTGTTCAACGAGAAATAAAACGCGGACAAACTTACGACGGCATTATTTTGGATCCGCCCGCCTTTGGCCACTCCCCTTCCGGGAAAACATGGAAATTCGCTCGTGACATCCCAGGGCTTTTGGCTGACTGTGCAAGCTTGCTTTCCCCAAATGCCCGTTTTCTTATACTGAACGCTTACGCGACAAATTCCTCGGCATTGGCCATTCATAATTTGCTTGAAGATGCCTTAAAGAAACGCAGCGGGAAATTGGAATACGGCGAATTATGCCTAAAACAAAAAAATAATCGCCTGCTCTCTACCGGCATATTTGCCCGCTGGAGCCAAGACTAAAAAACTGTCCCCCAATGGCGGGACAGTTTTTTAGTTTGGAACAATTATTTTACCGGTTCCAAATATTGCATAACTTTACTATACAAATCGTCCAAACTAAAGTTACCTTTTACCATGTATTCTTTAGCTCCCTTTTCCCGCATTTGATTCCTTAACTCGGGCGTATCCAAATTTGTAAAAATTAAAACCGGCATATGGATTAAACCCGGTTTGGTTTTAATATAGTCTAATATATCGCCTGCGCCGGCATTGTCCTGCAAAAGCAGGTCGGTTAAAACCAGGTCGGGAGTAAAACGGGTCAATATTTTTTTGGCCTCGTCAAATGTGCGAGCCGTAAAAATTTCACCTGGAATACGGCTAAAAAATTCTCTCAAAGTATTGAGGATTAAAGTATCATCATCAATAATTAACAATGTATGTCTCATATAAAAACCAAAGCCCGGGCGACACGGCGGCCTTTATAGTTCATGAGGGTCGGCAACATGCCGTCCAAGCAAAATTAAAAATACAAGTGGAATAACCAGCCAAATAAAATTGGCCGGTTCTCGAATAAACAACATTTGAATAAGCGGACTAAATGTCGCTCGGCCGGCTGCTTCGACATAGGTAACAATAATATTTATAAGCAAACCAATTTGTAAAAAAGCGAAGGCTAAACCAAAGACTAGCGCGCTGGCCTGTCTGCCATCTACGGCGGTGCGAAAAGCGTAACGGCCAAGAAAAATAAAGACTATTAAAAATAGCACAACAAAGGTAATAAGCTGCTGAAGCGCCAAAACAGATTCGGGCAATCTGCCCCCAACAAAATTTTTAATAAATGGCGCTTCCAGAACCAAAAGTTTAGCCACGTATGTAGAAAAAAGTATGTTAATTATTCTGCCTCGACCGGCGGTAAACGCGTATAAAACAGCCACAACCGCCCATGCCAAAAGAATGAACAAATCCCAGGAAGGATTTTGCCAATTAAAATTTTTAATTAAATTGGATATTTGGGACACTGTGTGTTTCTGAGCTAAGAATTTTTTTTATTATACCACAAAGCCCGTCGGTTAACCAACACCATAGAAATAATTAAACTCTATTCAAAATTATCTTTTATGGTGTCCCAAAAACCTTGGTCAATTTCCACTGTTTCACCTCTCTCATCGGCCAAAGATTTAAGCAGCTCCTTTTCTTTTTTGGAAAGCTTGTTTGGGACCAATACGCGCGCGGTTATAAGCAAATCCCCCCTGCCTTTACCGTTAACATGGGGTACTCCCTTGCCTTTAACTTTAAAAACCGTGCCTGCTTGGGTGCCCGCCGGAATTTTAAGCTCAATGTCTCCATCCAAAGTCTTTACCAAAAGCTTGGCACCTAAAGCTGCTTGAGTAAAACTAACTGGTAATTCCTTAAGCAAATTATAGCCGTCACGCGCGAACTCTTTTGATGGCCTAACTTGCATCACCAAATAAAGGTCTCCGGGCTGACTACCCCTATAACCTGCTTCGCCTTCACCCGCCACACGAATGCGCTGGCCATTGTCTATACCTGCGGGAATTTTAACGGCTATTGTTTTTTCCTGCCTCAGCACACCGGATCCTTCGCACGTCTTGCAAACATTTTCCGGAACTTTACCGGTCCCTTCACACGCATCGCATGTAGTACGCGATTGAACGTTGCCAAAAATAGTGCGGCGCGCTACCACCATATGGCCGCTGCCGTGGCATTTGCGG
Source organism: uncultured Candidatus Saccharibacteria bacterium (assembly GCA_964589415.1). GTDB lineage: Bacteria > Patescibacteriota > Doudnabacteria > UBA920 > UBA920 > CAZPRQ01. The sequence goes on from CAZPRQ010000008.1 coordinate 20,813, forward strand.
CACGCAACCAGTTTACTGCCCACTTGGGCTCCGGTGCCTTTGCAGGTTGCACAAGTATCCTGTTTTTCCACACGGATAGTTTTTTCAACTCCAAAAACCGCTTCCGCGAATTCAATTGTCATAATCATTTCCAAATTTATACCCCTGTTCCGCCTGCTTTCCCTTTCCTGCCGCCCGCCGAAAATATCGGAAAAAATATCTCCCAAATCGAAATCCGCAGCGCCCTGGCCAAAACCGCCGGCAAAACCCTCAAAGGGATTTCCTGAAAACCCTCCAAATCCCTGGCCTCCTCGTTGAGCCTGATCAAATGTCTGCCCGTAAGTATCATATTGGCCGCGCTTCTCCTGATTACCTAGCACCTGGTAAGCCTCGTTCACCTGTTTAAATTTTTCCTCATTACCTTGGCCTTTGTCCGGATGATACTGATGCGCCAGCTTCCTGTACGCGCGCTTAATTTCTTCCGAGGATGCGGATTTGGAAATACCTAAAATTTCGTAATAATTTTTGGACATAATACTAATATGCGGAATTAAACTCCAAGTAACCGAAAAATAACCGCGTCCATTTATAATATTTTAATGCGGTACTCGTGATATTCACATCTTTATTCAGTCTTAAATCCTATTTTTTGATCCGGAACGACAGCAAGACTAATAGTGCCGTATTCATTCTCATACCGCTTTAAATTTTCCTGCATGGCGTTAATTAACCGCTTATAGTGCGTGGGCGAAACAATAACGCGGGAAACCAACTGCCCGGCTGGCGGCAAAAGATTCATAAAATCCAATACGAATTCCTCGGAGCTATGTCCTACTTGCACCATATTTGCATAAGTGCCCTTAAGCATTTCATCGGTTGCCTTAATTTGTACATTTGCTGGCTGCTGGTTTAATTCCATAAATTTTATTTATTAAGGCTGTTATTTGGAACCCATTTAAAAAAATTATTATTCCCTAAATTGCGGCCAAGAAAAATTTTTATAATAGATTTTTACTGAAAAAACCGTCTGGTTGCTTTTAATTCATCCAGCTCTTGGGGACAAAAACGGGTCGGCGTCACCGCTTGGTCAAAAGCCAGAGCGCCAACCGGGCTTTCAACCGCAACATTCATTATACACTCCGCCCTTTCATTATGAGACAGCCCAAGCTGATGTCCTACTTCATGCAAGATTGTCGATTCCACATATTGTGAGTAGGCGGGTGGATAATGATCGGTTAAATCTCGTAGCTTAGCTGCGGAAATAACCATTCCGTATTCTTCTACCGTCCTTGCCACTTCCACTTCACTTCCGTCAAAATCTTCGGCAAAAATAATAAATATATTAGGCTGTCCCAGAATACGATGGCGCCTATTTTGACTTACAATATTGGAAATTGTTTTCTCGTTAACAATTCCACGGTCTATGGTATCGACATTATAAATAATAATTTTGCGTTCCAAATACTCCTCTAACTTGGCTTTAACATTTGCCAAGGCGTCCTCCGGCATAGGCTCTGCTTTTGTTTGAACGAATTCAAACACCAATGGCGTTTGACCCTGTAAATATTCCAGCTTCGCGTCGCCATCTTTGTGCAGCCCAAGCAAGGTCCTCACCCAACCACGCTTTCCCAATTCATACCGAGTAGTCCGGTTAAACACCGTGGTGTCAGACCGCAACGTTTGGATTTTTAAGTAAATAAACACCCCTAACGCTGCTATTATAAGTAAAAGCAAAATTTTCTTCATAATTTTACACGTACCGACTTCTAGCGTGAACCAGGCTCTCAAAGGAGTGCCAAATAAGTCCACAGCCATATTTTGGGAACATTTATTAGCGACGTAGAGCAAGTCTATCCTGCCATGGCGGGATAAGCAGATTCGAGTCTGCCTGCCTGTAAGGCAGGGATCCGCCTTTGGTGGAAATACAGGTTTGAACACCTCACATCCATACTCCGAGAAACCTTTATTTTACTTCCTTAAATTCCGCGTCAACAGAACCGGCGCTTGAATCCGAATTTGGGGAAGAATTTTTGCCTGAATCCTGGCCGGAAGGGCTTTCCGCGTTAGATTCTTGAGACGCTGGATTTTGACCTTCCGCGGCTCCGGCAGAATTGTACATTGCGGAACCGACTTTTTGGATCGCGGAAGAAAGTTCATCCATAGCCTTTTTAATAGATTCTATGTCATCTTTATCTTTTATGTCCTTTAAGGCTTTAATCTTCGCTTCCACATCGGTCTTGTCCTCCGGCTTTATCTTGTCGCCGGTCGAAGATCCCGAGCCTGTCGAGGTGGCATCTTTTAAAGTTTTTTCCGAAACGGAAATTAAAGTATCGGCCTGATTTCTCATGTCCACCGTTTCCTTGCGCTTCCTGTCCTCGGCCGCATGAGCTTCCGCCTCTTGTTTCATGCGCTCTATTTCTTCCTTAGAAAGGTTGGAGGAACCCTGAATGGTAATTTTATTTTCCTTTCCGGTAGCTTTATCTTTTGCCTTCACTGTAAGAATCCCGTTGGCATCAATGTCAAAAGTCACTTCCACCTGCGGTACGCCGCGGGGGGAAGGCGGAATGCCGTCTAAAATAAAATGTCCCAGGGACTTGTTATCTTTAGCAAATTCCCGCTCTCCCTGCAACACATGAATTTCCACGGAAGTTTGGTTGTCGGCAGCGGTTGAAAACACCTGCGATTTGGAAGTGGGAATGGTAGTATTACGGTCAATAAGTGAAGTACGCACGCCTCCCAAAGTTTCAAGGCCCAAAGTTAACGGAGTGACATCTAAAAGCAAAATTTCCTTGCCCTGCACATCGCCGCCCAAAATACCCGCTTGAACCGCCGCGCCCTTAGCCACCGCCTCCATAGGATCTACGCCTCTTTCCACTTGTTTGCCAATATAATCCTCCACAAACTTCTGCACTGTTGGCATACGAGTAGGTCCGCCAATTAAAATAATTTTTTCTATTTGTTGCGGGGTAAGCTTGGCGTCGCTTAAAGCCTGCTCGACCGGATGCCGCATTCGTTCAACAATAGGCTTAACCAACTCTTCCAATTTGGCACGGGTAATTTTCATTTGCAAATGCTTTGGGCCGGCCGCATCAGCGGTAATAAATGGCAAATTGAGGTCGGTTTCAAGCGTAGTGGAAAGCTCGATTTTAGCTTTTTCTGCCGCTTCTCTCACGCGATTCATGGCCATTTTATCAACGCTCAAATCCACACCCTGATCACTTTTGAAAGTATCGGTTATATGCTTAATTAAAGCAGCATCCATGTCTTTACCACCCAATTGGGTATCGCCGCTGGTGGAAAGCACTTCAAAGGTGGCTTGATTTTCCACTTCGTCAAACGACATAATGGTCACGTCCAAAGTTCCCCCGCCTAAATCAAACACCAAAATCTTTTGCTCTTTAGCGGCAGACTTGTCTATGCCATACGCAAACGCGGCTGCCGTAGGCTCGTTAATTACCCGCACTACTTCCAAACCCGCAATTTCTCCGGCATTTTTCGTAGCCTGGCGCTGGGCATCGTCAAAATACGCTGGAACGGTAATAACCGCTTTAGCAACCGGCTCTCCCAAAAAACTTTCAGCGTCCTTTTTAATTTTTTGTAATATAAAAGCAGAAATTTGTTCCGGACTATATTCTTTACCGGAGACTTGATAACGAAAATTGGTGCCCATTTTCCGCTTTGCTTCAAAAATTGTGCCGTCCGGATTGGTTACGGTCTGGCGCTTTGCCGGCTCACCCACTAAAAGCTGACCTTCCTTGGTAAAAGCCACGTAAGAAGGAAAGGCTTTACCGCCCAGGGAAGTACCTTCTGCCGCGGGAATAATAACCGGGCTACCGCCCTGCATTACGGAAGCGGCGCTATTACTCGTACCTAAATCTATTCCAATAATTTTTGCCATAAATATTATTCACAAATTCACTAATAGCGCGAATTAAGCAATGTTAGATTAATTCGCAATGCAGTGAAAAATTAATTATAAATCTTCTACCCCAAGATTCTTAAGCTGATTTAATGTCATGCCAATAATTTTTTTGCTGGAAAGCATTTTTTTTGAAATTTCGAATTCTTTGGAAAAATCCTCTTTCAACCTTACAAACACATTTCCTTCACTGTCGTCTGACAAGCGTTTTACGTGCAAAATAATTTTATTTTTATTTAAGGCTTTGGAAGTTATTTCACAATCATCGCCGCTTAACACGTCTATACCCTTTGACTTGTTTTCATCCTCCATTATTACGCCAATGTCGAACATTTCTAATACTTTCATGGATATATGCTTTCTTGCTGACGCAGCTTAATTTAATATTTTTTTACTAATAATTGCCTGAGTTGGCCTTATAACTTTGCCATTTAACTCAAACCCTGTCTGCAATTCCTCCAAAATAATACCATCGGCGCTTTCTGACTCTATTTCTCGAACCGCTTCGTGAAAATGCGGATCAAACTTCTTGCCAACTGCTTCTATTTTTTTTATTCCCAGCTCGCCTAAGACCTTATCTAACTGCGCCACAATACCCTGCACGCCAATTTGCCAGTTATGGTAGGCTTGAGCGAAATTATTTTCGTCCGCTTTGTAGTCTGCCGATTTATCGGCCTCGTGCTGTTCTTTTTTGCCCATAAATGGGCGAACTACATCTGCTGGAAAGATCGGCATATGTCGCAAAGCCTGCTCCAAGGCATCCAAAGTCGGCAACAGTTTAGCAACCGTAACTTCCCTTGCAAACTCAATTAATTCCTTATTTTCCTTTTCCTTCTGCTTCCTAAAATTTTCAAAGTCGGCCTGTGCCCTGCGCCACCCATTTATTGCTTGATCAAGGTCGGTTTGTAATTGCTCAATTGTTACTTGTCCATTTTGGTCATTCTCGTCGGGCATAATTTCAAATTTCCAATTTCAAATACCAAATAAAGTTTTAATGATTAAATTTCAAACTTAAGTCATTTGACATTCATTTGAAATTTGTAATTTGATATTTGACATTAAATTTATCTTAACAAAACAAACATTAAAATTACTGAAGAGCTTCCCAAAAGCTTGCTAATGTATTCCATTAAACTCAAGTTCTTTTCATACTTCATAGACTTTGGACCAATAAGGCCAATAACCCCTTTTTTTCCTGACGGCAGCTTTAAGCCGGAGACTATCATGGAATAATCGGATTTTTTGGAAAGTGAGATCTCTTTGCCAATCCTGGCTTCCGGCCCCTTTTCCGCGTACTCTGCAATCATCTCTTCCGCGTGCTCGTCTATTTCATCAAAAAATTTGGCAATTTCTTTGGCATCCTCCGCCGGCAAAGCCGGATTATCAAAAATATTGGAAAGACCCATGGTAGAAACATCTTCCGGAAAAAGCGCGAAGCTTGCCTGGTCGGAATGACTGGAAAGCAACTTAGCCAATCGCCTGCCCATTTCTATATGTACCATTTGCAGCTTAACCATTTCCTTCTTCAAAGTCTCCTGCTCTTTTACTGACAATTTTACCCTGTCCATGAGCTGGTTTACAAAATAACGAAAGCCTTTGTCTGTGGGTACGCGGCCAGAAGAAGTGTGGGGCTGAAAAATATATTCCAAATTTTCCAAAACCGCCATTTCATTTCGAATAGTAGCAGGGCTGACCCCCATATCATATTTTTCCACAATATCCGCGCTGGCTACTGGCTGGCAGGAATCGCAATTTTCCTTAACAATTGCCGCTAAAATTTTTGCCTGGCGAGGAGTTAGCTCATTATCCATACAAACAAAATCCTGTGAAATAATATTGACAATAAACCGGTTTCTTTGATAATACCATTAGCACTCTACCCTGTCAAGTGCTAACTACGTAAGTCCAAAAACTTAAAATCATCCAATCTTATAGTGGAAATGTAGTTCGCCAATTTATCACTGTCGTTCACCTATTCGACTGCGCTCAAGGCGACCCTTAAGGTTGTTCGAATGGGTCGCGAACGACGTGATTTATCGGCCTCTAACCCATCAATTTCCTATAAAAAATAAGTATAAATTTGTAAAATTGTTGGGCTGGCAAATTTTTATATGTTTTGACAAAATTTAGAGTATAATAACCTCACTGGAAATTTAACAAATACATAATTAAATTTAAAACATGACGCTAACTAATGACGAACTTAAACAAAAACTCACACCTGAGCAATACCATATTTTACGGGAAAAAGGTACAGAGGCTCCCTTTAGCTCTCCCCTTTTGGAAGTGAAGGCTCCCGGTATGTTTACCTGTGCCGCCTGCGGCCAACAACTTTTTAATTCCGACTCCAAATTTGAAAGCGGCACAGGTTGGCCGTCTTTTGACCAGGCCTTGCCCGGCGCGGTTAACATGCTGGAAGATACCAGCCACGGTATGAGCCGAACTGAAGTGGTATGTGCCAATTGCGGATCCCATTTGGGCCATGTATTCAATGACGGACCAAAAAAAACTACAGGCCAGCGGTTTTGCATAAACGGGGCATGCCTTTTGCACAAGCCAAAAATATAAACACATTCTAAATTTTATGGAATATGCTTCCGGAATAATTTTTATTTATACCTCATTAACGGGAAATTATTTGCAACTGGGGCTGGCCCGACTGGGAGGCATAAAAAATCTCATCTTCGCAATCTAGAGCAACAATTTGTCCGCCGCTGTTTGCGCTGCCCACCAAGGACAAATTATTGTTTAAATTGTAAATTTTAAATTCCCCGCTAACATCATTTGCCGCGGCAAACAACAAACCCCCGCGGATAAACAATGAATAGAAGCTCAAATTCGCGTCGAACTCAATTTGACTAATAGGCGCGCTAGGATTTGTAAGATCAAGCGCTGTTAACTCTTTATAACCGGCTCCAGGCAAACCCGCGGCACGACCCAGCACCGCATTATTACCCAAAACCGCGGCGCTTTGACCGCTTTGACTAAAGGCACCGGCAGGCGTAAAACTTCCCAGCTCTACCGGATGGGCTGGATCTGTAATATTTAGCACTAACAGTTGTTTTCCTTCGGCCAAAGTAAGGTAAGCAGTATTGGTATTTACATAAATATCATTTACAGAAGTATTGGTCTCAAATGAGCCTTGCCATACTGGCGATATAGGATTACTTACATCGTATATATGCAATTCCGGTCCGGTGGTTTTAGCTAAACCAACCAGGACTTTACGATTAAAATAGTACAAACTTTTGCCTATGCCGGTACCGCCGCTTACTCCGGGCATTTGCTTGTTATTCATTAAAACAGGAACCAAGGGATTCGAAACATCTATTACTTGAAGTTGTCCGTTTATGCTGGAATTGGCCGCGTACACGAATTTTCCAACTACCTGAAGCGCGTTTATGCCAGGACCTGTGTTTAAGCCGCTCAATTTTACCGGCACGTCATAATTTGAAACGTCCACTATAAACATATCTGCTAAAGAAGCCGTTGAACCGTTTGTCGCCACATATGCCTTGGCGGCAAGCACATCTAAGTCTGTGGAGGGATTGGCAAAACCCAAATCTAAATTACCTCTCAAAAGCGGTAATGTCCAGTCGTCGGTAAATTCCAAAGCGCACGTGTCACGCCCTTCCGCTCCCAACATATCTATTGCCACCTCCTCAAGCCTGGCACCAAACAAACTTAACCCCGAATCTGCGGGATGACTGTCGGTAATAATTTTTTTTGCGTAATCCGTAAGCAAAACTACTTCGGTAGTTCGCGCGTCTATAGCCGTACTGTTATTTTGGCTGGTTAAATTGGAAAAATTGTGATTAGCCTCGGCCCTGGCTATTTCCATATCACCCACCGCGTACCATAAATGCTTGGAGTGCATTTCGGTGGCTGTTATTAGGCGAAAATTACCCCAAACAAGCAAAAAAATTCCGCTCATAAGAGCGCTTAAAAGACCGAAGCACATGACTATTTCCAATGTTAACGTACCTTGTTGTTTATTTTTATTTTCTGCCATACCTCCAAGTTATATATTTATCAGTGGGGAAAGTACTACATATGTAGTACTTTCCCCACTGAATCATTTTTATTTTAAGATTAAATAATTCCCAATTTATTGAAATGTTTTTTAACAGCCGACTCATCTTCTTTGTCCAGCTTTCTTACCTGCATAACGGTTACAAAATGCTCAACATGAAAAGTTTTTGCAATAAATTCCAGCTCAAAGCAAGGATTGTATGGGTAAAGCCATAAAGTCCTTTGAAGGGGATAAAACCCCATATTTTTCAATTTATTTCTCAGCTTGTCGGCTCCCAATCTATTTGTTTTTGTTGGAATATCGGCAGCTACAAGCCACCACGAATTATCCCACGAATCCGGAGTGGGAATTTTTAACTTCTGGAACTTAATGTCTTCTAACCTAGAACGCCCTTTAGCCGTAACAATAAACTTCCAACCCACTTTTTCCTGCTGTATCTGCACGAGTCCGGACCGCTTTAAATAATAGAATGTTTCGGCAATTTTTCTCTTTTTTTCTGAAGTTGTATAATCCTTCTTTGAACGGCTAAACACCAACTTATTTAACAACTGTAAGGCATTTGGAGCCACTGCGGCAAGCGTGGCCAACCCTACCGTAGCTATGACGGCCAAAATAATTTCACTGGCTCGGGACAAATGATCTACTTGCTCTCGAGTTAATTCCAAACGCGGCTTTCTGGGCAAAGCTTGGTCAAGCGCTTGCATAAGCGTTTTGTTTCTTTGATAACCCATATAATTTTATTTTAATTTTTTTATTCAGTGGGGAAAACACTACATTTGTAGTGTTTTCCCCACTGGGTTAAAACTACGATATGAAAATGTTTCCCTTAGCCTTAACCTTATTTTTCTTTATTTCTCGAGCTGGGCTTTTACAATAAAACGCTTTAAGGCCGTACCCAATGGGTACGAAGTTTGTAAGGTTAGTTCATGCTTGCTGGGGTCCTGCTTAAGTAAATATGTATCCTTGGGCGAAGCGACAAAAGTTTCTGTTACTATATAAACGAATAAATTCCCCTGCCCATTTGTTAATAAAATCTTATCCCCTATTTCTATTTTGGGAAGCAAAGCAAACGCCGACTTATAATCGCCTTTTGACCATATATAATCGGATGAATGGCCGAATATATATACATTGCCCTGCTCGCCGGCTTCTGCAGTGCCGGGATAATGGACGACTCCGTTTTGCAATGCCTTTTGAAACGCTGTTTCATTGGCAGTGCTTTCTAACACCACCGGTAAGCTTAAATTTAAAGCCGGAATAAATAACCGGTTAGGACCTAAATTGTCCTGCGGATTAGCCTGACTTTCTACAGGATTGCCCGCATTTTTTGGCGGCGCCATAAAAAAAGCTATCCTGGAATAAAAATAATGAGCGTTAATGGCCGCCAAACACGCAAGCGCCACCATTAGCGCCGCTGTCAAAAGTAAAATATTTTTTTTCTTTATAAAATCCATATTTAAAACATACCAAAACCCGCGGCCTTATAAGCCGCGGGCAGAAATTTATTTAATCGAACCGTGTTTTGAAAAGCATACTTGCCCCCAGCATTGCCGCCATAGCGCAGGCCAATAAAACCCACAAGCCGGATCCGGTACGGGGCAATTCCGAAGTGACAGATTCACCCAAAACTTGACCGCCGGAATTGTTTGGCATGGATAGACCGCCTTGGGCAGTTTGTGGCGAAGTAGTGGAAACGCCCAATACAGAACCGCCGCCTGAGCCCGGAACGCTTGGCACTCCGGATCCGCCGGAAGAGCTGCCACCTCCGGAAGGAGGAGGCCCGCCGCCTGAGCCGGAACCGGAGCTTCCGCCGGATCCGCCGGAACTTACGCTAACCGATACGGAACTGGTATTGTTTTCACTAGCAGGATCGTTAGTACCCGAAGTGGCCGTTGCCGCGTTGGGTATAGTAGTTTCAGCCGCGTCGGATTTTATGTTAACCGTAATTTCCAATACAGCGCTTTGGCCGTTTACCATATCGCCCACTGTCCAAACACCGGTAGTGGTAGCGTAACTGCCCAAGGACGAACTTGCGGAAACAAATTCCAAATTCGGCGACAGCACGTCGCTTACGCTTACGCTGGTCGCGGTTTGAGGGCCGTTGTTTATTAAAGTAAGTGTATAAACAACCTGTTCATTTACAACAACACTGTTTTTGGAAACGGTTTTAGTTATGGCAATATCGCCATTAACCCCGTCGGAAGAGCCGCCGCCCCCGCCTTCTGAACCTGCTTTGTCGCTGGCAACAATTGTACAAGTAACCGCGTCGCCAATGGCCAATGAACCGGAGCAACCGGCTGAGTAGCTAAAATCGTAATTTGAATCTTCACTCAGACCTACGCCATAAGCACCGGAGTACAAATTTACCACAGTACCTAAACTTGAACCAGGAAAGTTTGATGTGGGAGTGGTGGAAGAAACGACCGTAACGGCAAAGTCAGCCGGGGTCTTAGTCCCGCCACTGTCGTTTGAGACTTGAACAATTACGTTAAGTGTTGGTCCAATGTCGGAATTGGTAATGGTACAAGTCCTGGTTTCACCTTCCGCAAACAAGCCGCCTGTGGAGCTTGAACATTCCGGCGAATATGTTACCGCGTATCCGGGCAGTTGGGTTTCCGTTACCTCGTAAAAACCCACACCCAAAAGTACTGGTTGACCCACCGCGTCTCCGGGAAAAGAAATGGAATATGTGTCGGGACTGGAACCGCCAGAGGGTACGCCGGAAAGGCCTACTACATGCATGGTAAAGTCGGAAGCCACTTTTGTGCCGCCGTTGTTATTTACCACAACCTTTTTTACTATTACCGTACCGGTAGGATATGGGCTCGGGTCGGCGGACACAAAACCAAAACCTGCCATGGAAAAAGTAAGCAAGCTGGCAAGAAAAACAATAAACAATGAAGCTGTCCGTTTTAGAGCCTTTGGCTTTTTAGGATGCTGAATGTGTATTCTAATTTTAGGTGAAATATGCATAGGCGTATATGACTTTTAGTCATTTAACTATAGCATAAAACTATGTTATTTTCAAGACAAATGATTAGTTAATTTGATAGTTAATTAAACAAGGCAGATACTTGTTAGGTCATTATAAAAAAGACGCTTTAACACTTGCTGGTAAACAAGTAATAAAGCGTCTGGACGCTTAGGCGTCCGCCTCTCTCTAGACCCTCTGGAATTGTCGTCGCCGGTATAAAACGGCGAGCATCATCCCCGCCGATGTGAACATAATCCACGTGGATGTCTCGGGGATGGGCGTCCCACCATTAGCGTCCGGCTCCCAAGTTGCCGAGAACGTCATATCCGTGCCGCTTCCCAGAAAATTCTGGGTCCACGCATCTGTTGTCCATTCGGACGGGTCTGATCCATTATTTAGGAATACAAACCCACCTCCGGCGTACAGATTCTGGCTTTGGGGCTGAGCCCACTTACCGCCTGCGTCCGGGCCGCTGTCGGCCGCGGTACTGACGAAGAAGACCCAGGTGTCGCCCGCAGCTCCCATAACGTTCGGAATCCACGTAAACGTTTGGAAGCCAGCAGTACTGTCGGACGTTTCTAGCGGTCCCGACCACAATGCCGGGCCCGTAGCCTTTGTTCCATCCCAGTCGTACAGGTACGGCCGGAACGAGACAGCAGCTCCAAACGCGTCGAAGGCCATTTGCATTTCGACCAACGTAAGGTCTACAGCAGGAACCGTTAAGGTTTGCCCGTAGGTAGCTGTGTTTGGCCGACCGAACGTCGAAACCGAGGATGACGTATCCCAGGCGGGAAAGGTCGTGTTTATGGTCGTAGCGCCAAGGGACACTACTACCACGAAAAAAAGGATTGCGACTCCCGCAACCCCTCCAGCTTTACTTCTCATGGAACCTCCTTGTGAAGTGCATAAATTATAGCTCAATATAAAGGAAAGATCAATGGCTCCTAAGGTTTAAAAAACCCTTTAATAAAGATTGTTTTAACAAAGGTCATTAACAAAGGTCATCTTTGCGCTGCGCAAAGATGACCTTTGTTAACTTTGTTAAATTTCGAAAAATTTTAACCATAGTATATACTAATTAAACAGTCTGTTATTACTTATTACTATTAAATATTTTATGAGCGGAGAATTGACCACTTTACTGCTTGGCGCCCTGCCGGTTTCGGAAGTCCGCGGCGCTTTGCCCATAGCCATGTTTGTTCACAATTTTTCACCCCTTAAATCTTATATCCTCGCCGTATTGGGAAACTTGCTGCCCGTACTGCCGGTACTTTTTGTTTTAACCCGCTTTTCCGAATTTTTAATGAGGAAGATTTATTTTTTAAACCGCTTTTTAACCTGGCTGTTTGAACGCACCAGAAAACGGCACGGCGACCATTTTGAATCTTACCGCTTCATGCCGCTGGCGCTGTTTATTTTTGTTGCCATTCCCCTGCCCCTTACCGGAGCGTGGAGCGGCATATTGGCTGCCATAGTGTTTGGAATTCCATTTTGGCGCGCCGCCGCTGCCATTATGCTGGGCGTAATAACTGCCGGCGGCATAGTGCTGGCCATTTCCCTCCTAAGCGCTGGCGCTGGAAAATTATTTTAAAAAATATTTATTTCCCCTTGGCTGATGCAATAAAAAAATCCTTCCACTTTTAGCGGAAGGATTTTTTAAATACTAAGACTTAACGAGTAACTGAAATTGTCTGGTTGATTTCTGCTGATGGTGCTTTAATTGTAATGCGACTAGTAGCGCTGTCTAATCTCACATCATAACCAGAATCTGGTGAAGTAGGGTTGCTTGGATCTATAGGTAAAGTACTAACGTAAGTAGGAACCAAACAAGACAAATCTACATTAGTACCGCTTGTGCCGCCTGAAATAGTGATGTTTAAATCAGCATCGGCTGTGATAGTCGGGCAAGTATAAGTGGTAGCGCCTACAGTAAATGCACCTGCAAATACGCCTTTATTGTCCGCCATTCTCTGGCCAATGGCATTTAATATCGTATTTACATTGCTTGTGCGCTGGGTGTTGCGCGACTGGGCAAATTGCCGGCCCGGGTTAATGGCAATAAGCACAATAACTGCCAAAA
>CAZPRQ010000009.1:0-718 GCA_964589415.1 uncultured Candidatus Saccharibacteria bacterium
CGAACCCGGAACCCATCCATGCCATGGATGTGTATTACCACTATACTATTGGCCCCAAAATATATTTTTTACTTTATCCCCTAGCCAATAAAGGCCAAGTCCAACTCTTTATATAAATATGCCTAAATAGTTTATCTTACTTTCTTAATTTCTTCAAGAGCCTGTCGCCAGCTATAAGCCTGTTCTTTAAATGCGGGAATTACGCCTATTGTATTTAAAAACCAACCTATAAACGCCAAGGCAAGCACAACGCCAAAAACCGAACCCAGTCCTGACATGACGCCCTTTAAGAATGCCCTGCCCAAACCCTCTCGCTTATGGTACAACTCTTCTAACTCATGATGAATTTTTTCCAAATGCCCATTCAATTCCGGATCCATAGTTTTTATTTTATTTATTTAATTTTACCATATTATTTGCCAAAAATCTTGTATGCACTCTTAGACAATTGGTGTCCACACAAACAATGTTTCGCGTTTACTCTGGTGCTCTCGGCAGGAATTTTACCCCGTCACCCATGGTGTCCTCACCAGGAATCGAACCTGGATCTAAACGTTAGGAGTGTTTTGTTCTATCCATTGAACTATGAGGACAAAATGGGTGACGGGGCGGGCCTGCATCTTGCGCCTTAGGACGGCGAAATTCTATCCGTTGAACTACGAGAGCAAATATCCACTCCGACGTTTCAGTCGGAGCCCCGACCTTGCGTCGGGGTTGA
>CAZPRQ010000009.1:750-18270 GCA_964589415.1 uncultured Candidatus Saccharibacteria bacterium
TCCAGCAAACCTGTCTGATTATTATTTCTAATAAATTATCTTAATGTTAGAATCAAGAAGTGATAACTTCCATGAAAAAATTTAACCCTGCTAGACTAGCCAAAGTCTTCTTTTTGCTTTTTTTAATATCCGTGTTTTTTCCTATACGCTATGTCTTCCCTACTTCTTCTAGCTTTGCTACCGGTCTTTATTCAGATTTTACTTCAATTTCGCTATACCTAAGCGATATATTTCTAATTATTGCTTTTGTTTTTACTTTGTGGTCTAATAAATTTGGCTTATTTAAGGGTATATTATATAAGAACTATTCTCTTATAACTTTGTTTATCTGGCTTATTTTAGCCACTTTTATCTTAAGTAAATCAATTTCTTGCTTAAATATATGGTATTTTTTCAAATTTATTGAATTAGGCGTTGTTTCATATGGAACAGTCCAATTTATTATAAATGAAGGCAAAATAGCAAATAGAAACCTTTTTTTACTGATTTTCGTTTGTTTAGGAACTTTACAGTCAATAATAGGATTAATGCAGTTCATTTACCAGTCCCCTATTGGTTTAAATGCGGTGGGGGAACAAATAATAGCCCCTGGACTTTGGGGTGTAGCTAAAATTGCCTGCCCCGTAGCGTGCCAATTCATTGGCTCTGCTACTGGTGTTTCAGGTGGAACAGAGTACATAAGAGCTTACGGCACTTTCCCCCATCCAAACTTACTTTCTGCTTTTTTGGTTTCAACTATACTTATAAATATTTACTTACTAAGTTCCACCACGTGGTTGGCCTTAACTAAATCTACTACAAATAAGCCAGAAAATAATAATATGTTATCGAGAACAACTATTATCTGGCTTAATTTAGCGCTTTTTATAAATATTTTTGGTATTATAGCGACATTTTCACGTGGAGCGTTCTTATCTCTTGGAATAGGTTTGTTAACTTATTTTGGATTCTTGACAATTAAACAGGGCATTCGAACCAATATTTGGGCTATTACCAAAGTATTATTTGCCATTTGTATAGCTTTTCTAATATTTAAGCCATTTCTGCTAACTCGGGCAACAGTTTCCGACCAGGCAACAATTGAAAGGGGAATATACAACCAAACAGCGCTTAATATTATTAAAGACAACCCCTTTACAGGTATTGGAATAGGGGAAAGCCTGCTTCATATGAAACAGTACAGTCCTGTACCACTCAATACTTGGCAAATTCAGCCAATACACAATTATTTTTTACTTTCTGCTGCCGAACTCGGAATTATTGGAGCTCTAATCTTAATTTGGATATTCCTTTCACACCTAAAAGCTATAGTCTATAAGCTAAAATCTAATTTTGACCCTTACTATTTATTACTTACAACCCTACTGCTTACTTTCCTTGTCCTAATGATGTTCGACCACTATTTTTATACGCTCCAGCAAACCCAAATGCTTCTTTGGATTGTCCTAGGGTTAATTGCAGCAGAATTCCAACTCCGCCCACAGACAGCTAATGTATCCGGCTTTGACGGGCAATTTAAAAACCCCATCAGCCATGCGTCCACTGACAAAAGCGATGAGGTTTAAAATCTTTATATCTTTCTATTTTTAAATCTTTAAATTATTTATGATACTCTTTGCCAGCCAAGATAGTACAGGCTCGATAGATTTGCTCTTCTAATATTACACGAGCCATGTTGTGCGGAAAAGTAAGAGGGGAGAGGGATATAGTATAGTTGGAATATTCCTTCAAAATAGGGGACAAACCTATGCCGCTACCTATAACAAATACGACTTCTCGGCCCAAGCCTCCCGTCCTATGAAGAAAATCGGAAAATTCTTTTGAAGTCCTCAAAGTGCCTTTTTCATCAAGCAAAATAATTACAGCGTCCTTGGGCAAATTTTTTATTATTTGTCCGGCTTCCTGCTCTCTAATCCTGTTTAAATCGGGATTTTTTCCATATGAAACCTCCGGCAACTCGATTACCGAAATTTTTGCAAAAGGGGATAGGCGCTTTAAAAATTCTTTTTCCAATTCCAAATACGCTTTTTCCTTAAATTTTCCTAAAGCTATTATCTTTATTTTAAACATGATGGTAATAGTCCTGAGCTTATCGAAGGGTAATAATTCTAATTTTAAACATAGAACTTTAGCCCAAATATCTTTATTTAAACATTATAAAAACCCCATCTAGGGGTATTATATACTATCTTAATCTTGATGTAACAGATATCGACCCGACTTTAGTCGAAACCTGTTCTTGATTAAGGAAACTTATACAAGTGACCTAGCAACAATTTTTCCAGATATTGGACTACTAATAACTCTAGCCGGAGTTACAGAAAGTCCTACAAAAAGTATAATAAATATAAAGAATAAGAATCACAAGTAGTACATTAAACAATATTCTATGCTGAGTTTTTAAAATTTTAAACAAAATAAAGAGCGCGAAACTGGTTGGGAGAACCAGAATCGCGCTCGAAATGCCACTACAAAAGATTGGGCGGCTGTGTGTATGCCGCGTACTGCACCTCCACCCTATGGTCGCGCGTGCCCGGGTCACGCGACGCAACGTAAATAACGAGGTCGCCGTTGAGGTGACCGTTTTGTCCACCTGCGCGCCGTGACACAGTCACGACAAATGGCTGACTGGAACGGGCGACATACCATCGCCTTTCGTCGCACGCTCCGACAAACCTCTCCTCGGGCAGCTCCTTCACCCGCACTTTGCGAGAACCGGAGACGGTAAACCGCTCCGTCGTCCACGCAAGGGTGGATGAAAAACTGTCTACTGAAAACTTCACGGAGTATGTCATGATACATACTCCTTTCTTGTTTTTTTCTTCCTCTGGCCGAAACCTTGAGGGAGCCCTTCTTGCGAAAAGCAAACTGATTACAATAAATTTATAATCAAATTACTTTTCGCAAATTTATCTCTTGAGTTGTCAAAGTACATGTCGATTAATAAACACAATAATGTATTTAGCAATACAAGCTTCAAAACCATTTCAAGTTTTGAAATGTATTTTAGCAGATTTAGCTATAAAAGTCAAGAACAATTACCATAATATTCCTTAATTAAGCCATTTAAAAATTTAGCTTTTGATGGCAAATTTAAAAAGCCTCATTCGGCAACTCGCCCCGTTATTTAATCCTGGTGGACCTAGCGAGAATCGAACTCGCGTCCCGGCAATGCGAATGCCGTGTCTTGCCACTGGACCATAGGCCCAGGATTTTATATTAAATAACGGGGTAAAAATGCCGCGTAATATTTACCCGCCTTTGGCGGGCCACTTTACTATGAGCCCAAAAAGGTCATGGGACGACTTGACTATAAAGCTCTTTAAATCTTACTTATTTTACCTTATAATAAGCTTATTAGTAAAGACGAAAAAATAGTGGAAAATAAATTTTTATTTTTTATAATAAATGTACTTGTTATTGCAATTCCAATTGCCTTTCTGGAAATAATTACTGAAAAGGATAAGGGTTGGGGAGCGGGACACCCGAAAGACAAATGGTACGGCAAGATTATTGGCGAAAAAAATCCGCTAATGCAATTTTTGGCCAAAAGCGTAGGCGTGCCCTATTTTTTTGGTTACGGCGTTTTAATGTATTTTGTTTTGGTTCCCGCTCTTCTTGTCACTGAATACTTTTTTATGATGCAAAACGCGCCGCTGTTAATTGCCGTGTATTTTAGCGCTGTGGCATTGGAAGATTTTTTGTGGTTTGTTTTCAACTGGTATTTTGATTCTTTAAGGCAACTCTTAAAGGGCCCGAGTGGAAACATTTGGTGGCATAAACGATGGATAAAAATTGGCAGGCAAACTTATTTACCCGCTTCTTATTTAACTGCTGTTATACTCACCGCTGTATTTTATTTCCTTTCCTAAATTGTAAAAAATATTACTCTAAAAACTTTATGCCGGAAAAACCCAGAGGTCAAGAAGTGCCAGAGCTGCCATTATGGGCAAGGGATATTAAAAATGCTATAAATGCTTGTCAATTAGCAGAAAACGAGGCGGAAAATGAACTTGGAGCCAAACACATGGACGGGAGTGAAGGCGGCCTGCGCTCAGAATACACCAAAAGAGGGGAAAAATTGCTGTATGAGTACTTAAGAATGGAAAATAAAAACACCCTCCCGGAAAAAATACTACTGGAAAAAATTACAGCTCCCCAGCAAAACCTTTCAATAGGCACCAATTCTGGAGCCATAAACTTTGTGACCCAAAGACCAAGTGCCAAATATTTTTTGCCGCGCGAGGAGGCGATTTATGGGGTTGATTATATAAGCAACAAAAATCCGGAATTCGACCCGGAAAATAAAAATTTTGTAGGTTTTTCAGGCATAGAAACTTACGATGGAAATTATAGCAAACCAGTAGACCCAAATAAATTACAAACTCCCCTTGGCATTGTTAAACACCAATGTAAGGAAACCAGTCCTTGGAATTGGCAACTTACACTACGTGAAATTTTTATTGTTGTTGACACACTAAAAAAGCATACTACCGGAACCAGTTTGGAAGCCAGCGTAACAAATTTATGGGAACAAATGGTAAAGCTAAACGCGGAATTTAAAGAAAGAGTTAAAGAAAGACAAATTTACCACGCTGAAACAATAAAAAATAGAATTTTACAGTTAAAGACCGCTGTGGCAGAACAATATAAATTGCCGGAATATATTGAGGGTAGTGCCGTTATTGGGGTGCGTGATGGTAATGACCCATATTATAAAATACTAATTACAAAGACCAACGAACTTGTAAGAGCGCCATTAAGAAAAACAAAAAGAATCCTCAGAGAAGAAACAATGGAGCCGGACATGAGTAAGCAACAGCCGTCCGAAACTCTGGATTGGTTAAAACCCGGCCTTTACATTTCCCTTAAATATTACATACCAAAAAACATTAGGGATATTATAGATGCACAACTGGATCCGAAATAGAATAATGCAAATCTTCGGTAATAATTTCACACAAAAAAAGCGCGAATACGGCAGTTGCCATATTCGCGCAGTAAAGTCCAAATTCCTCCTGCTTATACTAGCAGTGTTTGCCAGATTGTTGCGCTGGCTCGCTTGGCCGGTTTAGTGGCTCATCTCCCCATCTTAGCCGTATATTAACTTGGCGTTAAATTCCGATTCTACTGCGGGCGTGGATCGGATTTTTTGAGGTCTGCGCTCCCAGGTAGCCAGTTGCCCATCAAAGAGATTAACCGCAACACCTGAGGTGACCCAAAAGTGATTAGCTCTCATACCATGTTGGGTCAAAATGGCATCACCCGACAGAGCAACAGCATCATCATATGTAGAGCTAAAGATGATGGGGTCGTTGATTTGCAGGTCCATGGGACCCGCAAACGGCCAACTCTTGGTCATTTCAATGACTAAACCAGTTGGCCAACTGCGCTTGCCGAGACGAGGTGGCGCAGTCTCGGAACGCATAGGGTCAATGTACCCGTAACCAGGTAGATTGACCATTTGCATCCACGCTCTGTGCTTGCGTCCAGACTCCAAGTCCCGAATGCGCCATTGCCGTAGGGCGTCATGGATCGCAGCCCGCTCGTCTGTGGCCACGTCAACCACGTCAATGAAGATCGTTCCCCGAGACGTGGTCGCCTCCCAGAAGGACTTGCTTCCATCTGCCGGGTAGCACAGCCGGATGCTGATACCCATCTTGCCTCGACAGGCTTCCACCCAACATTCCTTACCCCGCACGCTTTCTTGGGCGAGTTTCCATTTAGCAAACTCGACCGATTTGCGCAAGGAAAACGCACCATGACAACGGTCGGCAATCCATTGCTGCACAGGTTTTGGCAGTTGCAGAGCGAGTGCCAACCCGCGCGCGGCATAAAATATTTCCTCGCCGTTCTCTTGGTAACCGAATTGCCGATTCAATACTTCCGCAAGGGTTTGAGCCGCAGCTGCCTTTGCCGCCTTGCGAATGCTGCTGGCAAAAGTGCCGTTCCTCTCCCTTCGATTTTTCGGAGTGATAGCACTAGCCAGCGCGGAGTTGGAGACTCGCACGCCATACGGCTTGAGCATCCTGTTAGCGCGAGTTGCCACCTTACAAAGATAGCGATTTACCCGGTACGGATTGCGTAGGTCCGGGCAGTCCGCGATGGCGAGGAAGTTGACTTCCCGTTTTGACGCGACATGGCGAAGCAGACAGGTTGCCGGCATCTGGCGAATTGTTGCTAAAAATTCCGAGGCGCGAGCAAGTTCCTCGCGTGGAGTCCACCATTTGTGTCCTGCGTCCCAACCCTCAGTGTTAGAACTCCAGTTAAACCCTCGGAGGTCCGCCTGTGCGGGTTCCAAAATCCTTTTTTTCCAAGCGATCCATTTTCTCCACTGGGACCGCTCTTCTCGTGTCTCTGGACGGTAATCGAGCATGACCGTCCTCCTTCTGCCCATTATGCCGGGCCAGCGAGTAGCAGAATTCGCTCCTGCGATGCGACTTCCCGAAAAGGACTCTTACACCTCCCGAAAAGCAAGCTAAACACAAATGTAATTGGGTTTATTATGCTCAAATTGCTTTTCGGAAACAGTACAATCAGCCCGTAATTAAAGAACGTACTGCAAATGAATGCTTTAAATTTAGTACTAAACACCTATCAAATTTTAAATATATTTATATCATAATTATGAATTAATGTCAAGTTTTGAGGCACAAATTCTAATATGAAGCGAAACTGGATCCGAAATAAAATAATGCAAATCTTGGTTAATGGACTTAAAATTTTAAAAATTTAAAACAAAAAATACACTCACCGTGAGTGAATAAATTTCTTTTAAACCACCCTTTTTAGGGTGGTTTATGCTACACAGGCTCTAAATAACTTCTTTTTCCATGCGTTTGGCTTCTTTCCAGGCTAGTTCATAAATAGTTTTCATGGCCTCGGCTATTTCTTTGCTTTCTATAATTATGCCAAGCTTTTCTTTCCACGAAGCTATCATTATTTTATTGTCGTAAATATTTATTTCCGGGGAAAAATAAACTTTATTTTCCGGCACAAGGGCGGATTCGCGGGCTTCGTCCTTGTCCTTGCTAACACGTTCCTTGCCGGCAAAGTTCGAAGGAATAATGGCACGGATATTAATGCCTTTACCAGTTCTGCGCTTATAGTACTTTGGGAAATAATGCGGAAGCGCGGTATGCATTTCGTTGACATTGGCATAAGCACGAATGGTTTCGTGAGAAGTTAATGTATCTTCATAAACTTGCTCCATACCCTGGGTTCCTTCGTAAAACCTTACCTGCGGCCGGTCAGTAACATTATGTATGGACTTAAGCTGAGGCACTAAACCTTCAGCGTGTTTTAATGTGGCCTGTTTTTTCTCAATATCTTGTTTTACTAAATTTAAAATTTTATCCGGTGATTCCGCCACATACTCCTGTAGTGGCTCTTTGCCGGAAATGCTTACCAGGCCTTTAGCGGCCAGGGAATCCAAAATATCATAAACCGTGGTACGGTTTAAATTGGCGTTTCTGGCTATAACGGTAACCGTGCGCTTTCCTAACTCAAGCAATGCCAAATAAACTGCGGATTCTTTTTCTGTAAACCCAATAGAAATAAGACTTTTATAGAGAGGCGAGTCAATTTTTATCATATAAACATATGATAAAATTTATTTTAGTTTGTGTCAATAGTTACCCACAAAATCTTAAAAATCTATACTTATGCCTTAAATAAAGCGATATTTAACACTAAATTTGACGCTAATTATTGACAATATATTAAATATATGTTATTTTTGTATGTTAAAACAAAAATAACCCGGCGGGACTACGCTGTTAAGGAGAACAATGGAATTTAAGCAATTGGTTAACGAAATCGGCTTCGGTCTTGCAGTAGCAACTAAAGAAGCTACCTTGCCGGAAAGCTTTTGGGAAAAATTAACCCTGCACGAGTGCCTCGGTATAAGCTGGGAGATGATAAAGCTCAGCCCAGCTAACCGGAAAAAGGTTGTTCTGCGGGCAGCCCACCTTGCCAGTTCCATGGAGGAAGTAGAGAAAGCTATTACCATCCTCAACTGTTCCAGGCTTTACGAGCCCGAAATGGAGGAGCTTAGCCGTCAGCTCTGGCAGCGGATAAATGAAATGAAAGAAGGAAAAGATTTCAACTTTTTCCTGC
Source organism: uncultured Candidatus Saccharibacteria bacterium (assembly GCA_964589415.1). Taxonomy (GTDB): domain Bacteria; phylum Patescibacteriota; class Doudnabacteria; order UBA920; family UBA920; genus CAZPRQ01. Next base: position 8,869 of record CAZPRQ010000009.1, read on the forward strand.
AGCCGGGATATGAAAACAAAAAAATGCTCCTAAAGACTGCCAGAACGCTGGAACATTTGCGAATTCTTATTCACCGCCGCTGCGGACAAAAGGTTTTTACGGAAAGACCGGATCTGCTGGAAACGGCCCAGTCTGTCTCTGACTCCTTAAAGCTCTATGAAGCGGCCAACCGCGTTATAGAGTCCCAAAAGTTTAAACGGGAAGGACCAAGCCAGGAAGATCTGGACTTACCCCAAGTTTTTATGACCCGCGCCGCTCAAAAGTGCGCCTCGGTAGGAGACTGGCACTTACTTTTCCAGGCGGTGAGCTGCAAATGTCCGGAGTATAAGACGGCTTACAAGAACATGATTGGACTTGCTCGTTCGTGCGGCGAGTTAAAACTTGTTCTTGAGAGCACAAATGATATTACAACGGACGCGCCCGAAAAAAATATCTGGATTCTAAAAGACCACATAGCTGATGCAAGAAAAAAAATTCTTCAACAAATGCTAAGTGTGGCCTCTACCCCCAAAGATTGCCAAACAATCATGGATAGTGCCAGAACCCAATCATGCCTAAATGTCCTGCCGGACTATAACGAAGACTGGGCAATGATATACAATTTGGCTTATGAAAAACTAAAGGAGGTGAGTAAATAATTTTCAAGCTTTTTATCGGAAGTGTGATTCTTGCCGCAATAGCGGCGACCATTCAGTTGTTTTGGCCGGAAAAGCCAAACCCACAAGGGACACAGCTTTCCTCCAAACGTACTGAGTTGGGCAAGTTCCGAAAAAACAACCGCTAGCGAACGTAACAGAAGGAGAATCAAGATGAGAATCGGATTGCTAGGAAATGATTATCGGAATTTCATGCTGCTGGTCTGCGAGGCGTTAAAAGCCGAGCCAGTAATCCTGGAGTGGACAGAGAATTTTGAGCAGGAGCTGGCACAGATTAAAGCTGCCGACGTGGATTTTGTAATGATCCATGGACATGCCAATTACCACGGTTTTGCGCTCGCCCCTATGGTGCTCGAACGACTAAAAATCGAGCCTTTGGTCATTAGCTCGGCCGGCTTCCGCCGACTTCCTATTGAACATCCAATACCTGTTTCGCGTGGATACGACCATACCGGCGATAGCGAGCTTCAAGAAGCCATTGCCCAAATCCGCCTTGGCCCCATCACTCACGGCGGGGCAGCTCGTTGGGTTATTCAGCAAGTCTGCGAGGCGGAAGACAATTTGGCCAAAGCGCGGGAAATTCTAAAAGAAGCTGAACAGTCTGAACGGGCAGCGCAAGAATCAAAGCGGAAATATCTGCAGTTGTGCAGAGAAATCCGCCAACGTAAAAATCAACGGGCAAAAAAGTAGTAAGGCCGAACAAAGCAAAGAGGAGGACAATTAACCGCCTAGCACACGTTAAGTGTCGGTCTGTGAGAGCCTCATCCTCACACCTTTGGGCGAGCCCTACACTCTCGCCCGCTATTTCCAAAATATCAAAGCTGGTATTTTGCAAAGAGCAAAAAACGCCCCTAATTTATCACCCATTGTTGCCAAGCAGAAGAATGAGGACCCCGACTTGATCAAACAAACAAGTCCTAAATAATTCAGTGGGGAAAACACTACATTTGTAGTGTTTTCCCCACTGAATAAAAATATTAGGCAAATAAATTACTTCGTTCGCCTATTCGGCTATGCTCAAGGCGACCCTCAAGTCCAATCGAAGGGGTCGCGAACAACAGTGATAAATAGGCAGACTACGACTTAAATAATTTTGATTACGGCCAAAAAATAAATTAGAAAAATTATATCTTTTTCCAAATCTCTTTTATCTTCCCGGAAAAAATCAGCCGCTGCAACACCACAATGACAAACAATAAGCCTAAAACAAAAATTTCCGCGTAATGAATATAATTATTTAAAAGTGAAAAAGATTTGCTTAACCCAAAACCCAAAGCTCCCATAACCGCCAGCCAAAAAAGCATAATGGGAAATATGTGTTTGGCATAGGTTTTTCCCGGAATCCCAATAACCCCCGCCCTGGCTATGGCCGCCCTATGCACGCCGTAAATAAATTTGGTAAACAAAAGCGTGGTTTTTGGTCTATGCAAAAAATGTTCGTCAAAATGATTGCTTTTTTCAATAATCCATTTGGCGATTTTGGTATTGGAATTTTTAAGCCGCTTACCGAACCAAAACCAAAAAAATTGTTCCACAACCGAACCTAAAAATGCGGCTAAAATTAAAGCGGGCCAACTAAATTTTCCCTCGCTTATTAAAAACCCAACCACAAGCATGGTAGCGTTGCCTTCCACAAGCATGCCCAAAAAAATAAGCCCGTATGGAAGCGGGGAATTGGCCAAAAACGAATTAAATATTTCTAAATCCATTTATCCATATTGTATCATAAAATCCTCCCTTGCTTAAACTAGACAGGGGTTTTACGCCATTTTATACCCCATGAAGGGTTTCTATTTTCGCGCCCAATTTTTTTAGCCGGTTGGCAATGTCTTCGTAACCGCGAGAAATGGAATAAACATTGCGAAGCAGGGAAGTTCCTTTGGCAGCCAGCATGGCAATTAAAATTATTACCGCGGGCCTTAAGGCCGGCGGACAAATAACTTCCGCGGCTTTAAGTTCAGTAGGACCTTCAATATATATACGGTGTGGGTCAACAAGCGTAAGGTTTGCCCGAAGCTTTGTCATTTCCATAAAATATATTGCGCGGTTTTCGTAAACCCAATCATGAATTAAAGTTTTACCTTCTGCTTGAGTGGCAATTGGCACAAAAAACGGTAAGTTATCTATATTTATACCAAATACCGAGGGTAAGGGATGTAGTTTTTCTTCCAATGCCTTAAGACGACTGGGGAAAACCTCAATGTCTACCAAGTTAGTTATGCCATTTTTGCTTTTGTAATTCTTTGTCATCTTCATTTTTACGCCCATTTTTTCCAACTTTAAAATTTCAAGCTGTAAAAAATCTATAGGACAACGCTCCACCGTAATACGCGAACCTGTGGTAACGGCAAGAGACAAAAACATCATGGATTCTATTGGGTCCTCGGCCAAAAAATATTTAAGCGTTTGCTTTATGACCGGTTTGCCGTACACCGTTAACGTAGCCGTACCAATACCCTCAATTTTTACTCCCAGAGCCTGCAAAAAATGACATAAATCCTGCACCATATAATTGGCCGAGGCTAAACGGATTATTGTTTTACCCGGAATTTTAGCCGCGGCCATAAGCGCGTTTTCCGTAACGGTATCTCCCATTTCATATAAAGTAATTTCCGCAGGCGAAAGTTTAGCAATTTTTACCGCATAGTGATCATGCTCTGTGCGAATTTCATAACCTAGTTTTTCCAGCGCGAATAAATGCGGACGAACAGTTCGAGCGCCAAGCTTGCAACCTCCCGACAATGGCAGCGCAAAATTTTTCAACCTATGACCCAAGGAACCCATTAGCATAAGTGCGCTCCTGGTTTTTAACGCGGCCACCTGGTCTAATTTTTTCATATTTAAAACCTTAGGCGGTAAAATTTCCAAGTCACTGCCCTGCCATTTTACGCTTACGCCTATACTGGATATAACTTCTATAATTCTGTTAACTTCCTCAATTTTAGGAACATTCTTTAAAATAGTTTTACCCGCATTTAGCAAACTGGCGCAAAGCAGGGCCACGGCCGCATTTTTAGAAGTATTAGTGGCAATATGCCCGGAAAGCTTGCGGCCTCCAACAATGCGAAAACTCACGGAATTATCGGCTAATGTAATAACTTCGCGCCCAAGTACTGTGCTTATTTTTGCCAACATTTCCGTAGAAAAATTCTGTTGGCCGCTTTCCATTCTTGCCACCGCAGACTGGCTGGTGTTTAAAGCTTTCGCGAATTCAATTTGCGAAATTCCCCGCTGTTGACGCAGCTCACTTATAAACTCTCCAATTTTTCGTTGTTCAAGACCGGATGAAGGGGCTAATGAATGTTTCATAATATCTATTTTAATATCAAGTATGATATATACACTAATTATATAGCATAAAAAGTTGCGGTAAAGTCAATTTATCCACTTTTTAATATCATAAATGATATATTAAAACCCGCATTTATTTTGCGGGTTGTTAAATTGAGTTTAAAATTATAATATAGTCTAAAATTTTAGCCAATTTTCAGCCCATTTGTCCAAAAAATGGCTCTGATTGTTAAAATAGTAAAGCGCCACAACCCCGGCCAAATATAATGCATTTAAAATTAAAATCCTAACCAAATCGCGCTTAATTATACTGTACTCAACTGCGTGCAGCGCAGTTGAACCCAAAATTTCATGCTGCTTATTAGCCATAAATTATTATATTACTGCTAAAATTGAATTTAAAGCCTTTTAAGTATAACAATTACGGCCATTTTATACAATTTGAAAGGCTAACGGTCTAATGCTACAATACGAGGGCTTAACATGCCGCCAAAATGAATGGATTTGAATTTATTTTAATAATACCCGCTATTTTGGCTCTTGCGGCCTGTGCTTTCCTATATTGGCAAATACGCTCACTTGCCAGATTTAAACAAGCATTCTTCAAAGGCACACAGGCCCAAGATTTGGAACATGTTATTTACTCTCTGGTGGCTAAAATAGACTCTTTACATACCAGGCAAGAAGTGCTGGAAAATTATTTTAGCACCCTTAAAAACCATTCTGAGTACAACTTTTCCAAACTTGGCATTGTAAGGTTTAATCCTTTTAAGGACGACGGAGGAAATTTTAGCTTTTCACTGGCCCTGTTAAATGCCCATAACAGCGGATTTATATTAACCAGCATGCATGGCAGGCAGCAATGCCGAGTTTATACAAAACAACTACATGAGGGTAGAAGCGAAGTGCAAATAACCGCCGAGGAAATGCAGGCAGTGCAAATGGCCATTGACCAGACAAAAACCGAAAAATAAACCCCCAAACAAAACTGTGTCTGTATTTAATTAGTAAGCAACCCTCATGAATAACGCAAATATAATAGATGAGAATACATCCGGCCAAGCCGAAACCATAGTCGGTCCCTCAGTAAAAATCCAAGGTGACTTAAACTCGGAAGGGAATGTTAAAATTGAAGGCCAGGTAACCGGTAAAGTAAAGACCAGCCAAAGCGTTTATGCCAACCAAGGCTCCAAGGTAATTGCCGATGTTCTCGCCGGCAATGCCGTAATAGGCGGAGAAGTGCAAGGGAACTTAAAAATTTCCGGCCATCTTATTTTACAAAGCACGGCAAAAATAGTTGGGGATATTTCCTGCCAAATATTACGAGTGGAAGACGGAGCCCAGTTTTCCGGCAAATGCTCCATGGGAGGAGCCGCTTCGACAGCCGTTACCAACGGCCGCAAAACCGCCCCCGTACCCGAAGAGCTGGAAGAATAATAACAGTTTACCAAGTACGGCCCGGTACAAACGTACGAATTTTTACATTGGCGTTGTATCGCTGTGTTCGTATACTTTTAAAAATGCGTGCTTAGTAAAATGTATTACTATATTTTAGACCCCACAAATTTACCCTTGGAAAAATTTGAACGCCTGCAAACCGAACTCTCTGGCCTGCTGGCGGAATTTAAAATTTCAGGGGAAGTGGCCCGGGTTACTCCATTGCGTTCCATTGGTGACTTAGTAGACGTTGCCAGCCAACGGGGAACCAAAACTCTAATTGCCTGCGGATCCGACGACACCTTTAACCTAATGCTGGCCGCACTCAAAGGCAGGGACTTTACATTAGGTTTTATTCCGTTTCAAGAAAATTCATATTTAGCAAACTTGCTTGGTATACCTAACGTATATACCGGGGTCAAAACCATAGCCGCGCGCCGTTTAGAACGCATAGATTTGGCAAAAATCTCTGGCAACTATTTTATTAGCTACTTGGAGTTTGGCGTTCTGTCGCAAAATATTGCTTCTGCTAACTGGTTTTCGGCATTTAAAATGCTTTCCACGGAGGCAAAAAACCTAACCATCCGAATCGACGACTCCTACAATGTAACAATAGACTGTTTGGGCGGACTGGCAGTAAATATTCGAGCCGGATCAAGCAACTCTCAAAGCATTGGCAATCCCACCGACGGATTTTTAGATTTGCTACTGCTGGAAAAATTATCAAAACTCGACATTCTGCGTTTCCGAAAGCTTATAGCACAAGGGGCTTTGGAAAAAATTCCCAGAACCACGGTTATAAAGTGCCGGCGACTAGAATTTTTAGAACCAAAAAATACCGGCCTTACCATGTTGGGACGCGTGGTCACCAAATTTCCTGCAACCGTGGAAATTATTCCCGAACGTCTAAAAATGATTGTAGGTAGAAACAGAATGTTTTAATTCAATGTTTTATTTAAATAGTTTTCCGCAAAAATTTAAAGTTCAAAAAACTGTACTTACCCAATTCCCATGCTAGGAAAAATTTCAGAGCCGGTTGATTTTATTAAGGTTTTCTGGTAAGGTTAATTAGCAAAAGACAATTGTTTCAGCTATTACTTAGCCACTGCACATATAACAAAGAAGAAAGTAAATATTTTATTCTTATCTTCCCAGTTGGATATGTCAAAATAGCAACTCTGCGCCTTCACCATCGGACTTAGCTAAAACTTAGTTGTACAAGACTCTTCGCCGGACTTCGTTAAATACTTTATAAACATTATGGATCTCTCCAGCCTATCATCGCAACTAAATATATCTACTCAAGAACTGCGCTCTCGTGCAAAAGAGAAGGGTTTTTTTATTTCCGACCGGGCAAATAAAATAGATAATTTTTTAGCCAAAAAAATTCAAGAGGCCCTAGCGGCCAAACCCTTAAATACTGAGGCAAATTCCGGCCAAGAGCCAAAAATTTTAAAAAAAATTAAACTTCCGGCTTTTATAAAAGTTAGGGAATTTGCCAGCTTGCTTGAACTACCCGTTACCGCCGTTATAAAAGAGTTTATTAAGAACGGTATTATGGCCACCATAAACGAGGAAGTGGATTTTGACACAGCGGCCATAGTAGCCCAGGATCTTGGATTTGAAGTTGAAACACAGGTTGACGAAACCAAAAATCAACATTTCGGTTTAAGTTTTTTGCAACAAGTTTTAAGTTCAGAAAAGGAAGAAGCTTTAAAACCCAGGCCGCCTATTGTGGCTATTATGGGTCATGTTGACCATGGCAAAACCACACTGCTCGACACCATTCGCAAGACCAAAGTGGCGGAAGGCGAAAGTGGTGGCATAACTCAGCATATTGGAGCCTACCAAATTAGGAAAAATGGCAAGAACATGACCTTTTTAGACACTCCAGGGCACGAAGCATTTAGCGAAATGCGCGCCCGTGGGGCGAATGTTACGGACTTAATAGTATTGGTTGTGGCTGCCGACGACGGCGTACGTCCTCAAACCTTGGAAGTCATTAACCGTGCCAAATTTACCAACACCCCGCTTTTAGTAGCAATAAACAAAGTAGACAAGCCAGAAGCAAATGTAATTCGCGTTAAACAAGAACTCGCCGGACAAGGAGTTCTTACCGAAGAATGGGGGGGCAAAACCATTGCGGTGGAGATTTCGGCAAAACAAAACATGGGAATAGACACTTTGCTGGAAATGATTTTATTGACTTCCGAAATAGAAAACTTCCGCGCAAACCCGGAAGGCAAAACCGTTGGCACAATTATTGAATCAAAAATAACGTCAGGTAAAGGCGCCACAGCTTCGGTTATTGTCCAAAACGGTACTCTAAAAGTAGGAGACATTGTTGTTGCCGGCCCGGCCTTTGGAAGAATTCGCAGTTTGGAAGATGAACATGGTAAAAAGCTTAAGGAAGCTGGACCATCATGTCCGGCGCAAATTTCTGGCTTATCCGAAATTCCACAAGCCGGCGACATTTTGCAAGTAATGCCAACCTTAGACGAAGCAAAAAGTATTGCCATTACACAACAAAAGAGCAACCGAAGCCACAAATTAGCCTCTCAAAAGCGCATTGAAGGAGACATGGAAAATAAACAGCTGAATCTTATTATTAAAGCGGATGTAGCCGGTTCCCTGGAAGCTATAAAACAGTCTGTTGCCAAACTTAAAAACGATGAGGTTAAAATTAGCATTATTGGTGAAGGCGTGGGTGAAGTTAACGAAAGCGATATACTCTTGGCCGCTTCCAGCCGCGCACATGTTATTGCTTTCCGCACCAAAGTTAACCCCAAAGCCATAAGTCTTTCCAAGCAAAAAAACGCGATAGTGGATTCCTACGAGGTTATTTATGAACTGTTGGAAGACATAACCAGCGCTGTTATTAAAATGTTCACGCCGGAACTGGAAAAAATTAGCCACGGCAGCGCCAAAGTCCTGGCAATTTTTCTTACGGAAAAAAACCAGATGATAATTGGAGGCAAGGTTGAAAACGGGGAGCTGAAGAAAAATTCTCAAATTGGCATAAACCGCGATGGCCAGGAAATTGGCAGGGGAGAAATTTTGGAACTTCAACAAAACAAAGTGACGGCCAAATCGGTCTTGGCAGGCAGTGAATTTGGTATTAAAATTAAAACTCAAACGAAGCTTAAGGAAGGGGACGTGCTGGAAAGTTTTGAAGAGAAAATAAAACCAAAAAGCTTATAGGGTTACGCGAATTTAGCCACGCAGATTTTTAAAAAATATACCAAACCCTGTTCATGCTTCATGCAATAATGCCTATGGACAGAACAGAAAAAAAACATTATACTACAAAGCTTCCCGCAAATGTCGGAGCTTTGTTTTTATTAGCGACGTAGGCGAGTCTATCCCGCCATGGCGGGATTAGCGAGCCGAGGAACTAATACAGTTTCAACATCTCGTCATCCGCCTAGGCGGATGCGAGGAAACTTTATTTTAGGACATCTATGCAACCAAAGAAAAATCCCAACCGCATAAACAAAATTAATTCCCATATCCAACAGGTTTTGGGAGAAATTTTGCGCGAATACATAAGCGAACATGAGGGCTTAGTCACAATCTCCAAAGTGGAAACCAGCAACGATATGAAATGGGCGAAAATATGGATATCTATTTTTGGCGGCAGCGACAAGGATATTTTAGACACTATCCAAAAAAATATCTATGACATTCAAGGGAGCTTAAACCGGACATTCACCACTAAAATTGTGCCGCGACTGCAATTTTTCCTCGACACCAGCCCCAGGTATGCCCAGCGCATAGACGAATTAATAAGGAAAATACACGACGAGGAAACATCTTAACATATTAACATTCAAACATATTAACAAAAACAGAGTGATACACAATTCTAATGTTAAGATGCTAAATGTTAGAAGGTTAAAATAATTTTTTATGCAGCAGGCATTTAACGACGCAAAAAACCTAATTGATCAATCCCAAAACATCCTCCTTACCATGCACGAACGCATGGACGGCGATGATGGGGGAGCGCTTTTAGCCG
>CAZPRQ010000009.1:18370-33542 GCA_964589415.1 uncultured Candidatus Saccharibacteria bacterium
CTCCTTACCATGCACGAACGCATGGACGGCGATGATGGGGGAGCGCTTTTAGCCGTGGCTAAACAGCTAAAAACCATGGGAAAACAAGTTACCTGCGCAATAAAAAAGAGCGTGCCGCCGCAATTGCAATTTTTACCTGGCAGCGAAGCTATAATAGATGACATAGAAACCTCAGGATATGATCTTCTCATAACTTTCGGCTGCTCCTCAAAAGACCGATGCGGCAGCCAAAAAATTATAAGTCTGCCAATTAAAGTTATAAATATTGATCATCATCCGGACAATAAATATTTTGGCCATATAAATATAGTGGATTCAAAAAAATCTTCGGTAGCGGAATTAATTTATGATTTTTTTAACCACCATAAATGGCAGATAGACAAAGATGTGGCGACCTGCTTGCTCACCGGCATAATTACCGACACAGGCTCGTTTATGCACAGCAATACTCAAAGCTCTACTTTAAAAGCCGCCGCGGAACTAATGAAAAAAGGCGCGCTTACGGACAAAATTATTCGACACACCTATAAAAACAAAAGTCCCAAAATCCTAAAAGCCTGGGGCAAGGCCATGGAAAATTCCCATTACGACAGCCAACGAAAAATAATTTATTCAGTCATTACAGACGAAGATTTGCAGGAAATTGGACAATTGCCGCCAGCCGCTTTTGAAGGTTTTGTGGAAACCTTAAATACCGTGCCCGAAGCGAAATTTGCCCTGTTTGTTAGGCAAGACGGCAATGTAATAAAGGGCAGCCTAAGAAGCGATGTATTTAAAAACGTAGACGTATCAGAAATTGCCAAATACTTTGGCGGCGGGGGACACAAACTTGCGGCCGGTTTTTCACTAATAGGAAAACTAATAAAAAACGAGCATGGGCAATGGAAAGTTCAATAATCTACCGATTACAGATAGCACAAATATAAACGCGGTGTTTAGATTTTAGAGCCTAAGCTTTAGGTTTTGGAGTATAAACATCAACAGGAGGTTCTATGGGTGTTTTATCTTATTTGATTTCTCTGCTTCGGGGCAAGATGATCCCGAACAATAAATCTCCGAGACTAAAGGGAATGGCTCCACTAAGTATCAACGGGCACATGAAAAAGGTGCTTACTAAAAAATGATAAGAAGTCAACAATAAAATCAGCGGCCCACTTGCTTCGGGCCGCTTATTTATTTTAACTAAACAATATACCACTTATGGACGATCGTCCATAAGTGGTATATTTATATTTTTTTCTCGATTCTCAATTCCTTCATGGCCTGCGCCGCAGCAAGAAGCGTAAACAAAAGACCATCTACCTGTTTTTCGTATTTGGCTTCCTTAAGTTTTCCCGCCTCGTCAAATGCGTCTTTAATGGGACCGAACATGACTGTTTCGCGGACATCATATATGGAAAAATTTCCACAAATGGTGCGAAATTGTTCCACCGCACGCGCTCCGGAAATTTTTCCCGAAGACACACCCACCAATCCGGCGGCTTTCTTTACAAATTCCGGATACAGCCAATCCATGGCGTTTTTTAAAACTGCCGAGTAACCGTGGTTGTATTCCGGAATTACAAAAACAAAGCCGTCGGCCGCGTCGGCAATCTTGCTCCATGCGTTTACATTTTGGTCTGGGTATTCTTTATTATATTCCGACGGCTCCAGTGGGCAATTTACAAACGGCAAGGGCAGCTCTTTGAAGTCAACCAATTGAGCCTCTGCACCTAAAGCTTTAAGTTTCTCTAACATATACCTGGCCGGGGCTTCACTCTTTCGACCTTCACGGACCGAACCCAAAATAACAGAGATATTTAACATGGGAGGGAAGATTAATGGTTTAAATTTAGATTAAAGTAACAATTGTATTGTAGCCTACACCTCTTATTTAGACAAAAGACTTTACTTAAGTATTAGTTACAAAAAATATCTGAACTACGCTATTGATGGGCTTAGGCAATAGAAAGAATAAATTTACGCTAACCTTTAAAATTTTCCCTTGAATATTTAATTTGAAAGACCAATCCACATAGACTCAAACAAAAAGTGAGTAATTTTAAACATTAGTTCGTCTTCTATAAGCACAATTTTTATTTTGCTATTATTTTTTGTAATTAAACAAATACTATTTCCAAACAATGCCAGCACCGCGGGAATTGTAAAATCTCTTTCTAAAAAACGAAAGTGTCTTTGGTTACCAACCATTTGGCTGAATTTGCTGTATTGAAGAATTTTTTTATCTGTAATCGCGTAGGTAATTGTTTGTTGCTTAAGCCGCTTAACTGTAAGTAGTTTGAAAAGTTTTTTTTCTCCAATCATAGATAAAAGAGTCTCAATAGACCCAAGCCAATATATATTTTTTTCTGCTTCAAGTATTTTATCTATAACAAATCGCAAACCTTCTTCCCCTTCATAATTATAAACTTTCAAATACCCGTGGTCTTTGGGCGCAATATTACTCAGTTTTAACACCAATGCTTTAACAACTTCTTCTTCCTGAACAATTTTTTCCTTCTTTGTTTGAATATACCTTTTTAAAGACTGCCTTGGCGGTAGAGCTGTTATATATTTTTTAGATTTCTTAATCTCATAAATTATAAGCCCTTTTTGTTTTAATTTATCCAAATAAAAATAAACGGTGGCTCTTTTAAGCCCTGTTTTTTTACCCAAACTGGTTGGCGTATTCAACTCCTCCTCCAAACAAGCCAGATAAACCCTTATTTCCTTGTCCTCAAACCCTAGTTCCTTTAATTGTTTTTCCATATAAGTGTCGACAATTATTGACACCATTAGTATACACGAAAGCCTATGTTTATCAATATTATATGTAAATTTTAGGTAAATTTATACTTAGAGTAAAAATATTCTTGACGTAAGGTTATAACAAGCATTGAATTATATAGGGTAATTCCCAATCAATTCAAAGGAGAAAACCATGCCAACAATTGTTGTCGGCAATAGGCAAATAACAATGCCGCCACCAATCTACGTGTTACCGGAAACCATAGAGGTTTCGGAAAACGCTGTATGCGGTAAGTGCTTATACCCATCCTCAGACCCAACAGTTGGGGAACGGGGAGATCACGCCAACGTATGTCATTCTACATTCGCTCTGTGGAATGCAGCTCATGCCTGGGCTCAAATAAACGGACATCGACGCCTGTTTGCGACAAACGTCAATCAGAAAGTAAGAGGATTAACTCCCCCGGATACCATAATAGACTTCGTGGCGCAAATAACGAAAATGCGCAGGCATGGGGGACAACTCGTCGGGTCCGTAAAGGCTACGTTTAGGCTCAGCGGTCGCCAACGCCCCCTCCTAGAAATGGAAGTAAACTTCATCGAGGAAAAGGCTTAATCGCCCCCACCATGCGGGAATTTGTAAAAACAAATCCACCCGCATGGTTTTTTCTTAAAACCATTACAAAGTATATAAAATTATGTGAATAAAAAAACCACTTCTCCAATCCCGCAACGGCGGGAGCAAAGAAGTGGTGCCCGAGGGGAGAGTCGAACTCCCATGACCTTGCGGTCGCTACCACCTCAAGGTAGTGCGTCTGCCATTTCGCCACCCGGGCAAACTAAAGGTCTTACCAATTATACCCAAAGCTGCGTTAATCTTCAAGTGCTTGAAATAAAGGCTAAAATATTTTTTCCGCTTAGAATTATGTTATATATAAAACGTCTGTTTAAAAAAACTTAAATTTTATTTTTGCATATAATGTTACCCTCAGGAACTTAACATATATCTTTTATTGCATTAGTTTAAATTTGCTGTGAAAACCATTATCTGATAAATTTAACCTACAAAAAGGAGGATTAGAATCAGCAATGTCCTCTTTTTACTGATTCTGAAGGGATGGATACATGTTAATTCTAGCGTTGGATAAAATGAGCCTGGCACAGGCCACTGAACTTTTGGGTAAATTGCCGGCCTCACTTAACTTTTTCAAAATTTCCGACCTGGGCGATGCCTCATTGGCCAATACAATAAAAAAGTTACGGTTATGGTGGGATAATAACCGAAATTACAGTGAAAAACACAAATTCAAAATATGGGTGGATTGGAAACTGCACGACACCCCAGATACCGTAAAGGAAAGAGCTGTCCAAATTAAGAATGCCGGCGCATACGCGACAAGTGTCCATGCCTGTGACGGACCAAGACCGGTACAAGCCGTTAAAGACAGCGGCTTATACACCATTGCGATCCTGGTACTTTCGTCACTATCGGACAATGAGATTAGAAACGGAAACAATGGCATGGAGCCGGGCGACGTGCTAATTCAACGGGCTAACTGGGCAAGAATAGGAAACGCAGATGCCATAGTTTGCCCGCCCCGATTCGTAAGCATCCTTAGACAATGGCAAAGCCATTTTAATCCTCTGGAACGAATTCCCATTATTGTTCCCGGGACCCGTTCGTTTGGCTCCCCAGCGCATGACCAAAGACAGATTTTAACACCGGAAGTCTCAATAGAAAACGGAGCCGACTATTTAGTCTTGGGTAGGGAAGTCACTCAAGCCCTATACCCAGAAGGGGTTATTGATCAAATACTAAGGGATACTGCTCCCGCGGTAACGAAGCGGAAACAAGCGAACACTTGGAGAATGCAACAAAACCACTAGCGGTAACGGCGTTATGGAAAAATCCAAATACGCCGTTTTTTTATTTATAATAATTTGGTAAGATGTCTATAGACCTTCATACTTTAGCATGGGGTCTTTCCATAAAATTTTAAGTAACCATGGTCAATAATTTTAAGCGCACAATTGAAGACTTTATTTGCGAACATTGCGGGGAAGAAGTTTCGGGCACAGGTTATACCAACCACTGTCCCCGGTGTTTATATTCAAAACACGTGGACAAAAACCCCGGGGATAGAGCCCAAAACTGCGGAGGATTAATGCCTCCAATTGGCGTAGAAGCAAAAAATGGCAAGTTTATTCTTATTCACAAATGCCGTAAGTGCAATGCGATAAAAAGAAACAAAACCGCTCCAGACGACAATATGGACACCGTAATTAGGCTGGCAAACAGTATTGCCAACTCCGCGACATTTTGATATAGTATTCGAGCAACCTAACGCTTACAAGCGGAAATAATAGGGGCGATTAGCTCAGTTGGTTAGAGCGACCGCTTTACACGCGGTAGGTCAAAGGTTCGAATCCTTTATCGCCCACCAGACTTCGCCAAGGCTCCCTCCTTCGTTAAAACTTCGGAGGGCAAGCCGAAGTGCAAACACTGCTTACAGATACACTCAAATTATAATAGTAGTGAAAACTTGGTTTATTTAAAATTTTTATACCACGCCGCGGTAGCTCAGTGGTAGAGCAGACGCCTGAAGAGCGTCGTGTCGTCAGTTCGATTCTGACCCGCGGCACCAGACTTCGTTAAAGCTTCGTCTGAACTTTTGGCCATTTTAATATTTAGCGAATTCTAGTGGGTAGACCGTAAACTTGAATGAATAGTTAGAAACTAGTAAAATATCCATACGTGCGGCTATGGTTCAATGGTAGAACTTCTCCTTGCCATGGAGAGGATAGGGGTTCGATTCCCCTTAGCCGCTCCAATCAGAACTTAGAGCCCTTTGACGCACCCTGTCAAAGGGTTTTCTGTAAGTAAACTGGGGTGTTTGTGCAGTTAGTGACGAGTTCTGAAGTAAGAAACCAAGCAGCTCCCGTTTTTCATCAGGTTTCGCATTTTTATACAGTTCTGCCGCTCTTTTAGCGAGTTCTAAAGTTTTTGAGCCAAATTGGTAATAATCAATGTCGGCGTAAGTGTATGTGCTAATTAGCGTGTCCAAGTCTTTAATTTTTTTGGAATACTCCTCAAACTTTTGGTTATAAAATTCCTCGCTGATATTTCTATCCAGCTTGTCCTCGTATAAAACGCTTAAGCGATTTTGTAGCTTGGATTTTTCCGCTTCCATTTTTACCCGTGTTCTGTCCACGGTGCTGCGCTTAAAATACAAAGACTGCTTAAGTCCCTCGGCCACATAGTCAACAGCGTCCTGCGGCATTTCCAAACCATCCAGCGAATTTATAACATACTCATCCAACAAAGTTTCATTAACGGCCTTTTGGCTACAGTTGCCGCCAAATTTTGTGCAGTGGTAGTAAACGTATTCCTTGCCGGATTTCTTTATTTTCTTTTCGGCTGTAACCGTTCGGCCACACTCGCCGCAAATCAAAACACCCTTAAAAGCAAAATCCATAGTGCCGTATTTAGGCTTTGGTTCATTTTTTATTTTGGTCTTGTTAAGCAAGTCCTGCACCTTGTCCCATAAGTCTTTTGCTATAAGTGGTTGGTGTGTGCCGTGATAAAGTTTATCGTTCCAGTAAAACTGCCCATAATAAAATGGGTTGCGTAAAGTCCTGTGCGCCGTGCTTTTGGTCATTCGGGTTAGGCGTGCGTGCTTTGGCAACAAATCAAGCCTTAATAAACCCTCGTCCTTAATCCGCTTTATTAAACTGTCCAGCGAATACAAACCTGTGGCGTAATACTCAAACATTTTTATCGGCAAGTCTTTGTTGGCCTCATCTACTACCGGCACAATCTTATCGCCGTCCGTGCTCATTTTGTAACCCAAAGGCAAACGGCTGCCTGGGAATATGCCGCTATCCGCTTTTTGCGTCTGCCCCTTAATGACTTCCTCGCTTAAATTATCAATATAATTTTTGGCCATTAAAACTTTAATGCCGTGTATAAACTTTTGGTGCGATGAAGCCTGCTTACCAACAATCTCATTTTCTTTAACTAAGAATACCGTAACGCCAAGTTCGTTTATGGTTACATAATCCTTAAAGTTGCGGTAAAGCCTGTCTGTCTTTTCCACCAAAATAGCTTCAATGTCTTTTTGCTGTTTGGCATAATCAACCATTAGGCCAAAATTTTCACGGCCTGCGCTTTTTGCGGTTTCATCATCCTCAAATTCTTTAACCACGCTAAAACCTTTAGCTTTGGCAAAATCCAAAAGTAGCTTCCTCTGGGCTGGTATGGAAAAGCCCTCTTGCTCTTGTTTTTTGGATGATACCCTAAGGTAGATAACCGCTTTGCGCATAAAGTTATTTATTTAACTTTTTTTGTTCCTTTTTAGGTGGTAAAAAGTTTTCCGTGCTTACTACTTTTTTACCTGTCCTTGCTTCCAATTTCTTGCGTGCGTCACCGGCAATACTCCCACCTTGTTGCGCCGATTTAGCATTTTCAACAAAACCTTTGGCTTCATCGGCTTTGGCAATTTGCGTGGTAGACAATTCCGCCAACGCCGTAAAAATCAATTCGGCCTCGGTCATATTGTCCCGCAAGTTATGGCCTTTAAGTCCTTTAACCCGCTTGTGTTGTTTGGTGGTTAGGCCGCTCCATTCTTGGTGGATTATATCCGTAAGTTTTGCGTATTCAATTCCCTGCGTAACGCCGCTCTCGTGCCAATAATCAGTCAGCTTATTTCTGGTTTCCTGCCCTCTCATTCGCTGCTCAATCCATTTTGCCGGTCTACCTGCTTGCTTCCAGTGTTCCCTTGCTCTGTCCACCGCCAATTCGGGATTAACAGTTTCCTGCAAGCGTTCGTAACCCACTTTAGCCAGCCATAACTTAAACGGCTCGGCTTTAGGGGATGGCACGCTTTGAATAAGCCTAAACAGGGTTTCGGTGTTAGCAACATCAGTTAGCCGCATTTTACCGTCAGGGGCTTTCATTTTCAACTGGTTACATTTTGTAACCACTTCACTTCCCTCTGAATTTAAGCGGTTTTTTAAGACTTTCCAGTAATTTCTGGCAGCCTGATAATTAGCCGCTTCCGTCAAAACTTGAATTACATCCACAACGCTAAAATACCACTGTTCTTTTTCTGCGTCCCAAATCCGCCTAACCGGCACGCTCTCAAAAATGGCCATTGTTTTGTCGGTCTGGGTTTTATCAATTTTGTTGTCGTCCATAAAATTTAATTTACTTTTACTTTGCTTAAAAACTTATCAAATGCGCTTGGTGCAATTCGGTATTCCTTGCCGATTTTATAAGCGGTCAATTTGCCAGCCCCGATGTAGCGGTAAATGGTCATATTGGAAACCCGCAAACGTTTTGCCAGTTCCTCAACCAAGTAAAATTCTTTTTGCAATTTCGTCATTTTTTAATTTCCTTTCGGCGGTTAAAAAGTAGTGGTGTTATTTGAGTAATGCTGTGGTATTCGGGGGGAATACGCAGCTTATAACTGTAAGGTTTAGGTTTGTATTTAATTTTTCTTAATAAATCGGGCATATTCAATTATTTGTTTTGCTTGTTGGTTTGTGTAGCCGTTACGCCTTAAGGCGCTGGAAATAAGCTCAAAGCTGGGTTGGTTCGTATCTTCAAAAAAGCCCATCTCATCCATAAAATCCTTTAAGGTCAATCCAAAGCCTCTGGCCAAAGCCTTGCTCCTTTGTATGTTTAATGATTTATATTCGCCGTCCTCCAGCTTGGAAATATACGAAGCGTCAAGCTCGGCGTTCTTGGCAAGGTCAGCGGGCGATAAGTTAAACTTAGCCCGCAATTCCTTTATTTTGTTTGCTATGTTCATATTTTTTCACCCCCTTTGTCCCCATTTAATTTTCTCTTAAAGGTAGTCTATACCCATAGTTTACTTTTGTCAAGTATTTTATTGCATAATTGCAAATACTACCAAAATTCAACGAAAAGGTCTATAATTAGGACGAATTTAATTTTAATCTAAAGGCTAAATTTATGGGCGAGATAATAAAAGGCTACAACCTGCTTGAGCAATTTAAGAGCGGTATGCTAAGCAAAGACAATGCCATTTCACAACAAAGGACAAAGTTTACAGGCAAAGTCACACAAATGGAAGGCGTGGAAAATGGTGGTTGGAAGGTTTTATTTAATGATGGCACGGAAAGAACGTTTGACAATCTGGGCGCAGTAGTGGAATGGGCACGAGAAAATAACGGCTTAATTTATAAAGAGGACGGGCATACAAAACTGGCTGGACAGACCATAAAAGAACTTTTAGGCGAATAAACCAATTTTATCAACCAGTAATTTTTTATTTTTTATGTCAAAAAAACGATTTGCAGAAGCCGCTTTTGTTGCCGGTAGTTTATTGGCCGGTGAAGCTGCTGCACAAAATAAGCAAGCTGAAACAAAAGCACCACAAAAAACCGAGCAAACAAAAAAACAAGAAACCTCCCAAGACCCTCAAATTAGGGAAGTTTTCACTGTATTGGAACAAAGACGAAAAAATGTAGCGGGTGACGAAAAACTAAAAAAATTTATTGAACAAGACGCATATAAGCAAATAGCTCAAATTATATTTAAAAAACTTGAAAAATTTAACAAGTCGGGTAGCCTTAGTGATAGTGAGGAAAAAGAGCTACGAGATGAAGCAAGAAAAATGGGACTAACAAGGGACTTGGTCAACAAATGCAAGGATGTGCTCGGCGAGGAAAAAGCCGATATTGCATTACTGCAAATGGAAAAATTACTAAACAGGGTTAATCTTGCTTTAGCCCCAACATCTGATGATATTAAAGGGCCGCCCAACATTTTCAAAAAATAACTTAAGCCTTAGCTAAAAACTTATCCAACTGCTTTATTGCATACCCATAACTTCCCACAATCTGCACCCAATCCATAATTCTATAATCGTCCCTTAGACCGCTCCAGAAAAAAGAATCTAACCTTTAGGTTGGGTTCTTTTTTCTTTATCAGGGCAGCAAGGGGAATCGAACAGGAACGGTGCCCGAAGGGGTAAAACTTTCCGAGCTGGCGCAGGAAAGTTTAGTGGCGGGACCGCGTTAGGCGTCATGCGATGTGACCCAGAGCCTGTCGAAGGGGAGCTGAGCATAGCCGTGGGCGGGTCTATTCCCCTTAGCCGCTCCAAGAAAAAATACCCGACCTCAAGTCGGGTATTTTTTCTTGATGGCGGTAAGGTTGTCCCTTCCCCCTGCGCACCGCCACGTAGTTCGCGAACGACGTGGCCTGCATACGAGTCCTCAATTTGTGCGGGGTTAGCCGCTTTTGCCGTCGTCAGTCTGAGACGGACTATGACGGGCAAACCATAAAAAATCTGTTAACTAGAGGTGTTTTTTGTTATACTAACAATGAAAATATGGCTATTTTCAACGTCGACTATTTACATAAATAATCCTAACTTTTTTATTGGCATGAATTACTAAAGCATGTTTATATGCTTTGGGGTTAAAAAAGGAAAAATAATAATGCAATTAAATACGGAAGTCTATAAATATATAGGTCGCAATATTAAACTATGAAAAAAGTATTTAAAACTAATGACTGGGTCCCATATTTAACCCGTCCTTTTGACTTGTTTATTACATCACTTTGGCAGTCATGGTATGAATCAAGGCACATGCTTAACGCGCTTGATTTTAAAATGGATGATGTATTATGCATAGAAGTCTCAAAAAATTTAGTAAGCCAATACAGAACAAGATCACAGTTAGAATTACTGAAAAAAAACTATACTAAACTTATTAAAGAAAGGCCAAAAAAACTAAAAAAATTATTAAGACACGGTCTTAAATTAGGTTTAAAAGCTAAATTTTTTCTAAAAAAAGGCCCTGGTTCTTTTGTAAATTTAAGAGAGGCTTTAAATTTTTTTAATGAATTAACTTTTTACACTACCGTTTTCCCCAACTTTCCCTCTATTGTCTTAAACCCGAGTGATAAATTGCCTCCAACAATCGCACGGCTTACTTCTGAATTAAGATCGGTATCTTATTACACCCCATTCTTAACAAAAATAATCCACCCTTTAGTTTTAAAACACTTAAAAACTAAGGGTGTTAGACTTTCGGGGACAAAATCAATTATGCTCACGCAAGATGAACTATGGGCTAAAAATGTTCCTAATATTTTAAAAAATCGTTACAAAAACAAGGATAAAAAATTTGTATACAAAAAAATTAAAGGTACAGAGCACATATCTTGGACATTAAATGTGATAAGTATTATTAAAACCATTGAAGGAAATACAAAAAACAAAATTTCAATTATTAAAGGCGTAGGTGTATTTCCGGGCAAAGTTAAGGCTAAGGCTCATGTGGTGTTAGATTTTACAAATCCTGGCTCCATAAAAAAAGGTGAAATTTTAGTTTCTATTAATTCAAACCCAAACCTACTAACCAGCATTAAAAAAGCTAGTGCTCTAATTACAGATGAAGGGGGTATTACCTCCCACGGTGCCATAATTTCTCGTGAATTTAAAATTCCATGCATTATAGGCACCAAAGTGGCCACAAAACTAATTAAAGAGGGGGATGTTATTGAGTTGGATGCAAATAGTGGAATAATTAAACTTAAAAATTATGCCTAGGGAATCAAGCCCGGGTTTTAACCCTGAAAAAAAAGAATTTGGAGGAAATGTCTCAATAACCCTAAAAATTATGCGCCACGGGGAACGAGAAGGGTTATACTTAAACGACCTGGGGCGACAGCAAACGGCAAATCTCGCGGAATTACAAAAAACTTCGCCAAATAAATATGATGCCGTTAAAGCTGTTGGGTCACCAGCAGATACGGACCCAAAAACTCACATGGGCAGGGCACTAGAAACTGCACACATTTATGCACAAACGCTCACCGACAACAATGCTTTCCGCACACGTCCTGAAGAATTATTAAATTATAAAAATTTAGTTTCCAAACGGCCTTACGACCACATAATTTTATATAATTCTTATTTGCCGGAAGATTTTAAAGCATTAAGCCCTGAAGAAAAATCTGAAGCCTCTAAAGTTGCGAATAGGAAAGTCTTGGAACATTTAATATCCTTAAATGACCCTGATGCTGTTCAATACAAAAAAGAAGTTACCGGCGCGTATGCACTCTTGGTAGAACATTACATAAAAATGGCAAAACGTTTAAAGAGTGGCTCAAACGTCCTTATACCCATAGGCGGGCATGGAAGCAATATGGAGTTTCTACTACTGGAAGCCGCGGTTAAAGAAGGGCAAGCCGAACATACAACCGCATTTAAAAACTTAAATGACCTAGGTGGGGACTTTGACCCTTCCGAGGCATATAACATTGAAGTAAAAACCGACACGCAAGGGAATACACAACCCTTAAAAGTTACGTTTGATAACCCTAAAAGAGGGCATGCAGATATTTATCTTGATAACAAAAAAATGGAAGAATTGGTTACATTTTACAAACAATTACACCCCAAACCTTAATAGAATTAATAATCAAACACACTCAAAGCATTACACTTTATGCACACTTTTACCATTCTCGACGTTCGCGAACCCGAAGAATACGCCTTAGGGCACATTGACGACGCCATCAATATTCCTTCCCAAAGCTTAATGGCAGGCATGCCAGAACTACAAGACACCCCCAAAGACACTCCGCTTTTGGTGTATTGCCGCACCGGCAGCAGGTCGGGAATCGCCTTACAAATACTCAAACAAATGGGTTTTACCAATGTTACCAACGGCATAAACCAACATATAGTCAAACAACGTTTTGGCTTATAAATTCCATTTTTTTAATTTTTAAGCTACACTATAAGTAATTAATGACATAAACAACTTTATGGCAACCCAAGAATTGATTGACTATGTCAATCATCAATTATCCCTCGGAGCCAGCCACGAAACAATTAAACAAGCGTTAAAAAATTCTGGATGGTCAGATGACATAATTACCCAAGTCTTCCAGCAAACAACCGGACACACCCCGCCTGCACCTTTAACTCCGGTACCCATGGCCGTCATACAGCCTTCTAGCTCCCTGCCATCTATAGGAACCTTATTTTCGGAAAGTTGGCAACTCTTTAAAGCCAGGTCCGGTACTGTAATTTTTAGCTGGCTATTGCTTTTTGTTCCATTTTTATTGGGTACGGGTATTTTATTTGTACTGGCTTGGTTTTTAAGCAAGCAAATAAGCCCCGCGGTTGGCGGCATAGTAATGGTATTGCTCGGCATAGCTGCTATTTGTGGCTATATATTTGCCACCCTTTGGGCATCTACAGCCCAAATAACAGCCCTGCGCGATGCCGAAGAAAAAACCGGAATAAAAGAAAACCTAAAGCGCGCGCGTCCTCTTATTGGCAGCTTATTTTTAGTCCAGCTTATCTTGGTGCTAGCCACCATTGGCGGCATGGTGCTTCTTATTATTCCCGGCATTATTATTGCAAACTACTATGGTTTTGCTCTATTTTGCTTGGTAACCGAAGGCAAAAAAGGCCGAACCGCCCTGGCTCAAAGTAAAGCTTACGTAAAGGGCCGTTGGTGGAAAATTTTTGGAAGAATGCTGCTTATTGGAATTATGTATTTCGCGCTTTACTTAGTTTTGGTACTAATTAGTTCCGTGTCAAAAAATTCCGTTACCACAATTGTGGTAACCATCTTGCAGTTGGTTCTGCAATTTGTTTACACTTTATTTTCTCTATCTTACAGCTACACACTTTATAAACAAGCAAAACAAACCGCCAGCCAGCCAAGCCACGAACCATATATGGGCGGCGTAACCGGCTGGACTGTTTGGGGATCTATTGGTGGTGTACTGGTAATTTTAGGACTTTTGAGTTCAATAGTTTTGCTTGCGTTAAATTCTGCCCGGGCCAAATCCCGCGACGCCTCTCGCCTGGCAACTGTAAGAATGATATCTTCGGCTTTAGAACTGTATTACAATGACGCCGAAGTATACCCGGAAAGCCTGCCGCAGTTAGTACAAGAACAGTATCTACAAGCTATACCCATAGCTCCCACTCCAGCAGACGGAACCTGCACTGCTAAAGAAAACTCATACCAATACACCCCTGCTTCTGACAAACAGGACTATGAACTGACTTTTTGCCTAGGCGGCCTAACCAGCGGATACCCAGCCGGGACGCACACTGCTTCTTATGAGCAAGGCATTCGCTAAATTTTAATTTATTCCTTAAATATATTTCCCCCGGCTTTCTTTTTGCCGGGGGTTTATTTTAAAATATTTTTAGGACTTACGCGCTTGCCATTGTTTGCAACTGGCAAAGCCAGATTGCTTCAAGCAATGACTGCGCCGCAAGCGGTTTGGCCAATTACTTCGTTGTTTTTCTTACTGCTTTATTCGCCGTAGTTAAACTACGCCTCATAAACCCAGCAAAAAACGCCTTGTACTTGGCCAAACGCGTAAGTCCAATTCTATTTAATTTAGCTTTGAATTAAAGCTGTTTTAATCTTTTTACCCTTATTTATAAGGTTTTTTAGTCTTTTTTCATTGACTAAACACAGGAAAAAGCGTATAATATATATACAAAGTGCTACTTGGCACTCTTTTTTATTCAAGCTATTAATGAATAAAAAGGGTTAAACCAGCGCTTTATCTCCTGCCTTAGGCGGGAGGCGGCTGCCATATCCGCTTTTTTCCATTGCAATTAAAAGTAGATATGGGGTCTCTGCCGTTCTTTACAATAATACATACCAATTGCTGGAAACATCGGTTGGTAGGGGAGAAAGGAGTTTGACCGAAAATGAAAGCTCTCTTTACCCTCAAGCCTCAAACCAAACAAACGGTTGTCGTTGCGGTTTTACTCTCGTTAATCCCCTTGGGATTTCCGGGTACAACCCTTGCTGCTACCGTTGAGGCTGGAGTAAACACTGCTCTAGTTTTTGAAGTCAAAAATCCAATTCAAAATCAAAACTCTATATCTTTCAACGAAGTTGTAATGAACGACCCGTTGGTTGAAAAACTTGAAGCTTACTTAAAAAAACATAATTCTCCGCTTGCGGAATATTCCCCCCAAATTATTCAAGAAAAACATTGGAAAAAAGCATTGGCTATTTCCTGGGTGGAAAGCAATTTTGGCCGCCGGTGTGCGGACAATAACTGCAGCGGAATTGGAGTAGCTCCCGGGCACCCGGCCTGGCGCAAATATTCCACCAAATTAGATTGGTTTAAGGATATGAATGTGTTAATGGACAAGCCATTGTATTCTGAAAAATACAACACATTCCGCAAAATGAAAGGCATTTATGTCTACCCGGGCAGTGAAAACTGGGTTAGGGGCGCGGAACAAAAATTTGCCGAATTAACTGAACTGGAAGAACAAGCTCGTGAAGCCCGCCTGGCTATGCATAAAGACTTAATTGTCAGTGCTGCCAATCCAACCACAATAGAGTTAACAAATATATTGGAATAATTATAAACCCCGTTCCGCCATTTTGCGGGGCGGGGTTTTACCTTACT
>CAZPRQ010000010.1:0-31488 GCA_964589415.1 uncultured Candidatus Saccharibacteria bacterium
GCAAAGGTAGAAGAACCATAACCAAAGTTTATGTAGGTAGATGTTCCGTAGCCGTAGGAAGGAGTGTTAAACAACGTGGCAAAGGTGTTCGTGGCGTAAGCAAAGGATGGGAAAGTAGAACTGTTGTAAGCATAAGTGGAATAACTGCCTAGACTGGCAGCAGTGGCAAAAGTGGTGGAAGCGTAGTTAAAAGATGGGAAGGTAGAAGAAGCATAAGTATAGGTTGGGAAGACATCGTTAATGTTTAAAGTATTTCCTGCCCATGACAAGTTGTTTCCAGCGGTAATCCTGGTAGACGGAGTATTGTAAAAGTCATTCCAGTTGGTGGTGCTGGCAGTAAGGGGAATATTGTAGCCAGACTGAACAGACAATGCATTCCCGGAAATTTGTAACGGAGCACTGGCCGACGTTATCCTGTTAGCGTAAGCAGTATCCCAATATGTAGAAGAAGCGTTTACAATTCCGTAAGCGGTATTCCAATTTGTAGCTGAAGCGGTAAGAGGAACGGAGTAGCCCGAGGAAGGCTGCAGTGAAAATGTATGAATATTGGAAGCTGAAGAAATAAACAAGTCCAGACCACCGCTCGTGGAAGTGGCAAAAGTTTGGGAAGAACCTGTTTGTCCGTTTAACTGGGTTATGGAACCACTCGATCCGACATCGGCAGCGCAAATAAACGAAAGAGTGGTCGTTGAGTATATAAGCTTTTCGGTAGCGCTATTACAAGCGGTCAGTGCAGTATAATTATACCCTGTCCCATTACCAACCAATATTTGATGCACCGAGGGCAAAGTGGAAGTACCAGTGCCTCCGTTAGCCACAGAGAGCACACCAGTTACGTCCGCTGAATTTAAATTTATAGCTCCATTGTAAAGTTCCCCGCCAGAAGTTGAACGCACAGGCAAAGCCTGGTTAAGCGTGCCAAGAGTTGTGGTTCCGGTTACCGTTAAATTGCTTACGCTGGTAGTTGCCAAGCTGGATTGTCCGGACACGCCCAGGCTGCCTAAAACCTGGAGAGTATACCCGGGTGTAGAAGTGCCTATACCTACATTGCTGCCATTTACAAACAGACTGCTAGCAGGACTAATAGAGGCGGCAAAAGACGGGTAATAACCTACCGCGAAAGGAGTTCCGCTGGCCACATTGCCGGAACCGGACCCGCTCCCGCAAGAGCCTCCTCCGCAACTAATATTTCCGGTGGCATATATGTCGCCCACTACGGTTAAGGCAGAACTTGGCGTATTTGTGCCTACCCCCAGACGATTATTCACGCTGTCAAAATACAAATTCGCGTTACTTTGAGTCAGACCGTTCGTTCCCTGAAAAACCAAACTTCCTGCTGTAAAACCCAAATCCAAAGAACTAATAGTAGTTGTCGCCAAATTTACTGTTCCGGTAAAAGTAGTGGCGCCTTTAAACTCCGCCGTTCCTTCCGATACAAAAGACTCGTATACGCGAACGGTTTGAGCCACAAATTCTTTCGCTGACAAATACGTTACGCCAAGCACGCTTCCAGGAGTAAAACTATTACTATTGCCCGCCGGCTGAATGTAAGTAACTAAACTACTCCCGGACTCACCTTTCTCACCACTGTCTCCCTTGTCGCCTTTTTCTCCCTTAAACCTCCCTTGAGCCGCGTAAGCTTCTATGCGCCCATCAATAAGCGCGTAAAGCTGATCAAAATTTTGCACCTGGTCTGAAGTAACATTTTGAATAACTACGCGGTCTCGAATAATTCGTTCCGTAATTTGGGTTGAGCTTGCATTCTCGCCGCCTGTCTGCGTTATGGTTTGTTTTATTTGCGGATATACGGAAATGCTGTCACCGCTTTTTGTCGGCTTTTGGAATAAAATATTCCAACCGGCCAATAAAAGCACGGCGACCAATGTTATTGCCGCAATTGCTTTTTGGCCTGACGAAGATTCTTTAAAACTCGCGTATAGTTTGTTAACGGTTTTTTCATCTAACTGAGGCCCGGCTACATTGGTACGCGATACGTCCTTCTGCAAATCAAAATTGGAATTTAGCGGAAGCTGTCTGAGTGGATGATTGTAAATAACTTGCTTATTGTGAGAAGTTTGCGAATTTATGCTTGCGTCACTTACCAAGTCTGAAGCGGCTAAATCCTGTTCCCCAATAACAATTTTTTCAAATTGTTCAGGATTCTTCTCCAATACATCCAAAAGTAGCCTATGCCCCGCCACGCGCTTTTTCATTTTCTGAGCGTTCTTTTCAACCGAATCCAGAGCGCTTTCCAAATTATGAAAGACTTCTTCCTTCAAATCATGCAATTTTTCATCCGGATTAAAAACAATTCCTACGGGCAAACGTCGGGTAATTTGGTTTTCATTACCATTTAATGCAGACTCGTCATTCTCTCCCATGTCGGCCACGCCATCTTGTGTTTCATTTCCTTTATTTGAATTTTCAGAATTCAAGGTTTTAAGAAAGTTTTCAAAGTCATTTTTCTGTATAGCCCAGCTTCTTCCAACCTTAAAGGCCTGAAGCTTGCCCGAACGACAAAGGTAGCCCAAATAATCCGGGTGATACCCGGTGATCTTTGAGGCTTCCTGGAGAGTAATTATTTTATTGTTTTCTTGGTCATTACCTTCAGTCACAGAATTGGGGTAGATTTAATTTACTTTTTAAAAACTGTTTTAGTTTCAAAGGCTTTTAGAAATCTCGGATATCCGATATGCCTACATTTATTATAAAAAGTAAAAAACAAATTGACCAATTTTTAGGAAAAATAATGAACAATTAGAATAACGCGCTAAATGCCCAAAATAGTGCTAAAAATAATTTATAAATAAGTTTCATTAACTTTACTTAAACGTGTCTTCGCAGCCCAATTTTTCGCCTTAAAACTTGTATTGTATATATCTATAAAAAAATTGGCGTAAATTCCCATAATTAAATTTTTATAGTTAATTTTTTTGAAACAATGTAATAAAATCTAGGAATATATTTTTGACATACATGGTAAACATAACAGAAGAATACCTCAGTACTCTTAAAATAAGGCTGTAATCTATAATACAAAGTATAATTACATTTGTTTTACAGAGAATTTTTCTATAAATCATTGTAATTTTTGTCTAAAGTTCCACAAATTAGAAATTGCTTATATATACAAGGATACGGTTTTTTTAAAACCTAATCATTATTATTTTTACAATATTTTTTTTAAAATTAGTCAAAGTTTTTACTAAAATAAAATTCCTACTTATCCACACATTTTTCCAAAAAATAGACATTTGACACAAACGTTTGATAAGAATAAAATTCAGGAACAAACTAAATACTGACAAATTAGGGAAGCGGGGTGAGTCTCAAAAATAAAGACAATTCCCCCACTGTGCCGCAACCGTGAATGTATTTTTACCGGTTTTAAATTTATACCGGAAAATTTACACAAGTCGGGTCGCTAATTTGCCGCTAACTCCCGAGCAGGAATTTTATTTTTTTATCCGCCCGTGAGGCGGATATTTTGTTTCTGAAAAATTAACGCTTTAGCCCAGCCATGAAAAAATTATCTATTTTTGTTGCTTTTGCAATACTCGCAAATATATTTTTTTTGCCAATTCTGGCCAGCGCCAATTACAATCCGGAGTCGGCAAAAAACTATTTACTCTTAAAAAACTCCAGCGCGTGGACAACTATGGGACTGGTAGCTTTAAATTCTCCGAACATACCTTCCGAACATTTAAAAAATATATTTGGGACGGCTAACGATTATGCCGCGGCAATCCTCGCGGTTACAGCCATAAAAAAGGACCCTAAAACTTTTGGCTCTATAAACTATGTAGAAGAATTAAAAAAATTTTACACCAACGGACAATTGGGCGAAATAACAACACTGAATGATGATATATTTGGTCTGCTCGCGCTTTTAAGTGCCGGCGAAGATAAATCAACCAAAGAGATAAACGGCATTAAAAACTACTTGCTCTCAAAACAAAAGTCGAATGGCGGGTGGGGCTTTATGACCGACGGAGGGAGTGATAGCAACATGACCGCGGCGGCCATTGTGGCTCTTACCGCGGCGGGCATGTCGGAACAAGATTTGCCTATTCAAAATGGCTTGGACTATTTAAAGACAACTCAAAACAGCGATGGCGGTTTCACTTACGACCCAAAAAGCAGTTACGGCAACACTTCCGACGCTTCCTCAACCGCCTGGGTAGTATGGGCGCTAAACTCCCTTGGCATACAACCAAGCACCTGGAGCAAAGGAGGAAATTCTCCCACACATTACTTAAGCCAACTGCAAACGGATGCCGGATATTTTAAGTTCCAACCAAACAGCAACGAGGACGCCTTCTCCCCCGTCACTACCGCTTACACTGCCATTGCCCTGGCTGGGAAAAGTTTACCTCTGGCAATTGCCAACTCTCCCTTGCCGGAAACTAAGGTTAATGTGCGTATTGAGGGAACCACGGAAAACTTATGCTCAGTCGAAGGCCGGGGCTTTACCGCTCTGGAAGCGGTAAAAAATGCCGCAAAGGACTGTGACCTTACGTATGAAATAAAAGATACAGCTTACGGGCCGTATCTTGCGGCCATTGGAAGTTACGCCTCCAGCGGCCTTACGGGATGGATGTACCTGGTAAATAGCATTTCTCCGGATCTGGGAGCGTCGGATTATAAGCTTAAAGAAGGCGACTCGGTACTATGGTATTTTGGCGACTTTGGCTGGAAGCCAAGCAGAATTAGCCTATCAGAAAAAACAATTGAAAAAAATAACCATGTTGAAGTAACGGTTGAAAATTTCGAAAATAACACCTGGAAACCCGCGGATGGCGCGACAGTTTTTTATGGAATAAACACGCAACTGACCGATAAAACCGGCAAGCTTAAAATTTCTCCTGCCGAAGGATACTATAAAGTTTACGCCCAGCAATCCGGCAGCATTAGAAGCAATTCTCTTCAGCTTAAGGTCGGTCGTCCGTCTTCGGCCAACTTAAACCTCTCTGCCAATTTAACTAACGGGCAAGTGCTTGGCGAAAATGACAACAGCATACCCGCTTCCGGCGTTGCTTTTACCGTTAACCCAGAAGATATTAATTTTGGCGAATTTAAAACCGGGGATACGGTAAATAAAAATTTTACTTTAGTCAACACAGGCAGCCACAATATAACCGTGGAAGCGGAAGTCAGCGGGGATTCTTTATTTATTGAAAACTTAAAGCTTGAAAATGCCATCTGGAGAAAATTTCGCATTGCAGCGGAACCTGGACAAAACAAACAAATTAGCGCGAGCCTAAGCGCGCCTTTGGGGAAAAATTACGGCCAAGGAAATAAAACGGGGCGGTTGATTTTCTGGGCTACTCCGCAATAATTTTTCCTTGCAGCAGGACTTAAGAGGTATTGAATCCGCTTATCCAGCCACAGGCTGACAAACTCTCGCCTGCGCAACAAATACAAAACTCCCAATGCCAAAAAATCGGCCAATTAATAAATCTTGACTTATGCTTTTTAAACTATTTATGTATATATTTATTTGTGTTTTGTTAGGAGTCCCCCTGCCCGCGCACGCGTCCGGCATACAAGTTTCTCCTGCCAAGCTTATATTTTCGCTAAATTCCAAAGTTCAAAAAACCAGTTTAGAAATAACAATAGCCAATCCCACCGCGGACGTACAAATTTACGAACTTTACGCGGACAATTACGCCGAAAATTTTTCTATTGAACCCAAAAGCTTTACTTTGGAATCCGGGGCAAGAAAAACCGCCAAACTGACGTTTGACATAAACGGATTTGAGCCCGAAAAAAGCATTGCCTTGGCAGGTAACATCTCTATTGTGGGACAACCTCTGGCTGAAAGCCGCGTAAACACCGGCGCGGGAGTAAAGCTACCGTTTACCGTTGAAATTTATGAAACCGACCAACCTAACCCTTCAGTCAACTTGCCGGACTGGGTTATGTTACTTACCGGGGCAGGTGCCATGGCATTTATAATTTTTATTGTAAAGCGTTTTAAGATATTTTCTGCTTTTTACAATGCCGTAAAAAGATAACGGACAAAAGCAAGGAATTACATTAAAAATTTAACCTATTAAAAAAGCCGTCCCTCCAAAGGGCGGGACGGCTTTTTAAACAAACTATTGGGCCGGTAAGACAGTTATATACTTTCTGGCCAAAAGTATTCCGCGCTTATTGGGTAAGCTGTAAAACTCCAGCTTACTGCGGCTGTTAGCCGCAAGAATAATTTCCTGGCTGCCTCGCTCGGCCGCACTTGAGGCAACAGTTGTATTATTTATGCTTAAAGATCCGTTTTTTATTAGCGTCCGCCGCCAGGTAAGCAAATACACCCAGTTATTATTCTCATAACGCAGCGGTTGTATTGTTATGTTTAAACTCCTGTTGTTTACCAATGTAATTTGAGGATAGCTGGGAACTTGTAGAGAAGGAGCGCTAAAACTAAATTTTAAATCCACCGGGCCATTGGCACTGCCGGTTATGCCTTCAAGCCGCCAATACGGATCTCCCGGCCACCAATAGGAAGCAGAGTTTACAATAGCCGCGGTCGAAGCCAGCCGGGTACCGGAACCTCTAAGGCTATTATGAAAAACATCCCCTCCATAAAACTCCTCACTTACCAAATAATACTGTGTATTGGGTTCAAGTTTTACCACGGATGGCAAGGCACCATAGACAAATTGTCCCGCGTCCTTACCGGCCATATTTATGGTTACTGTGCCCAAACTTTCCTCGCCGGTGCTTTGCGTTTCGGGATTTTTTACCGCCACCAATTTTACCCGGTGAATTTGCTTATTGCCGGGCAGCGAGTATCTTCCAAGCTCCGTTACGTATAGCGCCTTACTGCCTACGGTAAACTTAAACCCCGCCCATCCGCCATGCTGGTTAAACGCTTCACCCAAAGACTCAATATTCACCATTCCAGTAGGGCCGGCTACCGGAGCGGGGGCAGGCATGGGAGCAGGGCTAGGCGCGGGTGCGACAGTAGTGCAATCCTGACTTTGCGCGGGCGAAACAGCGGTTAATCCTCCCCTGTTAGAATCGGATATGGCGCCGTAAGCGTTGTTCGCAAAACAATTGCCTGAAGATTCTATACCGCTTATGCTACCCGAAGATTTTTGGTATATGGAAAGTCCGTACTGCTTGTTTCCGACAAATTTATTGTTTACAAACTTCACTCCTGTTATATTTCCCGCGTCATTATACATTGCCACACCATGCAGGAAATGGTTTTTAAAGGTATTATCTCTCACTTCAATATTGGAGGCACTTAAGCCCCCAAGCGGATTGATTATCAAGCCCACATCCTGGCTGGAATTATTTTCATAAGCATCTCCCGCTTGGTTGGAAACAATACTTAAGCCATTGGCATTAAATATCATAATCCCCGCGTGCCAGCCATTTAAACCGTTAGTATGATTATTACGCACAATATTGTCCGATATATCTGAATCTTTCAGCAAGGCAGGGGCGTAAATTCCCGCCAAACCGTTATTTGCCGCAATATTCCTTTTTATACTCACGCTTAAAACTTGCGCCACCCTATCGTCTATTTGTATGCCATGAAGCGAGTTGCCAGTAAGGGAGTTGTCGTAAATAAGGGCTTTACCCATACCGCCATCGCCTTGCACAAATTTTATACCGGCTCCGTTGGTATTTGAAACGGTGTTTTTCTCAATTAGCGGTGAAATACCCATAACCACAATACCGGTAGCTCCAATGCCTGAAAGCGAATTACCTCTGACCGTCGCACTCCACTCTGTTTTATCTTCCCCGGCATTGCCAAACCACATCCCTCTGGTCCCGTCCGGCTGTCCGTTATATGTTCCCTGCCCGGTACCCGTTACGATATTATTTAAATAAAAGTTGTTTCTATTATTTACCCCTACCATGGCGGCATTAGCCGGATAACTCACATTCTTTATGGTATTCCCTTCCACAATGCAATTGGAAGTATTGGAAAAACCAAACGGCGCCGCGCCAACGCTATTGCCTTCCCATACTAAATTTTTTACACTGCAGCCATTTATATTTTTTACAACAAACATTACCGGCCAAAACCCTGGTATGCCCTGCCCGGAAGGCGCCAGCGACTTAAAGCCCCCACCGTTTTCTCCCACAATACTCACGCCGTCTTTCCCGGAAAGCTCGATGCCGCTAAAACCCACACCTGCCCGGCAGTCCACCACTAACGTATCACCGGCTTTGAGCATTTCTAATACTGACTTAACTGTCTGAGATTGGTCTGTATTTTCTCCGCATGCTCCATACGAGGATAGCCTATACTGGCTGGCTGTCCTAGCAAAATCGGGAAAATATAAAAATGCGGTAACCGACAAACTGGTTACGATAAAAATAAACGTTTTTGTAAGCGTAGAAATATAAAATTCTTGAAAAAAATATGTCTTAAAAACCATTTCCAATTAGTATAACCAACGGCTACCCTTGCGTGAACAAAGATAGCCGTTGATTTTTAGAATTAAAGCTCCCCAACAAACTAAGGTGCCAATTCAACTTTACTAGGCTGTCCCTGGGTATTGGAAAAAAGCATAATGCCTGAAGTTATGTTTATTTGCTCCGCCTCACCGCCGGGTTGATTGAAAGCGATTGTGCCGCGCTGAGTAAATCTGGAAAATGCCAATTCATACGCGCTCGCGAGTGGCAAAGCAATTTTCGCGTCAAATAACAATTTTTTTACCTGATTTTTTGGCACATTACCAATATTAAATTGCAAAGTCTGGTTGGGCGAGACCGTACTGTTTAAAACAGTCGGGTCTTCCGATTGACTGCCGTCTATTCTGGCATTCCACCCGCTTTCCGGTTCAGCAAGATTGGTTAAAAATGCGGTATAAACCACATTCTGAGCCAATGCCTGACCCTGGTCGTTGCAAATATTCGCTTCAAAAGTAACAATATCTCCGGATTTAAAATCACTCTTATTGGCCGGCGATATGTTAAAACCATAAGGTCCGTTGCAGTCCGGGTTTTGAACATCGGTGGGGAGCGAACTGTTATTTACGGAAACAATATCCAAATCGGAATTAGAAAGCGCAGCTTCGCACGAAGGGGCAAATACCGAACCGGAAGCAATGGCGGTTTTAGGAGATTCGCCATAAGCGTTCAAGGCGGAAACCCAATAGTAATATTGTCCGCTGGCCAAAGCATCGGCGTATAAAGTTTCCGAAATATTTGATGCTATCGGCAAAGCCGGAAGATTTGATGTGGTATTTCTGTATACATTGTATCCGGAAGCGCCGGAAACCGCATCCCAAGTTAAAGTAATTTGTTCACAAGCTGTATTTGAAGCGTCTACGTTTTGCGGCGCTTGCGGTCTCACATTTACCACAATACTGTCTGTGGCCTCTTGGCCTGAAGCATTAGCGCATGTTAGCGTGTAAGTTTTTTGAGTGGTTACGTTGTCCTGATTTTCCAAACCGCTTAAAGATTTGGAGCCGGACCAGGAGCCGGAAGCCGTGCAATTAGCGGCATTGGAAGAAGTCCAAGAAATTTCCGCGGTGGCATTATAATCAACTATTACGGGCCCGTCTGAATTATTTACCTTCAAATCGGCACTCGGGGGGGAACTGCATGTAGTAGTTGCACTAATGCCGTTTGGGTACAAAACCGAGACATCAGAAGAAGAATTTGGTTCCCAGGAAGCAGGACTGTCCGCGGTAACAATACGGTAAACATAAGGCTGGTTGGCCGCTACGCTCGAGTCAACATAAGTATACAAATGATCCTGACTGTAAGGATCGGCTACAACATAGCCTAAAAAGGTAAAGGTGCTGGAATCGTCATAGACTTTATAATTATTACTGCCAATCACATAGGGAGCGCGGTAAATATTGTATCCGGTCGCGTCGTTGGCGCCTTTCCATTTAACAATTATTTGATTGCAAACCGAATTATCCCAAACAAATGCCTGGCCGGAAGGATTAGCCAAGTTATCGTCGACACGAATTGGCGTCACATAGGCATATTGAGTATAAGTGCCCGAATCACCGGTGTTTGCCGCCATGGTTAAGCTGCACCATTGCTGAATGGGCATGGATTTAAAGATCGGATATTGCGCAATACTGGAAGAGTGAGATTCGCCTGGTTGTAAAGTAAGACCGGAAGGAGGTTCGTTATAGGCAAAACAGCGATTGGGAAAATCCATACTGGAAGATACTACAATGGGCTGAAAGCCTACGTTAGTCACGTTACCGCCCAGGTCATTTGTGTAACTAACCCCATCAACGCTAAACGTAGAAGTGCCCGATCTCAATATATAGCTCACCGCACCGCACTCAAAGGGGTAGGACAAATTGCTGGAATTGGTGTCGCGATTGTTTAACCTCTGCTTTCCACCGCCCAAAGAACTTTCCACCCAATAATAATAAGAACTATATGACCCGCTTGACCGAGGATATAAAAGACCGCTGTTGTCAAAATAACTGGTAACGCTTAAGCCCGAAGCTATTACCTGAGCAGTGGAAGAATTTGAGCTGTTCCGGTTACGATAGACAGTGTAAGTGGCTCCGTCTTGGGCAATGGATTGCCAGTTTAAGCTAAACCCGCCGCACTGATCCATACGGCTACCCCAAATGCTTGGGGTATTAAATACCGAATAAACAACCGTTCCGGCACCGGTACTAAACAAAAAAGCGTAAGCCCCCGGGGTGGTGGTCCCGCCGTTTAACTTGCAAGTATAATTCCCAACCGCATGGTTTGAAGGCAAATCTACACTAACTTTTAAACCAATACTTTGGCCGGGCAACAAAGTGTCTCCCGAGGCGGCGCTGCCGTCCAGCTTGGTTACAGTACACCAGGCCTGGTCCGGAGTTACACTCCAATTTATTGTCTTAATCCCGGTATTGTATACGGTAAAGTAACGGGGAGCTGGAGCAGGCTGGCCAATGCGCCCATAAATTACAAAATTGGCCGACACATTCAAGTTAGTATTTCTTGGCATAATATATAACCCACCTAACTTGGTTGCCGTAGAAAGACCTGAACTGGAAAGAGAAAAATTTACCAAAGACATGCCTTCACTCATAGCTTCACTGTATTTTATTTCATACCTTACGGTATAATTTGTATTCGCATTTATAGTTTGGGTAAAAGAATGTCCGCCCGAAGTAAACTGGTTATTTGTGTCATTGGTAAAGCGGCAAGTCGCGTTCTGGGGACAGTTGTCAGTACTTAAGGTAACCTGCTTTGCGCCGGAAGAACTGTTTACCCTGTAATTTATTGTCCAATAATGCGCGTAAGGCGTACTGCCCACATAAGAAGTGGCTACCCCGTTAATATAAGGATTGGGGGTGCTCAAACTTAAACTGTCACCGGCCTGCGCGACCACAGGCACGGGCGCTAAATACACCCAAGAATAAACGACAGCCAGGACCAGATTCAAAAATAAAAATCGTTTGTTTCGCATAATTATTGGTTAAGGTTTTTTTGTGAATATTTTATAGAAAGTTCGGTAAGCAGACCGCTGGCTTTAATGTCAATACTAACCGTTTGCCCGCCCTTGTTGGCTTTAACTGTTGGACTGTCGTATTGCGGCTGCTCTATTATTTGCCACCCATTGCTTTCCAAAAATTTTGGATACCAGTCTATGGCTGCAACAAAGTCCATATCAAGCCTGGAACTAAAAGATATGTCCCCTGCTTTTTCCTGCAGGTTTTGCGGCGGCTGGTTGTCTCCCGGCACTATGCCAATGGGCATATTTTCCGGATACCCAAGCCTGGCCAAATTTTCTCTATGCATTTCTTCGGCAGTTTTTACCGTCTGTTCTTTTTTTACGCCCGGCTGATTAACTGAATTATCTTCCGAGACACGCCAAGCTTGCTTAAGCCAAATTACTATTAAAACAACCGCGACACACGCGGCTATAAAAATTATTGCCCCAAAAACCATTCTTTTTTTTGAAGTTTGTTCCATAGGCATATTTTGTTGTGTGTTATTTTCTATTTCCAAGTGAGTTATTTTATATAATTATAGCATATCTATTATATTTTTGCAAGAAAAAATAATAATCTATTAGCCAACCAAGCTTGTCCCATAAGGAGTATGGAATTAGATAACTTCTAATTGGGAGGTATTTCATGCCGGGTAGGGTACCGCGCGTCCTTATAAAACAACAAGGCCGGCGTACTTACCAAATAGGGCGACAAGTTTTTGACATAAATGCTGGCCCGATTGTAAAAACGGCTAAATTCCATATCTTGCGAAGGCAGTCTTAATTTGGCCTGGAAAGTTAGTTTTCGTGACAGTCCTTGCGGCACTTTGTAGCCGGCCGGAAAATTGAAAGTTAAAATTTGAGATGGGAACGAACCCGTTTCCACCGGCACAATATTTTGCCAAAGGGCCGGATTGGAACTTTCCTGAAGCCGAGCATTCCAGCCACCGGCCGGCTTTTCCATATTGGAGAGCGTGTCGATAATTTTTTCCACTTCCGCATCTGCCGTGCCGGCTGTGTTGCATATGTTTATCTCAAACTTAACCACATCTTCCGCGGCATAAGAAATGTTTAAGTTGGAAGGCGCTCCATTAAAACCGCCGCAGTCATTGCCGGTATTTGACCAATCCCTCGGCGGACCTTCTGCCGGAACTATACCCACTATGTCTTTATCGGAATTGGAAATATTGGGGGCGCACGGCAATGCCGCTATGCCGGCCGGATTGGCCGTTACGCGCGAACTTTCCCCACCCGATGTAACAAAGGAAGAAATAAAATAACTATACGGAGAATTATTTGGCGGCGTGTCCACATAGTCGGTGGAGTTCTCGCCCAAAGTAGCAATTAGGCTGGCCAAAGCCGGGTCTGGAGACACTCCACGGTAAACTCGAAAACCGGATTCATTATTTGAAGCATCTGTCCAGATAATGGCTATATTGGAACAACCTGCGCTGGAATTGCTGGCCGAAACATTTACTGGCTGGTCCGGACTGGTAATTTTTTCCCACCATAAACGAGCCTGGCTCCAGCTGGTATTTTCGTAGTATTCATATACCAAATCCGTATTTCCGGACAAATTTATAACAGCCGAATCCCGTGTGCGAATGCCGTGGTCAGACCAGTCCTCTATGGCTAAATTGCCGTTTACAAAAAGCCTGCTGCCATCATCGGAACTTAAATGAAAAATATATGAGCCGGGCTCCAGATTAAAACGGCCTTTCCAGCGAGCAGAAAAATTGTTAGTAAGCGTACCGGGCCCGTTATATCCCCAATTAAAATTTATTGCCGTAAAATTACCTATGGGCGGGGTGGCTGGCACACCTTCCGGCGCCACACTTCTCTGGCCGGACAGGTTTTTAGTATTGTACACGCAGCCTACCATTTTGTTTATACCCACGGCGCTTTCGTCGCAATTCATAGCCGTTGCCGGAACTACAACCAGCGGCTGACTGCAAACATCGCCAAACCAACCAATATTTTGCTGGAGCATTCGGAATGAAAGTGTTTGACTGCCCGGACTTGCGGGCGCTGTAATATTAAAATTAAACACAACAGTCTGGCCGGGAATAACTTGGCCCGGTACATGGTTCCAAACACCGCCCGAAAAAGCTCCCGGAGGCCACGGCCAGAGTGTTAGTCCAAAATAATTGTTAGGGTTCATGCTCTGGCTCCACCAGCCCTGAGTTCCTGCATTTCTCATGGTTATACTAACGGGAAAACTTTGTCCCACGGCCACAGTTGCCGGAGCCGTCATGGAAACGCATCTCGCGTCGTTGGGTTGGGGGGAAATACCCACCAAGAGCTGAGCGCTTTTTTGCTTGGTCGTTGACACTAGCCCGCTTACATTTGAACCCGTGAATGCCCGAGCAGAAAAATTTATAGTATGACTGCCGACCGCTATTGAATTTGTGTTGGAAATTGTAACAACAACACTTTGGGTTTCACCCGGATCGTTGGTCAAAAACTGAACATTATTTCTGGAAAGGGCACAGGCCGCGCCAGTAGGACAATTTGAAATTTGAATATCGGTAACTTGATTTAAAAAACCTACGCGATTAAACACCAAGACAAAAGCCTGAGTCTGTCCGGGCTGGATGGAAGCAATGGGCGGAGTAATGTAATAATCATAATCGTAAACTATAACGGCGGGCGGCTGGTTGTTTTGACAGGTGGAACTGCAAGTTGCCGGCCACGAGCCGTTTTGCGCGTCGCCATTGTCGCATTCTTCTCCGTTGGAAATTTCCGTTACGCCGTTACCGCAGCGCACAACATTGCAGCTATTGCCAGAACCTGCGCAAATGCCATTATTGCAACGGTCATTGGAAGTACAGCTATTGCTGTCGTTACACACCGCGCCATTTGACCCGGAAGAGTTGCAAGCTCCCCAGGTGGAATTTGCCTGGCAGGTTTTAATACCCGCGCATACTCCACTGCCGCAGCCTTGCTGGGAAGTCTCGCCGGGCGTACATTGGCAATCCATTGTTTCTACAGATGGCCCGCTACATACGGGACTGCCGCAAACATTGTTTGAACCCTGACAGGTACGGGTGCGTGTTTGAACGCCGCTTAGGCAGGAGCTCCAATTGCTCCAGCTAGACCAGGTTCCCACATTGGACGTTCCGGTGCCAGCGCATGTGCCATTTGAACATCTGTCATTGTTTGTACAAACATTGCCGTCATTGCACGCGCTGTTGTTAGAAGATGAATAATTACACGAACCGCTCCACTGGCCGGAACTGTTGCAAGTTTCTACGCCTTGGCACTGCCCGCTGCTTCCGCCGCAGGCCCTGGTTTGCCCAGAAGTACAAACGCCGCAATTTTCAGTTTCAACACTGGAACCTTGGCAACTTGCTCCGCCGCAGGCGGGAGTCGGATTTGTGCATGTTCGAGTCCTGGTTCGCTGGCCGCTTACGCACGCGGACCAATTACTCCAGCCACTCCAGCCGCCATTTAAAGTTGTGGGGGTGCCACTGCAGAAACCAGATCCATTGCATGCATCGTTAACACTGCAGCTATTGCCATCGCTGCAGGAAACATTTGCTCCGGGAAAACTACAACTTCCCCAGGTGCCGTCTAACCGACAAGTTTTACTGCCTTCGCACACGCCGCTGCCGCCGCAGGAAGAAGTACTGTTTGGGATGCATTCGCCGCAGCTTTGGGTCTGGGTCGTGCTATCAAAGGCCGCGGAATTGCCGCCCGGGCATTGCGCGCCGCTGCAAGAGGGCGAGGGGTTGTCGCAAGTTCGGCTGCGGGTGCAGGTTCTTGATTGTTGATTATTTACGCAGGCTATACTGTCCCAGTTTGGGCAATCCCAATTACTCCAAGCACCCCAGCCGCCGTTTACCGGCGCGGGGGTACCCACGCACGAGCCGTTTGAGCACGCGTCGTTTACCGAGCAGTTATTGTTATCCGTGCAGCTATTGCCATTTGTGTTTAAAGGACAAGTTCCGGTTTCAGTGGAAACGGAATTGTCACAGCCTCCATTTGTGCAAACCGGCGAAGTTACCGTGCGGGTGTGCGTTCCGGACTGGGCGCAGGAATTTGAAGAATTATTTACGCATTCCGACCATTCGCCATAAGTTACAGTGCCGCAAGATTGTCCCGGCGGGACAGAGCGGTTGCAGCTTTGAGTTTGGTTGTAAGAATTTGGCGCGCATGAGCCGCTGGAACATGTGTATTCGGTAACCGTACGGCTTACCGAAGGCGCGGTTTCCGAACAAGTATTTGGAAAATTGCATGACGGATAACTGCCATACTGGGTACTGTCGCAAGTATTGCCGTTAGTTGATGAATAACTGCAAGAACTCCAGCCCGTTCCCTGGGCATTGCAGGTCTTAACGCCTCCACACACTCCTCCCCCGCATCCGTCGCTTGAAGTTTCGCCCGGAGTGCATATTTGAGTTATAACGCCCGGAGCACAGCTCTCGGAAGTAACGCAATAATTTAACCCCGAAGCATCTTGACAGTATACCGAGCCATTTTGTGCACAACTTGGATTCGGTCCGGTACAATTTGAATAAGAATAACTACAAACCCCATTGCTGCAGGCCATAGTATCGTATGAGCTAATACACTGGATAGTAGCGGCAGTTGCCGAATTGGCAAATAACGCGAATCCTACAATAAACAAAGTGCCGGCCAAAAACGACGCACTGGCATATTTAGTTATTTGTTTCAATACTTTGAGCATAAATGCCAATATAATCTTCCGCGTCCTTGCTGGAAATTATTTTTATTTTTACCTTATTTTTTTCAAGCTCAATAATGGTGGCTAGCAACGCGCGCGTGGAAGCAGTTACCCGCCAGCCGGAATTTATGGCAGATTGGATCAAGGCAAAATGAACAGCCTGCAACTCCGACTTCACAGTATACCCTATTGTATAGCCAGTTTCGCCTCCTCTATATTGCAATTTTTGCAGCTTCGTATTTTGGGCATTTGGTAAAAGTAAAAACGTCAACCTTTCGGGCCATTCCGAAAGGGTAATGGATAAATTGCTAGAAGTACCTGAAAACTTCAAGGACGATTGCCGGTCAAGCATTATTTTAGTATTTTCCACCGTAATACCCGACAACTGGTCAGGCGACTGGGAAATTTTTTCCCCCGATTTAAAAGCATACGCAATTGCCACGACAACTGCAAACACTAAAATTGTGGCAATAAAATATTTTTTATTTATTTCCTGGGAAAAGTCCATAAATTTGAATTTGTATTTCAAACCATTCTCGTACGCATATATTATATCATCTTTTCCAAATGGGTACATGTTAAATGCAAATACTGCCAAGAGTAAGTAAAAGGTTGTAAATTGCCCATAAAAAAAGAGGTCTCACTACTCTGTGGAAACAGAGCAATGAAAACCTCTTGGACGTAATCAGGTTTAGCGAGTGGCCGTCAAAGTGACGGCCGAAGCGATGTTGACTCGGATGGGCTTCTGACTACCCATCCACTCTACCTTGGCCGTCTCGGCGATGCGCCGAGCGAGCAAACGGAGGTTGGGATCGGTGGGTTTTATCCCTACCTTTCTCAGGTACAGATACTCCGTCTGTAATGCCACCGAAAGCGGCTTACCCGCTCGGAGATCGGACGCAGCGAGAATCCAGGAACTCACTACATCTCTCAAGTACCGTGGGGAATCACCGGCCGTAAAAGACTGCCCAGGGACCCACGACCGTTCGTAATCAGCAATGAGACCGATCATCTCCTGATCGTAATTGATGAGGATGGGGTCATTTACCCCCATTGTCACATACCGCTGATTGCGGGCAGACTGCTCCGCAAGGTCATTCCCGGCGCCCAGACACTTGAAAAACTTTCTCATATCGCCCACCAAAACTACATCGGTGGGAGTGATACGCTCCCCAATTGTAAACAGGTCAAGATCAGCCTTCTCAGGCCGACCAGCTTTTACCCGCTGGGCGGCCCGCTTTTGCTGCCACTTGCTGGCAGCCTTAACAGCATCCCGAATCAGTGTGGGTTGGGGCGGGGCGGGTGCAGCACAAGCCGCGATTGTTGTTTGCGCCGGCGCAAGGTTAATCTCTGCGGCTGAAGCGATGATTGCCCCAAAAACCGCAATAAAAAAAAGAGGTGCAAGCTTCTTAGTCATGGAATTCCCCTTTTCTAGTTCTAGTAGTCTCGGATACGGAGCGACAAACAAGTCATATTTGCCATTCCGTATCCGGACAACCATACAAAAAACGCCCTTAACAAGCTAAACCTAAAATATTATTCCTCCTAAAACCTAGTAAGGTACCTTATTTAGCTAGTATACCGAACGTTTAGAAAATATACTAATTTTATTTTTTGTATTGTATCACAAAATAATCTTTTTGTCAACATTTTTGCAACTGAGCAGTCCACCAATTTATCACTGTCGTTCGCGACCCCTTCGATTGGACTCAGGGTCGCCTTGAGCGTAACCGAATAGGCGAACGACAGATTTATCGGCCTTTCACTTAAATGGCCCATAAATGGGCAAACTACGCTTAAACAATTGGGTAATTTTTGGACTCGCGGATTTGCAATTTCCCTTATTTTTCCACTATATTCACCGTTACCAACGTCTTTTGGGTAACCGTATCCAAGTTAAAATTTACTGTCATAACCTGGTCGTTTTTTATGCCGCTTAACACCCCTACTCCATCCTGGACGTAACGGGCGTTAAGTTCCCAGCCTTCTTTTTTCATGTACGCTTCATACTCATTTACGGCATCAAATAACGGTTTTTCCACGGCAAAACTGCGAGTGGACTGGGTAAGTCCGGTTTCCTTGTCCTTGGCTTCAAAATTTTGCACGGCAATATTTTCCAAAATTCCCGGAACCGAGTTGGAAATATTTTTAGGAAGTTCCTGCCCCGGCTTTGATGACATTTCAAACTGCGGCAATGGAGATGTTATTGTCCGGGGACGTTTTTTATACCACTTAAAACCAAAAACTCCTGCCGCAATAAGCAGGCCGGCAAAAACCAACGCCAGCACTATATATTTTTTTTGAAGTATTATCATTTTTCAATTATATGCCTAGCTGGGCGGAATTTCATTTCTTTCCGGCACGCTACCTTGCTTAAAGAACAATATGGCAGGAGAAAATACCATCTGGGGAGGAAGACTAACAGCTTCAATACTGGCACGGTTATAAAAGCGACTAAATTCAGCGTTAGGATCGGCAATAACAAGCTTGGCTTCATAAACCAACTTGCGCGACTCCCCGTCCGGCACTTTGTAATTGGCCGGGAAATTGAATCTCAAGACCTTACTGGGAAAAGAACCGCTCAAAGTGGGCGTAATGTTTACCCAGG
Organism: uncultured Candidatus Saccharibacteria bacterium; assembly: GCA_964589415.1. Lineage (GTDB taxonomy): Bacteria > Patescibacteriota > Doudnabacteria > UBA920 > UBA920 > CAZPRQ01. Next base: position 18,721 of record CAZPRQ010000010.1, read on the forward strand.
TAGCCGGATTTGCGCTGTCCTGGTACCGCGCGTTCCATCCCCCGGCGGGCATATCCATATTATATATGGTATCTACCACCCTTTGAACAGTAACATCGGAGTTGCCCGAGGTGTTGCAAATATTTATTTCAAATTTTACCACGTCGCCAGCCTGGTAAATAATATTATACCCAGCCGGCGCTCCGTTTGAGAGACCGCAATCATCTCCCGTGTTTGCCCAGGAACGAACAGGACCCTGCACAGGTACAATTCCCACTATATCTTTGTCGGAATTGGAAATGTTAGGTGAACACCCAAAAGTTGCAACACCGGGAGGGTTTGCAAGCACCCGGCTGCTTTCCCCGCCAAGATTAGAATAAGCGGAAACAAAATAATAATAAGGCGAAGTGTCGGTTATGCTATAACTATAACTAGTTTGATTTTCGCCCACCGTGGCAATAAGATCTGCTGAAAGGGGGTTGTTGGTGGAATTTCTGTAAATGCGGAAGCCGTCTTCATTGGAAGACCCGTCCACCCAGGAAATAATAACTTGTTCACAAACGCTTGTGTTATTTACCGTAGGCGGCTGCGGTGGTGGTGGAGGCGGCGAAGCGGCTGGAGTTATTTGCAAGCTTATGGAAGCCGTTTTATTGCCGGCCTGGGCGTGGGTAAACTGTACACTGCCCGTGTAACTTGCCGGCGACAAGGCAGTGGAAGAAATATTTACGGCCACATTGGCGTTCTGACCCGGCAATATTGTAACGCTGGAAGGATTTACGCCTGCCCAGCTTATGGCTTCAGAAACGGTTATGGTAAGAGCCTGATTGCCGGTATTTGTGACTGTTATATTTTTGGAAGTTGGGAGGGTACCGTTTTGTACGCCGGAGAAAGACAGCGAAGGTGTTACGCTGTAACTGTAAACAGGCGAAGCATTTACCTCGTAAGTTATGGGAATGTTTTGCGGATTATTTCCGGCATCGGGATCGGTTACGGCAATGCCGCAAGACCTTGTACCGGCAGTGTCATAATTGTCTACCGAAACAGAAATAACCTGGCTTGCTCCCGCTCCCAGACTGCCCGTAACCTGGCCGCCGTTATTTTGGCCATTTACCCTGCACCAAGACTGATTCGTTCGCATGGTAAAATTTAAATTCCCCTGTCCAGTGTTGGTTATGGTTAAGTTTTGAGCGGCCGGCGCGGGACTGCCCACGTTTTTTGAAAAGGAAAATGCGCTGGGATTTAAACCAATAAGCGCCCGATTAATGCTAATATTTCCAATATTGTTAGACTGCGCGCAAGTAAAATTCGGGGTGTTGTTTTTTAAATCGCAGCTCACCGCGCCGGACTGGGCTCCCGTTTGGGCAGTGCAGGAAAACACCGCCTGGGTTGGATTAGTATTACCAAAACTACTGCCTGGTTGATAAACGCAGGAAATGCCGGCCGGAGCTTTAACATCGGCCGAGTCTATGTTTTTTACCCCAAAATCACAACGTGCCGTAAAGCTTTGCCCAATGGCCACTACTGTGGACGAAAGCGAACTGCTGGCGGAATTAAAACTTAGTGGCACACAAACGGAAGATCCGCAGGCATACATAACGCGGCCGAAACTATTTTTAGAAAATTGCCAGGTACGCCCCACCTTGTCCGTGGTACGAAAAGGTTTGCCCCATGCCATGGAGCCCGGATCAGCCGTAGGGCCTGCCCAAGAGGAAACCGGCTGCCAACCGGTAAGATAGTTTATTCTCTGATAAGTATTATTCCATGCGTCCTTAACATTCATATTTAAAGACCAGCCAAGAGAAAGATAAGGCGGGTATGGGGTGGACGCTCCCAGACTTTGCCAAGTACCGTCAAATGAACAGTTGTTGCCGCCGTTAAAACGACAAGCCTGTACATGCGGAGCGCTGGTAGCGCCTATGGCGCGGACGGACATAAATATACTGTCGTAATATTGGCTGTCAAAGGTCGGATGCGTATCGCCCGGGGCGGGGTTTCTTGGCACGGCAATGCCAACCGGCTGGCTTGGCGTTACACCTCCGCCCGGCACTTCGTGCCAGGCGCTATCGCAAACCGGGGTAGTGCCGGTTACTTCATAATTTATTGCTGTATTTTTATTGCCGGCTTGGGCGTGACTGAATGCAACATTTCCGGTCAATGATCCCGGAGTTAAATTTGTCGAAGAAATGCTAACACTTACCGTACCGGTTTGGCCGGCCGCAATAGTTAATGATGTCCTATTTATATTTGCCCACGCGATACTTTCAGAAATAGCCAGGGTAAGTGACTGGTTGCCGGTATTTGTTATTTGAATGTTTTGGGCTGGCGGTAAAGATCCGTTTCGCTGAGCTGTAAAATTCAAGCTGCCTGTTACCGTATAACTGTAAGTGGCTTGTGCCGGGGGATCGCATTTATACTTTGTATTACTGCCTCCGCCGTTAAACGTTATAGTCCGTCCGGCCGGATCAACAACCGAAGTTGGCTGTCCCCAAGGGTAAGAGACATTGCCCTCCGAAGAAAAACCGCTGGAACCTTCGCTGTGACGGTAAGTTTGCGAGGAATTGGTAAAACGCAATCGGGTCAATAAAGTGTTACCCGACAAAGCCAAATACGGTTCAGCTATTGCCGACCCGGCAGAGGCCATAAGCTGGGTATAATCTATATACGGCTGCCAGCCGTAAGAACCGGGATTGTAAGGCAGAGGTTCAGGGGCGTTCCACACGCAAGTTGTGGACGTGTCATTGCCTGTGTAATTGCAAAACGTGCGCAAAATGCCGTTTCGCCAACTGCCGGAAGAGTCCGACATCCAACCACCTCGGTGCATTGCCACAATCTGTTTATTAAAATTGTTCGCGCCATTATTTCTATAAACCGCTACGGCCGGCCCTGGTGAATAGTAGGCATTTGGACCAAATGGAATATCGCGCCACTGGCTGTCGCAGACCATTTTACGCGAAGGCTTCACGGTAACGCTATAAGTTACTGTCTTGGTGCAATCCGGCCGGTCAGCATCATAGGCGGTTACGCCAATGTTGTAAGTCTGTACAGCGGAAGTCAGCGGAGTAACTGCCTTTGAGCCCCAAGTCGGACCGTCGGAGGTATAAACTGTGGTATTGGTCGCGCCGGAAGGCGTACAGGTCGCGCCATCCGGGCACCCGGAAACTTCTGTTGATACATTCACCATATTTTTCTGACTGCCGGCGGAAATTTGGTAGCCAAGCGATACCGATTCTCCCATGTACGCGGTAATATTAGTCCCTCCCGCGGAAGAAATATCAAAAACATCAGCAGGACATATAAGACCTTGTTTTTTAGGATCTCCGACAGGATCGCCTGAACTGTTTAAATAATAACGCCTTGTACAAACATCGCCTATACCCAAGGAACATGTGGTATTGCTGTATGTATATCCGCAAGAATAGGTAGATTTTGCTCCTCCACTGTTCACACACGCGGTACTGGAAACCGTTTTCCCGAAATCTTCACAAGACTGGCTGCACTCACAAATTTTTTCTAAAATTGCTCCGGGCTCTTCGCCACCAGCTTGCGCGGTATAATATTTAACGCTCTTGCAATTGACCCATTGGCCAGATGGGCAAACTGGTGAAATACTGCCATTGTCATAACAAGTGCCCGAATCAGCGCATTCAGTCCTACTTCCCCAAGAATCCGCGGGACAAAGATACGCCAAGGAAGAATTGGTTCCAAAAAAATAAACCGTAAATGCAAATAGTACGCCAAAAAAAGCCAACATAATACTCAAAACATTGAAATGTAATGTAAAATAATTTCGGGTTTTATACATATATTATTCGGTTGCCGAAATTTCAACGCTTACGTCTCCGGTCAGGGCGTTTTTTGAAATCGTCACCTTTAATAATTTTTCAAGGCCGGATTTTTTAGCCATTAGAACTTTAATGTCCGGCTCGTCCAGCCTATTTACCACTTCCCAGCCTTGCTGAGCAAAATACTCCTCATACAGGGCAAAATTTTCTTCCACAGATTTGTCGGACAAAAACTTTCTCACGCTCTGGGTTTCGGCATTTATTTCAAAAGTCCCGGTATTTGGCACCTGGTTTTCGGAAACTTTATTTTCCAAGAGTATTCCCTGCTCCAAGGGCAAGTCCGTGGGGAAAGCGGGAGGAACGAGACTTGAATCTAAATTCTGTTCCGCAAATTTTACCTGGGTGTCAAAAAACTCCCCGCTTACGCTGGGGGAATTTGTTTTTTTTACCAGCAAAAAAATTCCTGCCGCAAGCGCGACTAAAGCCACAACACCCAACGCTATTTTATTTTGCTGCTCCATTTTGTTTCCTTGCCTTAAAAGTTACATATATTATAGCATAAAATTTTAGCTGCCACATAAAAATGTTAGTTAACAAAGGTCATCTTTGCGCTGCGCAAAGATGACCTTTGTTAATGATCTTTGTTAACTATTTCTCATAATAAACCGCGCAATAATTGCGTTACTCTTGACAAAAACAAAAAAATCACAAAAATTGACAGAAAATGACTTTTATGATATAATTTTGCCAGTTTAAGAAGGAGGCCCAATGAATTTTTCATCAGTGGGTTTTTTTATTTTCTTGTTGGGGTGGCTGCTGGCTATGCCGGCTCTACCGCAGCAGGTAACGTGGGCACCGACACAACCGCTCAATTTACGGACCGGCTATTCAGCCGAGTCCGTAGTAGCATCGGCAAACGGCTCAATATTCCTCAACACCACGGGTGTCGACCCCCGTGGCGGACTCGCTTCCGAACTATGGGCTCTTACCGGAGGAAGCAACTGGCAAACGTGGGAATCACCTCCGTTTGACCTAACCGACGGAAATACTATCGCCGGCGCGTTTGGCTACGGGACTAACATCCCGTTTGGGACCAGCCTCTATCGTAGCACAGCATCACGCTACGAATCTTTCAGGGGAGTTCGCATGGTAAGCGGCTTCCAAGTTCTCTCCAAAGGACAGGAAGTTTCTGTCTGCGGCGAGTTGTACCCCATCACGGTCCAAGGGAAAGACCCGCTCTATCGTCTACGCGGACTTTTCCCCTCAAAAAGCGGTGTGTATTTTGGCGGCATACGTGTCGCTAATAACACGCCCAGCACCAGCGGGCTCTACCGCCTGGTCGCCATGACCAACAAGTCGTGCAACGTGGAAGAAATTGCTTTATTTCCCGAGGCACGATACGAGCTGCTCCAAATGGTCGAAATGGCAGAGGACAGGTTTCTGGCAGAACGCGTTGACTTTTTAACGCTTGCCCGGGACATAGTCCTTTTGTCCCTCGACCGCCGTGCGAAAACTGTTGGTGTGACCATCTTGGTCACCACCAACCAAAACCTGACGACACAGAACCCCCCGCCTTACGTGGGCAAAGGGTGCTGTAAGATGGTTGCGGACTATGAGGGCCGAACGGCAATAATCGGCTACCGCGCGGACCTAAAGGACCCGTCCGATCAGTTTTTATTTGTTGACTCGTCCCTAATCAAGGACAAGGCTGTGAATACGAACGCAATCCGACGGATCTCGGTGGATTCGGCATTCGCTCCGGTGAAGGCCAATATCCGTCCCGTGTCACTGCTCGGCGAACTTGCCGTTTTCATTGGCAGCGCGGCCAATTCGCAAGGCACACTCGATACGGTGGCGGCATACAATTCCACCATAGATTGCGCCCTGCGAGTATTGCAAACCGGCAACAATGTGGCTGGAAAACAAGTTCAGCCCACGGACATTAGCTACAAAAGGATTGCCTCAACCGGTAACGGTGTTGCCGGAATTTTCGGCAACGAGCTAATGAAGGCCAGTATTGTCTGGCCCCCGCCGAAGGTAAAAATAACCGCCGAGCCGTTAGTGGTCAACAAGGGCGAAACCGCGACCATATCGTGGCAGGCACAGAATGTTGCCACTGCCACGCTCAATGGAACCGTGGTCCCGCTATCCGGGAACCTCAAGACGAGCCTGCAAAGCACGACGACTTTTGTCCTAAGGGCGACCCGAGGAAGCGTGAATGTGGAAGACTCGGTGACGGTCACGGTGAACGCCGTAATTCTGCCTCCCCCTCCACCACCTCCTCCGCCTCCGCCTCCGGTACCGCAGATTGCTGGTGCAAACAGCGGATTGGTAAACGAGGACGGTAGCATCGCCCCAATGGTTCCAGGCAGCACTGTGGTTCTCTATGGAGCCAATCTTTCCGCCGGGACATGCCTGGCAGAACAGTCGACCTGCACCACCACTGTAGTTACCCCGGACGGAACTCCGCTCGCGGTAACCTACGCCTCGCCCTACCAGGTAAACCTCCTGCTGCCGATAGGCTTCGGCGCCGGAGACGTTTGGATTCGAGTCCGCTCCGGCGGGCTTGAAAGCGACTGGTTTAGAATAGAGATAATGACTAAACCAATAATGGAGGAGCCGGTTCCGCCCTCGGCGGAACCGGAAAACGGGTGAGCGCATGCTAACGCATCGCGCTCGTCCACCCACGGGACGTTAGCCATACGTCCCGTTTTTTTTATTTGTGACATAATACTTAAGTTTTACATACACAAAACCCCGTCCCGCCAAAGGCGGGGCGGGGTTTTACTTTTCAAACTAACTTCTACTTAGCCAATTCTTGTTCAATAATCTGTTCAAAATTCGCCGTTGGCATTGCTCCTACTATTCTCTGGCCGTTTATAAAGAAAGTGGGTGTTCCGGTAACGCCAACCCGCGTTCCCGCGTCCATATCGTCCGTAACTGTTTGCCGGGTTTCGTTATTGTCCAAACAGGAATTAAATTTTTGGGTATTGAGTCCCAAATCTTTGGCATAAATTTTTAAACTGGCGGAGTCGAGGCCTGTACCATCCCCTTGTCCTTTGGTAAACAACACGTCGTGGTATGGGACAAATTTACCCTGCAAATTGGCGCACTCGGCTGCCTGTCCGGCAATAATGGCGTTTTGGTGGAAAGTTAAAGGATAGTGGCGAAACACAAATTTTACTTTGCCGGTATCTACGTATTTTTGCACCAGCTTCTTATAGGTATCGTTGTAAAAACGCTGGCAGAACGGACATTGAAAATCGGTAAATTCCACAATGGTTACAGGCGCGGTGCTTTTTCCCAAAGTGGCGGCATTGCTTCTTTCCGGTACTTCTACAGGGCCGGTATCAGGCAATATCTGCTGGCCCAGCACCTGCTCGCCGCCTCCCTGATTTCCCAAACCCTGCTGAGTTTCGGAATTTGCCAAAACATTATCTCCTTTAAGCTGGGTAATAAGTACCTTTGTGTTATAGAAAACGCTGCCGGAAATAAGTACGGCCGCCACAACAATACTGGCCGCAATAGTAGTGGCCGGGTTGTTTGACGCACTGTTTGAATTTTGATCGGTTTGAACTTGTGTTTCCATAATAATTTATTTAATGAATGCTTCGGTAGTATAGCACAAAACAGCGTCTCAACTAAAGTTACGCGCGAAAAAAGCGGGGTATTACCGCAAATGCTTTTTGAGGCAATATATAACCCGCTTTTTTATAAATTTAGGTTTTTTAAAACTAGCTAAGACTTACGCGGCCAGTAAATTTATTTCTAAATTTACTGGGGTATTACCAACACGGCGCCAATTCTAAGTGTTCTAACATTACCTCTTCGGGAAAGAGATTCCGGATTAGCGTCTAAAATTTTCCGCCACTGGCGGCCGTCGCCATAATATTTTTTGGAAAGGGCCCACAAAGTATCGCCTTTTTTCACCGTATAGGTTTGAGTCTGGGCGCCGGCAACTACGGGAGAACTGTAACTGCCAGGCATTTGCAAGCCTCCCTGCGAAGCCACTATGTCGTCGTACCTCAGTCCGCCAGGAGTATTTTGTCCCGCTACCTGGCCGTTTAACCTGGCATTTAACTGGTTAATTTGGTTTTGTAATTGAGCAATCTGGTTGTTGTAATAACTTAAGTCCTGAGGAGTGGAATTGTTGTTTAACCTGGCGGAAAGCTCCGAAACCTGATTTTGCAAACTGGCAACCTGGTTTCGCAAAGCTTGGGCATCCTGGGCGGAAATGCCAGAGTTGCCGGAATTGTTAGCGCCGGTGTTGTTATTTGAAACGTTGTTGCCGGATCCATTTACATTATTGTTATTACCAACGGTATTATTGTTGTTGCCGGAAACATTACCGGTGTTGTTATTGTTGTTATTTGAATTTTCGTTATTATTTCCGGATGTATCTTCACCAGTCGCGTCATCGTCTACATCCTGGGCTTCGTTTTCCGTAACGGCAAAGAATTTCGTATTGGAAACTTTAGTTGTGTCATCTGCATTGGTCACTGTTACGCCATAATTGCCTACCACCAAACCGGACGGTACTTTTACGGAAAGCCCAATAACCTGGCCGGAGGCATTTAGCACAAAGGCGGTAGGAGTCAGGGTCACCGAGCCTATTTTAACTACATTTTTGGAAAGCGAGGTGTTAAAATTGCTGCCGCTAATTACTATGTTTAAACCGGCCGCCGCCTGAATTTCCGCCAAACTTGCGGAAGCGGGGCTTATAGACGACAATGTCGCGGCAGTGGCCGAAACTTGTCCGTCATTTGCCAAAGCAGCCGTTACGGTTACTAAAAGAATTTGGTCTTTGGAAGTGTCGGAAACTGGCAAAGCCGCGGGATGCACGCGCACTTGCACGGCTTGGCCCGTAACTTCTACCGCTGTAATGGTTATGGTACCGTTTACGGTATTTACAGTAGCTCGAACTTTAGTTGTATCTGCCGAACTTACTGTTACATTGCCGCTGGTTGTGCCGTTTGACATTAAGACTGTAGCCTGGACATTGCTGACTATGCTGTTTTTGGCAATTGATAGCTGGCTCTGGCTTAAAGTAAGACTGGCTACAGTGGCTGTTTGCGTGGTATTGCCCGGATTATTCACTGTTACCACTGTGCCGGTTGGGGTATAAGTGCCATTGGTTATAGATCCTAAATCTGTCGCCGGACTGGCCGTACCGCCTAAAAAGGCCGAGCCTTTATTGTCTGCCGTCGAAGTTATGGAATTAAAAGATTCAGTTCCCGTGCCTACTTGTTTTCTACCTTCAGGGGTAGCTGACCAAATTTGGGAATTGGCGGTTACCTGCAACAGGCCGGTTGTGCCTGTGGTAACAGGTTGAAAATCCGTGGCAGGAGTACCGGAGCCTTTTTGGATTTCGGCTCCTATCATGGCTTTGGCCACGGTTTCACCCTGGCGGATAATTTCGTTGGCAATGCCACCAGCTAAAAATTCTCCCCTACCGGGAATACTAATGTAATAAATGGGGGCAGTAAAATTACCCACGCGCTTTTGCTCTACAATTTCCGCTTCCGGATAACCATTGGCTTTCATCCATTGCAGGACAAGCTGGGCGCCTTCATAATCGAGCCCGTAGATATAGCCGCCGTCGCCGGTATTTTGAGCCACGTACACGGCCGGCGCGTTTAGTAAATTACCATTACCGTCATCGGTTTGGAGCAGGCCCATAGCGTGAAAGCGACCGGCAAGCCTCGCGCCCAAAGGCAAAGTAGCCGCGGCGCTTATATTAAAATTAGCCGCCCCAACTTGGGTTTCCTGGTTGGTAGACGGATTTACTGTAATGTATGTCTGCTGCCACGCACCCACGTCGCCCGCGGCAAACGTACCTGTAAGCACCAGTTCGCCGCTTGCGGGGATAACCCAATTAGCTTGAGTGTATCTGTGTTCTTCGCCGTCTTTGCCGCCAATGGCGTAAACTTGCGCGCCTGGCGTACCTTTAATTTTTAAAGTCCACTGCTGGCCGACTTTGGCGTCATTTAAAGTGCCGCCCGCCACAACCAAATTCGCCCCGCCGGTTTGCGCGCCGGTCGCGGAAATATTAAATGTCTGATGGCCAATTTCGTAATCGTTGCCATTTCTTTGTAAAAGATAAGTTTGCTGCCACGCGCCAATGTCAGCGGAAGAAAATGTGCCGCTAAGCCTCAATTCTCCGTTTGAACCTATGGTCCCAAGCAAAGTGTTGCCGCTCACCACACCGTTTTTCCCGCCATTGGCGTAAACCTTATCTCCCGGCGCGCCCTTAATAACCAAAGTCCAGTTTTGCCCAACGCGCGCGTCCGACAATGTGCCGCCCACGACAGTTAATGTAACCGTGCCGCCGGTTGTTTGAGGCTGCTCCATGGAAGCTGCCGACCGTACCCACACGCCATTTTTAACTTCCCACCTAACGCCGTCTATGGTAGCAGTAGCCCCCGCCGTTGCATTCATATCCAAGGCCATAGGCGTACCTGCTTCATACCAACTTCCTCTTTGATAAACTTGTGCGACTCCGTTGTGTGTTCTGGTATCGCCGTTTTGAGGGGCCACGGGAGCGCTTTGGACTACCCAAACACCACCGGAAGATTTATAAGTGTTTGTACCTTCTACTTTTGTTTGGTCATCTTTCAAATAATATTTTCCATCAACAACCAAATAGTCATAATCACCTCGTCTGACAGTGGAACCTTCGGCATTTAGCCCTGCTTCTCTTACTACCCATTGTCCCCCAATGGTAATGGAAGTCACACCGCCTGCGGTTTTAATCTGGCCATCTTTTAAAATCCATTGCCCGCCCATAGAGCCATAGCTCACGCCAGATTCTTTTCCGATTTTTGAACCATCTATGGTCTCTCCATTTTTTATAACCCAGTTGCCCTGGTAATAAACTTCCGTATATCCGGCTGGATTTTGCCGCTCCTCTAGTTCGGCAGGACCGGGAGGATTGGTATTTACCGGCGGAGCATTTAACTGCGCGAGCCGGGTTGCCTGCAAAGTAGTTACCTGTCCTCGAGCCGACTGCTCTTTTTGGTTTATTGCATCAACTGCCGACTGATACACAGAATCACGTTCGCCCGCCAATTGAGGAAATTGAGTAACTTTTGTATTTTGCTGGCTGTTCCAGGTGCCCAATCGCTGCATTTCCTGGCTTTTCCAAGTAGAAATCTGGCCTAAAGCCGTGCTGGCAGAGTTATTTATCCCAGTCGCGGTTGTGGCATTTTCTATGGCAGCATAGTCATACTGGGGTTCGGTGCCGTAAAAATCATCTATGGAAGGCACATTAACGTCCACCTGTACGCCGGTGCCCGGATCTGCATTCCCTCCACTGCCTCCGCCGTTATTTCCACCCGCACCACCGCCCGTAACTCCGCCGGTGCCACCGGCACCTGTATCGCCGCCACCCCCATTTTGCGCGGCAATAAATTCGTCTGCTGCCTGGCTATAATTACTCTCCGCTTCCTGAATGGAACTTACGAGCCCCGGCCTTTCCTGGTCTATGGTGTCCTGTATTTCTTGCAGCCGATTTTGTTTTTCTGCTTCCGTACCAAAATTATCCGCGTCCGCACGTGCCTCTATTACCCACTTGTCAAAACTTATCAATGTATCGCGCGCCTCAACAACAGCATCCGCCATTTCCTGCAATTGGGCTTCGCTTACCGCGGCCGAAGCTTTTTTTACCCCAAAAATACTGGACAGCGCGCTTTTTATTTTACTGGTAGTGGAACCTTGCTGGTCAGTGTTGGTTCGGACAAATTCCGTAGATTGTTTTTGTGGCGCAACAGCACCCGCTCCGCCAATAAGCGTGGAGCCAAGCCCAAGGCCGGCGAGAATTTTTTCCTTCGCGGATATTTTTTTCTGCGCGCGCTTTACGCGCTTGATTTTTACTTTGTCCATGGCTGTATGCGATTTAATTTTCTTGGCTTGTTTTGGCGCCGCCTTTTTATATTTTTGCATATTTTTATTGAGGCTTAACGACATTTATAGACTTACCCGCCGCGTAAGCGTTAATATTGTCTATCGTTGTATCCAAAATGCGCTTTAACGCTTCAATGGTATTGAAGGCGTTATGCGGAGTAATAATGACATTATCCATGCGCATAAGCTCGTGGTCGGCCAATACCGTTCTTAACTGCTGCTCGTTTGGATGCCCGCCTACAAGCATGTTTAATTCATCTTTTACAAACCCCTCTTCTTCTATTACATCCAGCGCCGCGCCAAGCAAGTGCCCGCTTTTCAAGCCTAGAAGTAAGGCTTGAGTATCCACCAGTCCGCCCCGGGCGGTATTTACCAAAATACTTCCGGGCTTCATGCGTTTAATATTCTCAGTATTTATTAAATGGTGAGTGGAGGGCATATAAGGCACTTGGAGAGTAACTATGTCGGATTGTTCAAGCAATTCTTCCAGGCTGGTATACGCAAAGCCCAAGTCCTTAGCATTTTTTTCATTTGGATACGGGTCGTAGGCCAAAACCTTCATGCCAAAACCATTGGCTATTTTAATAACATAGGTGCCAATTCTGCCGGTACCAATTACCCCGAGTGTCTTACCTTTTAAATCCCAACCGCGCAAACCTTCGAAATTAAACCAACCTTCTTCCCTAACTCGCTTAATAGAGGGGTAAAGCTTGCGTGTAAGAGCAAGCATTAATGCCATGGTATATTCCGCCACAGTATTTTCCCCATATGAAGGCACATTGGTCACAACCACCCCGCGCTGGGCGCAAGCTTCAATATTTATATGATCATAACCGGTGGTGCGAGTAGCTAAGAGGCGCAATTTTGGGCAAGCTGCCAAAACTCCCGGGGTTACCGGAGAAGCAATAAAAGTAGAGAGTACTTCGGCGTCGGAAATGGGTAGCGAGGTTTCGGAAAATGGCGCGGCGAAAAATTCCAGCTCATGGCCGGAAAGGCGCTGTTTTAAATATTCCGCTTCCCAGTCTACAATTTCGTAAAAAGCTATTTTCAATGTATTTTTATGTCTGAACTTTAGACTTTATTTTAAATATTATAGCACAGTGGG
>CAZPRQ010000011.1:0-29396 GCA_964589415.1 uncultured Candidatus Saccharibacteria bacterium
TGCTCTTAACGAGTACCTAATATACTCCGTTTATAGCTTTCCAGGTTATCCAAAGCCACGCCAGTTCCTTTTACTACACATAAAAGCGGCTCTTCAGCCATAAAACAAGACACTCCTAGCAAGCCCGAAATATACTGGTCAAGATTCCTAAGCTGAGCGGTTCCCCCGGTCATTACCATGCCTTTGTCAATTATGTCGCTGGCCAATTCCGGCGGAGTATCCTGCAGCACGGTCTTAATTGCTTTTATTATTTCCCTCAATTCATCGGAAATGGCCTCTACCACCTCATTGGTAGACACTGTTACCACTTTGGGCAGACCGGTAACCATATCTCGGCCTTTAACTTCCATTAACTCTTCTTCAGCCACTTTAGTAGCGCTGCCAATGGTAATTTTTATTTCTTCTGCCGTCCTATCGCCAATGGCAATCCCATGTTTTTTTCTTACGTATTCCGCAATGGCCTGATCCAACTTGTTTCCCGCCACCCGCACGGATGTGGAATATACTATTCCTCCCAAAGAAAGCACTGCCACGTCTGTCGTACCGCCACCAATATCTATAATTAAATTGCCGGAAGCGGAAGCAATGGGGATACCCGCGCCAATAGCCGCGGCCACGGTTTCCTTAATTACAAAAGCTGACTTTGCGCCAGCCGCCTGAGCTGCATCTATAACCGCGCGCCTCTCTGTGGATGTAATGCCCCCAGGCACCGATATCATAACTTCGGGACGGAAAAAACGAACGTTACCCAATGCTTTATTTATAAAATATCTTAACATTGCCTCGGTAACTCGGTAATCTGCAATTACCCCGTCTTTCATGGGCCGACTGGCAACAATGGTTTCCGGAGTACGACCAAGCATGTCCTTGGCTTCCTGACCGACTGCCAATACCCGATTGTCATCCAAACTAATAGCAACCACAGTCGGCTCATTTATAATGATGCCTTTTTTCGGGACATACACCAGGGTATTGGCAGTACCCAAGTCAATACCAATTTTCGTTTCAAACATAAAAAAATAAATAAGTTACCAGCTACCAACTAGACTAAAAAAATAATAACTATAGGTCTTGCCCGCATAGCCACTCCACAGAAAAGCGGTTTTTATTGCGGCGATCCGACTTTCCTATTTACCAACCATAACAAGCGCGGAAGTCCTAAATAAATCTATATTTCCCGCTAATTATACCAGACAGGGTGGGTTTGTGAAAGCGTCATTTTTCAGCTAAAATAAAGCTAATGAGCAAAAAATCGCGTTACATCCTCATAATAATTGGGCTTTTGTCATTTTTGATTTTAGCCCCGCTTTTAATTTTGTATGTGCTTGGTTATGCATACGACATAAGACAGGGAAATTTTATCCGCACGGGTATTTTAGCGACCAGAATCGACCCAAAACAAGCCACTATCCGCCTTAATGGCAAAGTCGTTCGCGAAGAAAGCGGTGATATTAAATTTCTACGACCAGCAGAATATAACATCTCCATTACCGCCAACGACTACCAAACCTGGAATAAGCGCCTCCCCGTTTATGCCAACGAAGTAACCTGGGCAAACGCCAAAGCGCCTAAAATCGTGCTGTTTAAAAATATCGCGCCCACCACCAAGCTGGCAGAGTCGGTAAAAGATTTCTACAGCAACGGCACAAAACTCGCTGTTTTAAAAGAGAGTTCTATACATGTTGGCGAACTTCACAATACCAGCACTCTAAAATCGCTTATTCTCCCCCATGAAGCTTCAAAAATTATAGCTTCCCCATCTGGCGACTTTCTCCTCTTAATCGACAATAAACACGCAAGCCCGGTACTTATGGTTTACGATTGGGAAACGGAAAAAATTACCGACCTTTCATCTTTAGTTCAAACGGGGTTTTCCGCACAATTTTCCAATTCCAATGAATTATTTTTATACAATGCCGGCACTGTCTATAAAATTATATGGAAAGTGCCGGAAAAAATACCCATTTTTCAAAATGTCTCTGCCTTCGCCATAGAAGGCAACGACATATATGTAGCATATCAAACGCCTGTACCGGCATTGGCAACCGCCAACACCGCCAGTCTGGAAGAACAAATACTCGCCACAAACCTGCCAAAATTTAACCACACCTTTTTACATATAACGAAACAACGGGACATTTTTGTTGAAGCCGATGGGATACTCTTCAAGTTGAACAATTCTTTTGAAAAAATAGAAGAAAACATTACTAACTGCCAAACAGAAAATGGCGTACTTTCCTGTATTGGCGCCGGCGAATTAGGATATTATGTCCGAGGCGGGCAATCTTTGGAATTGGTAACCCGCAGCAACCAAACCATTTTCGGCCAACAAATTCGTTTCGATCCTGGCTATGCAATTTATGTGTCGGGTAGCGAAGTTATTGCTTCAGAACTGGATACCAGGGATCACCAGAATCAATTTGTAGTCTATAAAGGTAAAAGCCCAAAAATAATTTGGACAGACAATCTGGCCAAACAATTGCTGGTTTTGGACGAAGAAGTTTTATTTTTACAAAAAATCCGTTAATTACCCGGTTTATAATAGTGGACTAGACGAAATTTTTAACTTTGCTGTGCCTCGTCTATTGCTAAATTAACCAATTTATCGGCATCTTTATTAAACTCCCTCCGAACGTGATGGTAGTTTACGCTTTTAAAATTTTTAGCTAATTTAATGGCTTCCCCTGCCAATTTTTTTAAATTTGGGTCCTTAATTTTGTACTGGCCGTTCATTTGCCTTACAACCAGCTCAGAATCCATGTTTATTTCCAATCGCTCGGAGGAAAATTTTATCGCTTCAGTCAAAGCCAAAATAAGCGCCTTATACTCAGCTATATTATTTGTGGCTTCGCCAATGTAACGGTAGTGCTGTCCAATAATCATGCCATCGGGCTGCTTAATGACTACCCCAATACCGGCGGGACCCGGATTTCCCCTAGCTCCACCATCGGTATGTATAATAAGTTTTTCCATAAAAAATTTTAGCAATTTTCACGCGACACCGCGACCTGCTATTTTTCCCAAAATTTTCGCCAGTTTCGCCTAATTTAATTTAGCATCTGTATATCAATCAGTCTAATTTTTAACTCCTCATTACCATTCCAATGGTCTTTCATGAGTTCCACGGCCGCATTTATTGTATCTCCAACCTTTAATCTTTTAGCAAAACTACCCAAATTAAAACCTATTGCCTTAAACAGCCGTCCATTTATCCCCAAGCTTAATTGCAAATGATTTTGACTGACTCCAACCAGCCTCATGGTCTGAATCTTTAAACCTTGAATAAAAAACCTGGGTTTTATATTGTCAACCCCAAACGGCCCAAACTTCTCAAGCCCCTCATAAGTGCGTAAATTTATTTCGTCAGGTTCGAGCTCGGCGTCTAAATAAATAATCTTTTTCATGTCCTCCTCCTCTAAATGGCTTTCAGCATGCAACAAAACCGCCTGGTAGAACGGACTGTAATTAATAGCCTTAAGGGTAAGGCCTGCTGCCTGCTTGTGTCCTCCAAAACGCAACAAATAGTCTTTCGCGAAAATTAGGCTTTCAATTACGCTATAACCTCCCACTGTGCGCGCGCTGCCAGTAGCCAAATCCCCTTCTTGTGAAAGCACAATTGTCGGCTTATTGAATTCTTCCGCGATTTTTCCCGCCACCAATCCCACCACACCCTTTGGCCAATCTTTGCCCATAAGCACCAAAAATTTCCTATTACTATGCTGCTCCGCCTGTTCCCTGGCTTCCGAAAGTATTTGTTCCGTTAACTGCTGCCTGCGCCGGTTAATTTCTTCCAAGGCAAAGGCGCGGTTCAAAGCTTCTATTGAATCCTGCTCCATTAACAAATGCAATGCCACATTGGCATGTTCAAGCCGGCCGGCGGCGTTCAATCGCGGCGCTATAACATAACCCAGGGCATATGCATCAAGGCTTCTGGATAAATTTTCTAATCCGGCGGCATTCATAAGCTGACGGAGTCCTGTCCATTTCGTCTTTTCAAGCACTTTTAGACCAAAATGGGTTAAAATTCTATTTTCTCCTATAAGAGAATGACAATCAGCCACCGTGCCAATAGCAACCAAGTCAAGCAGCCATTTCGCCCATTGCGGATTTATAGGATCTCCTGAGGGCGGCACGTATTCAGTATATTCATTAACCGCGGCAAGCAAAGCCGAAGCCAGTTTAAACGCCACACCAACCCCGGTAATTTCTTTATACGGAAACAAGTCTTCAGGATTTTTTGGATTTATAAGGGCATATGCTTTCGGCAGCTCCCCAATAATTTCATGGTGGTCGGTAACAATAAAATCAACACCGTGCAGCTTGCAGAAATCGGCGGCATCGGTAGAATTGGTTCCACAATCTACAGTAATAATTATTTTTACCCCGCTCTGAATAATCTTTCCTACCGCGTCCAAATTCACCCCATAACCCTCCGCAAAACGATCCGGAATATATGACTCAACCTCTCCCCCCATATACCTAAGGGTCTGCTGTAAAACGGCATTGGCCGTAACCGCGTCGGCATCATAATCCCCGTATATGCAAATTTTTTCTCCGTTTTTCACGGCCTGCCATATTCGCTTGACCGCCTTTTGCATGTCCTTAAACAGGTTTGGATCAAGTAATTGATTATATTCGGGACGCAAAAAAACCTCGGCTGCCTCTGAAGTTTTAAACCCTCTATTATACAATATTTGCTGTAGAACTTTCGGGTACGCC
This sequence comes from uncultured Candidatus Saccharibacteria bacterium, assembly GCA_964589415.1. Lineage (GTDB taxonomy): Bacteria > Patescibacteriota > Doudnabacteria > UBA920 > UBA920 > CAZPRQ01. The sequence goes on from CAZPRQ010000011.1 coordinate 4,720, forward strand.
GACAAATCCTGACTTATTTTCTGGGGAATTTTTTCCGCCAATTTCCAATGTTTAGACATAATCTTAATTCTGTTACGGACTTTACCGTTTGACCAAACCGCTTATGATACCGGCCGTTGCTTGGGGAAATCCGACTTTGCCAGTTAATAATCACTTGCAAGCTCGCAAGCCCTAGTATTGTAGCCGCTAGAGAAATAAAATAAAAGCGCACTGCCTCCAAAGGCAGCGCGAGGCAAAAAGGCTGTTTAATCGAAATCGCGCCTATTTGATTGGATCCATGACTGAAAACAAATTTATACCTGTCATTTCCGGTGGTTTTGGCAAACCGAATAATTCCAAAATAGTGGGAGCAATGTCACTGACCACCCCGCTTGGAATGCGGGCGGACAATATTTGGTAACCTCCATCCAAAGGCTTTGCAAACTTAAACTCATTGGCAATAACCAAAAAAGGTACGGGACTCGTAGTATGGTCTTTGTCTATGTCGCCTGTTTTGGTGTTAATCATAAGCTCGGCATTGCCATGGTCGGCGGTTATCATAACGCAGGCATCGGCCAAAAGCGCTGCCTCAATAATTTTTTTAAGACAACGGTCTATACTTTCAGCCGCGTTTACGGTAGCTTGCAACAATCCCGTATGGCCAACTATATCGCAATTGGCAAAATTCGCGACAAAAAAATTGATTTCGGATTTGCTAATTTTATCCACAAGTATGCCGGTTAACTCCGGCGCCGACATTTCCGGCTTGTCGGAATAATTACTGGAATTATCGGGACTGGTTACTATTACCCTTTCCTCTCCTGGATACTTTTCGCTTCGTCCGCAATTGAAGAATACCGTCACATGGGCGTACTTTTCGCTTTCAGCAATATGAAATTGAGTCATGTGGTTGTTACAAATGACTTCCGCGAGGTTATTTTTTAAATCCATTGGCGGAAAGGCAACGTGTACCGGTAAATCTTTTATATATTCGGTCATGGTCGCAAAATACAAATTATCCAAAGGCTGCTTGCGGAACTGTTCAGGGACGCTTTGCGGCTGGGTGAACATTTGAGTAAGCTGCAAAGCACGGTCAGAGCGAAAATTTACATAAATTACCGCGTCACCGGGTCTTATTGTAGACACCGGCGTGCCGTCCGCACGAACCATGACAGCGGGCTTTATCATTTCATCGGTAATGCCCTGGCTGTAATTTTGCGACACGCATTCCTCAGGAGTGGAAGAAAAAGGGCCTTGTCCAAGTACCATGGCATTATAAGTCATTTCAGTCTGGTTCCAATGCCCTCCGCGATCCATAGTATAAAACCTACCACCAATAGTGGCAATCTCCCCCACTTCCGCCTGTTCAATTTTTATACGAAGTTTTTTTAAAGTCTCCAAGGCAATTTTCGGCTCAGTATCGCGCCCGTCGGTAAACATATGGACATACACTCGGGACAAACCTTCCTGACCGGCCAAACTTAAAAGTGCGTACATATGCTCGTCATAACTATGAACGCCACCGGGACTAACCATGCCCACCAAATGTAGGCTGCTATTATTCTTTTTGGCATGCGATATGGCTTCCAAAAAAACAGGATTTTTAAAAAACTCCGCGCTTTGAATAGAATTGGTTATGCGTGGTAAATCTTGCCCCACTATTCTGCCCGCGCCAATGTTTAAATGCCCCACTTCGCTATTACCCATTTCCCCCCATGGCAATCCGACTAAAGGACCCGAGGCTTGCAGCGTCATGGCGGGATAATTTCCAACCAAATAATCCAGAGTGGGTTTGTCAGCCTGGCTAATGGCATTACCGTGGCCGGCGGGAGCCACACCAAAACCGTCCAGGATTATAAGTACAATTTTTTTGTAAATTTTATGTTCCATTTTTGTTTAACTTGAACAAAAAACGCGGCTCCTCAAAAATTACACGGCCACATCTTTAAATTCCAAGCAAAAAGTTTTCTATTTCTAAAAGCCTATTATACTTCGCCAAACGCTCCGCTCTACACGGAGCACCGCTTTTTATATATTTACATTCCATTGCCACACCAAGGTCGGCAATAAAATCGTCCTTGGTTTCGCCGCTTCTATGGGAAACTATAACACTATGAATATTATTTTTATGCGCAAGCTGTATGGTTTGAATTGTTTCTGTTAACGTGCCAATTTGGTTGGGTTTAATTATTATGCCATTTGCTAATTTTTGGGTAATCCCTATTTGCAGCCTTTTGGGATTAGTTACAAATAAATCATCCCCGACAATGGCTGTATTGCCGCCTAAATGTTGCATTAACAGCTTCCATCCCATAAAATCGTCCTGCTCGCAGCCATCCTCCAAAATTTGCAAGTCATATTTTTGCATCCATTTGGCATACAATTTATGAATACCTGTAGATTTTAACTTCAATTTGGAAGCCTTAAGTTCATACTGGCCAATTTTTTGGTTAAAAAATTCGCTGGATGCGGCATCTATACCGAGCCTAAAATCTGAACCCAATTTATAACCGGCGGATTTTATGGCAATTTCCAACTGTTTAAAAGGTTCTTCATTGTCCTTAAGTTTTGGCGCGAAGCCACCCTCGTCTCCCACACTCACGGACAGACCCTTTTTTAGCAATTGTTTTTTTAATACATGATAAACTTCCGTCCCCATGCGCAGCTTTTCGGAAAACTTGCCTTTTTGCGGAATAATAAAATATTCCTGAATATCGAGGCCCGAATCCGCATGCGCGCCGCCGTTAATAACATTTAAAAGCGGCGTGGGCAAGTTGTAATTTTTATTGCCAATACCGGATAAATTTTCCCTCAAATACTCAAATAACTCCATGCCGTTTGCCTGAGCGGCTAGACGAGCAGAAGCCAAAGAAACTGCTAAAATAGCATTGGCTCCCAGCTTTTTTTTATTTGGAGTGCCGTCAAGTTCGAGCATGACTGCATCCAACTCTCGTTGGCCACAGGCATCCATGCCAATTACCGCTTTAGCAATTTTTTCATTAACATTTTTAACAGCCTTCAACACTCCCAAGCCGCCATAACGTTTATTATTGCCATCCCTAAGCTCCCATGCCTCATGCACTCCCGTAGAAGCGCCGCTAGGCACGCTGGCAGAGGCTTTTATGCCGTCCGCCCACACTGTAGCCTGGACAGTGGGGTTACCGCGACTGTCCAATATTTCCAAAGCCTCCACTTTCGTAATTATGGTTGATTTCATATATGGGGATAACTACTTTTACCCTTAAATTATAGCATAAAAAAGCCGCGGGAACTTTGTTCAAGTTCCCGCGGGAATGAGCTTACTTCTGCCGGTAAGATTTGAGGAATATCTTACCGTACACGTACGCGACCCGCAGGTCGGAAAGTAGATTGCGCCACCCACGCCAGCGCGTCAGCCCACCAAATTGCATAGTGACAATGCATCCGCATTCGGAGCACAGGCCCCCGGGGCCAAACTCGCACCGTGGTACAGGTTTTCCCTGAAGGTCGTATGACCGTGAAAAGCGGATGGTGGGGCATGTTTCTTCGGTCTGAGCATGGACATGCTCGGGCAGCATGTCTGCAATGGCACCGGTACTCACCAAAACGAAATCTTCAAATTCTCTCATTGACTGCATTCGAGTAAGGTCATTCACAATGTGCCGCCGCATGTCGTCAGTCAAGCGGAATTTTTTGTGGACGTCATGGTTAGGTGTCATGCAACTAAACACCACACCGTCTGCCAGACCGCTGTTCTTCCAGTGGCGGATAATGTCTTCCGTTTCCATGTAGTTTCTGCTGTCAAAAACTACATGAATAACTACCGGAAAACCACCCCGACTACGAGCTAAAACTAGTTCGTTTTCAACTCCCCGAAATAGTCCGAGCTTGCCCCTCATTTTGTCATGCTTATATGGATCAGCTGAATCCACCGAGACAAAATGGAACAATCCTTGTAGATCGATGAAATGCTGACCCTTTGGCAGATCCCCAGAGGTTATAACGGCTGTGAAAGGAATTATCCTCGTAAGTTTTTGGAGCAACTCGGGGCGTAGGTAAGGCTCTCCGCCCTTAATAAAGACGGCAATAAACCCTTCCCTTAACCTTTTCCGGAAAAACTCCACTATTTGCTCGTCCGATAACTCGAGGGACTGGTTCACACCCGGATATATAGCGAAAACCTCGTTTACGCTTTGCATCCGCTGGTCTGCAATCCGCGGCACCTTGTAGCAGGTCGGGCAGTGCAAATTACATCTGTCCGTAGGGTCGAACCCAAATAAAATAGGACGATGATTATAAATGCGGTACAAAAATACCACCACCAATCGAACCAACTTAATTATGAACATAATTCCTCCGAAAAATTTCAACTAAATATTATACAATAAATTTAACAAAAATGCAATAGTTTAATAATTTTTCTGCAAAATAAAAAACCCCTCAAATAAGGGGCAATTATACAATATGTTACTTTAGATAGTAATTAATTACCTGGTTAGTGGCCCAAATTCCTAAACCCACAAAAGCCCAAAACGGTACGCTAAGCCAACTGGTAGTACGGCTTGCTATGGGAAATTTTTCATAAATCCACAAGTGCCTGCCTAAAATCTTAAGATAAGTTCTGCCTATAATCGACTCGCCAAAGGGGCCCATAAAAGCCCAAAACAAAAAAATATACAGCACGTGCACACCTTCCGCCCTGTATAGCAAAATTAGCGTCACAGCTGGCAATAAAAATATGGCTATGTAGTCAAACCAAAAATATCGCTTTTTATAATGTAAAAAGTGTGAGGTTAGCAAAAACCCAACGGGTATAGATAACATAAAAAACCAATAGTAAGCCATGAATACCCTATAAAATATGTTTTATTAGCGACGTAGAGCGAGTGAAAGAGTCTTAAAGTACTCTTTCCGAGCCGAGGAGATAATACAGGTTTGAACACCTCGGGGCTCTGCTCCGAGGAACCTTTATTTTCTTTTTTTACTGCTTTTTTTTAACTTAACAACAGAAACACGTTTAGACAATACTTTTTTTAACTCTCCGGTTACATTGTCATAAAGCGCTTTCTTTACCTTTGACAAACCCTCTATAACTTTTTTGCCTTCCTGGCTGGTAAGCACACCTTCCACTTCCAGCTCCTTTACCAAATGCTGGACTTTCTTTTTGGTTAGCGACATTAAGCCATCGCTCACCCGAAACGCTTTTGCTATTTTAGGATTCATAAAATATTCCTTTCTTTTTAATTATATCTCAATTGCGTATGATGTCTACCCGGCTCTGGTCCTGCGCGTCCGCCAAAATATCCAGACTATTATACCAATGCCCACGTAAAGCCCCCAACCCGGCAACGTAAATTTCCAAAAAATAGGGTGCGTTCCGCTCTGATAAACCAAGGCCAAGGCAATAACCAACGCGGCCAAAAAAGTACCATAAGTGGAAAAGTTTGAATTCGCGTTTAAAAGTTTTTCATACTGCAACAATTGGTCGGTATTGAGCTCCATGCCAAAACGGCCTCGTTCCAAATTATTTATAACCGCTGCCGTACTGTCGGGCAATTTAGCCAGTAATTCATTAAAGGAAAGAGCCGCGTTCTGCGCTCGTTCTTTTATGGCTTCCGCCTTAAACTTACCCAAAACAATCTTGTCCACCAACGGCTTTTCCCATTCTTCTATTTTTAAGTCCGGGTCCAAATCGTGAGCAACGGCATCCAAAGTCAAAATGGATTTACTAAACAAAGTCAAATCTACCGGCACAGCCACCCCATTCATTATGGCAGAATCCACAATGTCCTTGAACAAGCGCGTAAACTGTCCGGCCTTGCCCACGCTTGCCCATTGCAGAACTATTTGATTTATTTGCTTGCGCATTCCGTTAATATTCACAAAATCACGCACGTCGCGGCTCTGTGCCCTTTCATCATAATTCTGCGCGACTTGAACCAATATTGAGACAATTTTTTCCACATCTCTCTGCAATATTGCCAAAAACGCCCCGGCGGCAAGCGCCGTTAACTGGCCGTCCAAATACCCCACCATGCCAAAATCCAAAAACATTAACTTGTTGTCTTTGAGTACCATAATGTTACCGGGATGCGGATCGGCATGAAAAAATCCATAGTCAAAATATTGGCGAATAAACGAATCGGCCAGGCGGTGGGCGATAATTTTTGAATTAAATTTTTTCCTCGTCCTCTTAGCCACTATGTCACCTAACTGCACGCCATCTATAAACTCTAGCGTCAGTACGCTGTCGCTTGAATAATCCCAATAAACTTTGGGGCTGTAAACATTGGGGTCATTTTTAAAAAAATTAAAAAAGATTTCACCATTGGTTGCCTCTTTTCGGTAGTCCAGTTCATTTATTGTCCAGCGCTGAAATTCTTTAACAATACCAAGTAAATTCCTTTCCTTGGCGCCTGGCACATATTTTTCTGCTAAAGAGGCAAATACTTGCAACACTTGCATATCAACTTTTATTTGTTCCTTGGCATTTGGCCGCTGAACTTTTACCGCGACCTTTTCCCCGGTCTTAAGCTTTGCCTCATATACCTGTCCCAATGAAGCGGAGGCAAATGGTATTTCATTAAAGTATTCAAATGCCGATTCTATGCTTCTATCCAAACTTTGCTCTAAAATTATTTTTGCTTTAAAAAAAGGAAAAGGCTTTACCGCGTACTGGAGTTTTTCCAATTCTTCTATGTATGGTTTGGGTAAAATGTCAGTCCTGGTGCTGAGTATTTGACCAAACTTCACGAATACCGGACCCAAAGCTTCCAAGGTGGATTTTAATTTTTTTGGCAAAACATCGTCTTCAATTTTTTTGCCGTAATTATCCAACCTATGCGCCACCGGCACATGACGGTGCATGCCGGAGCGGTATATTAAAGCCGAAAATCCCGCCCTGAATAACGCCAATAAAATAGCGTTAAAGCGTTTTATAACCTTTATTTTTTGATACAGCCGATAAAAAAACATTTATTTTACCCCCTAGGTTAAAGCTTCAATTCCGGGCAAGGATTTTCCGGCTAAAAATTCCAGCATAGCGCCGCCGCCGGTAGATAAATGATCCATATGCTCCGCTTGATGGCACTGTCTCACCGCGTCCACAGTTTCGCCGCCGCCCACCACAGCATACGCGCGGCCTTTGCCTCTGCCGCCAATTAGTCTGGCCAAAGCCATGGTGGCTGTATGGAAAGGCTTGACTTCAAAATGCCCGAGAGGCCCGTTCCAAACAATAGTTTGGGCAGTTTTTAAAACCTTGGAAAACTCTAAAATGGTTTTAGGCCCGCAATCAAGCACCATTTCTTCTTTTTGTATGTCGTACGGCGTACAGACGCGAATGCTGTCTTTATGCATATCCTTATGGGCAACGACTACATCGACAGGCAATACAATCTTGTCCTTAAAATTCTTTTCTAATTCCCACGCGATTTTTTCCGCGTCCATTTCCACCTTGGAAAAACCAATTTCCATACCCTTGGATTTAAAAATTAAATTTGCCATCCCCCCGGCAAGAAGTATTCGATCTGCCCGCCTGCCCAGATTTTCCAAAGTTTTAGCCTTATCGGAAATTTTTATGCCTCCCATCAAGACTACAAACGGATGCTTGCTTTTCTGCAAAATATGCGTTAAGGATTTTATTTCTTTTTCCAAAAGCGGTCCACCGAAACTTGGCAGCTTTTCGGTTATGCCTGTTATGGAAGCGGCTTTGCGGTGGTCGTCGGAAAAAGCGTCATTTACATAAACATCGGCAATATTGGCTAACTTGCTAGCCAATACCGGATCGTCTTCGTCCTCACCTTTGTAAAATCGAATATTTTCGAGCACGATTAAATCGCTATATTTAGCGGCCATAACCAGTTTTTGGTTTTTGTCTTCCAAAATATTCCCGTCAAAAAACACAACTTTTTTTCCACCTCCGCTCGGCCAATTTTTGTCAGCGCAATGAAAAGGCAAATTAAGCAACTTCGCCAAATGCTCGGCCACGGCTTTCAAGGAAAAACTTTTTTTCCAATGTCCCTCCGGCCTGCCCAAATGCGCCAATAAAATAATTTTGTTACCCCCTTCTTGCAACATATGAATAGTCGGCAATATCTGGCGAATTCGAAAATCATCATCAACCTGGCCGGATTGCTCGTTTAAAGGCACATTTATGTCTACTCTAAGTAGAACGCTTGTATCCTTAAAAGTTGTAGATTTAATAAACTCCATAAAAAATTTTAATTTTTGCCAAGCATTATAACCTCTTCTACCAACCTATTACTATAACCAAATTCATTATCATACCAAGCCACTACTTTTACCAAGTCCCCGTCTACCACTTGAGTCAGGTTTAAATCCACAATACAGGATGCGGAATTACCTACAATATCGGAAGAAACCAGCGGTTCATTGGAAACCTCCAATATACCTTTATAGCGTTTTTGACCGGCCGCGTCGGAAAAGACTTTATTTATTTCTTCCTTGGTTGTTTTTCTCTTTAATACCATGGTAAAGTCAGATAAGCTGCCGACCGGTGTGGGTACACGAATAGCCAGACCGTCAAATTTACCTACCAATTCGGGCAAGGCCTGGGTGGCGGAAATGGCAGCTCCTGTGGTAGTGGGAATAATATTAACCGCGGCGGCTCGGGCACGTCGCAAATCATTAGCCTTGCCGCCGGGAGGCGGACCGTCTACCAAATTCTGCTCAGCGGTATAGCTATGGATCGTAGTCATTAAAGCTTTTTCTATACCAAAGGCGGTTTCCAAAACTGCCATAACAGGGGCAATACAGTTAGTCGTGCATGAAGCATTACTAACAATAGGCTGGCCGCGGTAAGACTGTTCATTTACTCCCAGTACAATAGTGGGCGTTATACCTTCATCTTTGGCCGGGGCCGATATAATAACTTTCTTCGCGCCGGCCTTTATGTGAGCGGAGGCCTTCTCGCTGTCGGTAAAACGTCCGGTCGATTCTATGACCACGTCCACTTTTAGCTTTCCCCATGGCAATTTTTCAGGATCCTTTTCCGCATATACCATATAAACTGTCCCGTCTATTACCAATGCTTTTTCAGTATGACCCACTTCCGCCGGATAACGGCCATAATTGCTGTCATATTTTAACAAATGTGCCAAAACTTCCGGACTAGTCAAATCGTTTATAGCCACCACTTCTAGCTCCTTCTTTTCCAAAGCCAATTTAAATGCCTGCCTGCCAATGCGGCCAAATCCATTTATTGCAACGCGAATTTTATTCATATTTTTAGAATCCTTATACCCCCGAATGGGGACAATCCGAATGCCTCAAATGCTTTCTGCGCCTAATTCGGGTCATTAGCCTGCCTGCCGTAGGCAGGGATTGCAGAATTCGAGTTATTCGGATTAAGTTATAATATTTTTTGTCCCAAACTGTTCCAATTTTTTTATTGCCGCTTGTTTAACCGCCTCAATACTCGGCTTTAATAAATGCCTGGGGTCAATTTCTTCCGGCTTTTCTTCTAAATTTTTTCTCAGCGCCTGAGCAAAAGCTATTCTGAGTTCCGTGTCTATATTAATAATCGCGATACCGTTTTTAATTGCTTGTTTTATTACATTTTCATCAACTCCGCTGGCGCCATGCAAAACCAAAGGAATTTTTACCAGATCATAAATAGCTTTTATTCGTGGCAAGTCTACGTGCGGAGTAACGCCGCCCCGTATTTTAATAATTCCATGCACGGTCCCCACCGAACACGCCAAGGTATTTACGCCGGTTAACTGGTAATATTTTTCCGCTTCCTTCGGGTCAGTCAATAAAGTTTCCGCTTCATTCACCGATACCCAATCCTCGCTACCTCGCATGCGTCCAATTTCACCCTGCACCCAAGCGCCTTCCTGTTTTGCAAATTCCACCATTTCTTTTGTATCTTTGACGTTTTGTTCAAAATCCAAGCCAGAATGATCAATCATAACACTGGAATATCCAAGTTCTATGCCATGCTTTAGCTGCTCAACATTCTTGCCATGATCCATATGCAAGGCAATGGGAACCTTGGCTTTAATGGCCAATGTTGCCATAATTTCATATATAGTTTCCAAACCGGCATATTGTATAGCTCCCTCGCTGGTCTCAATAATAACCGGCGTATTCATTTCTTCCGCCGCCTCTATAATACCCATGGTGGTTTCCAAATTCTGAGTATTAAAAGCCGGGTAGGCAAAATTACCTATCACCTCAGGCCTGCTAAAAAATTCTTTAATATGGACCAGCATCAAAAAATATTAATCAATTGCTAATTAGCAAAGTAACAAAATAATTTTTAAAGTAGCGCGTTTAATAGCCATAATTAGAATAATTAATCCTGCTTTTGAGCTGCGCTCTTGAAAATATATCTTTTTGTTTTTTCATCTTTAATTTCAACCGCGCGGTATGATTTCATTTTCTTCAGGCGTTTTTCTATTTCATGCCTGCTAAGCAACCCAGCCTGAGGACCCACATGAAGAACTACGCTGCCGGCATTAACCGGACCCCAAGCCAATGCTTCCTGGTGGGATTTTCCATGAAAAAGCGCGGCCATATAAGCGGTTGTGAATCCGTCGCCCGCGCCCGTTGCCTCCACTCTCTTGCCCGGAAATTCAGGAATATAATAAAATCCTTCATCGGAATGACTGTAGGCGCCTTTGCGGCCATCGGTCAAAACAACGGACTTTGGCCCTAATTTTCTAAGCTTCAAACATAACTCCTCGGGATCGCGCCCGCAATCACCCACCCAGCTCTGAGCTTCTTCAACATTTAAAGACAAAAGTTCCGTCCTCTCCAAAATAATTTTATTGGCTTTTATTCCGGCTCGCAACTGAAATGTTCCGGGATTAAAACCCAATTTTACCTCATAACGGTCAATGTATTTTGCCAAATCCTTATAAATATCGCTAAACCCGTTAGCCATACTGGTCAAATAAGCCCAAGTGGAGTGGACAAAATTCGGCAGCTTGTATGTTCGGTGTTCATGATAAACAAAAATCGTACGTTCTCCATCGTACGACAGTACGGTAGAAGCGTTTGTGCCGTGCCTCTCATCTATTACAATATAGCGCGTCGACACGCCTTCTTTTTGCATTTTATGAATAATTTCCCGACCACCGACATCGTGGGCCAGTACAGTATAAAAAGCGGTGCGCATACCTAATTTGGCGCTGCCAACAGCGTTATTTGCCGCGTTGCCTGCCACAGTTCTGTAAAATTCATCTACCGGCAGCTTGTCTCCCCAATTTATAACCGCTTTCAACTTACCGCCGCGCCTTTCAATCTCTATATCGTGTATCATTAAAAACGTATCTATTGTCGCGTCACCGATAGCTATAATATCAAACATAATTTTGCTTTTTGTTTGGTTATCTGAAGATTTCTTTACCCATTCATTATACCACAAAATATTTAGTATGACATAGATTTATCTTTTACATAATTCCGACATCTAAATACACTATACCACTTATGGACGATCGTCCATAAGTGGTATAGTTTTGATTAAATTGAATAGATTACAAACAGCCAGCGTGGCAAAGCACTATTTTACAGCAATAAACCTTCCTTATTCACACTTCCCCACCACCCAACTAAATTCCCCTTGCCAATTTCTTATATTACAGCTCCAACCGGGACTCTTGGGATGTACGCCGGTAATGGATTCCGAGGTGTTAAACCCGATCACATAATATGCCCTGCCTTGACAAGGATCACAATTGCCTGCCACGTCTGCTCCATAACGATAATACCGATAGTGATATGTGCCGCAAGAAACCGGGCTGTTTCTCGGATCCATGGGACTGTTGGAAAGAATGCCGTCGTTTTTTAGCGCGATAATAAATTCCCCGTCACCGCTGCTGTCCCAGCCGCTGCAAGTAGTCACTGAACAATTTCCCAAAGGATCGCAGGCCGGATTGGGATATTGTTTATTTTTATCATAATATAATTCCAACGCAGTTTGAATTTGCCTCATGTCCGAAAGCCGCCTGCCGTCCCTAGCTTTTAGCCTAGCGCTATTCATGGAGACTAAAACAACACTGGACAATAATCCTATAATAGAAATTACAACCAATAATTCTATGAGGGTAAAGCCTGTCTGAAAATTATACTTTTTATGTGAAATTATTTTTCCCATAATTTATCTTGCCTTGGCCCCCACTGTTTTGACGGTTGTATTGGATGCATTTCCTCCGTACTGAAAAAAAGTTCCGTCGCAAGACTGCACCCCGGAATCTTTCCCCTCCGCGGTTTCCAAATTATACACCAGCATATACCACTGCTGGTTGCATCCATAGCCTAAGGAATAATAAGCATAGGAGTACCCGCTCCATCCAGGAAAAGTGTCAGTTGTCTCTTTTGGGTCTTTCGGCAACCTGGCCATGTATGGGCTCAAAGCGGTTTGCAAGGTATTCCAACTGGAATCGTTGCTGTTTGACCAGCCGGCGTTCGGCTGCACCGCTCCTCCCGAAGCCGGATATTGTCCGTTAGCGTCATAGTACAATTCCAAAGCTTTTTGGAATTGAACAACATCACCCTTCCGCCTTGCATCTCTGGCTTTAATCCTGGCATTATTCATTGAGATTAAAACAACACTGGCCAAAAGCCCAATTATTGAGACAACCACCAACAACTCAATAAGCGTAAACCCAGAGGTCTTGCTTTTTGCGGAAAAAATAATCGGCATAAGCTTACTTCACAGGCACGGCAGCCGGAGGCATTTTTGAAGGATATTGCGTTTTAGGCGTACGGCTTAAAAAATAGTAAAACGCGGCCAAAGCGACTAGCATTACCCCGACAACCAAGGCAATTTGCAGTTTTGTCACACTTTTAGATGCCCCCGCGGGCTGCTCAGATTGGCCAGATGACAAAACAGATTGGCTGGGTGAGGTAGGAGCAGTGGGCATTTGGCTAAAATCTGCCGCGTTCTGATCCATTTGTTCATTCATGTCCATAAACCAAAATTTAATAATATATAATTCTAAATTTTTCTACCAGCCACTGCCGCCGGGACTCCAATAACCAAATGCCCAACAGTCTCTGATAGGATCTATTATGTTGCGGTACTTAGCTTTTACTTCCGTGCATTCTTCAGGTGCATGAGAAATAAGCTTAAAATTTACACCATCGGAATAGTAAATATATTGCTCGCCGCAATTGGTATGATTTCTGGGATCTCTGGGTAATTGCGTTACAAACGCCCCTAAATTAGGTATGTACGCGGAAGTATCCGGCCCCCAACAACTATAGACACCCGCCCAACAGCCTTCTGCATCACAGGGACTTACCGGATATTGATTATTCTCATTATAATACAGCTCCAAAGCCTTGCGAAGCTGCGCCAGGTCCGACACGCGCTTGGCGGTGCGCGATTTTATCCTGGCACTATTTAACGCCACCAGCACCACACTGGCCAATAGCCCAATAATGGAAATTACCACCAATAATTCTATGAGTGTAAAACCTAATTTATTTTTCAACGCATTTAAATAAAATTATAATCTTATGCCCTTTATTTTCTCTTTTTCCCAATTACCCTTACCACGGCAAATTTTATTGCTTTTACCGACATTCCGTATTTTTCCATTAGTTCTTCCGGCTGCCCGGACTCGCCAAATGTATCAGGCATGCCTATAATTTCCATTGGAACCGGACAATGCTTAATTAGCACCTCGGCCACCGCGCTACCAGCACCGCCCATAATCTGGTGCTCCTCGACTGTTACCACCGCTTTACATTTTTTGGCTGCTTGGACAATTGTATCTGTGTCAATAGGCTTAATAGTATGGTTATTCACCACCATGCAAGCTATGCCTTCACGCTCAAGCTCAAAAGCAGCCATAAGCGCGTTATACAAAATTGGACCGCTGCCAATAATAGCCACGTCCTTTCCTGTTTTCATAATGTGCGCCTTGCCAATTTCAAATGGCGTTTGAAGATGGGTCATAATTGGAGTTTTTTCACGCCCAAGTCTAAAATAGGCCGGCCCTTCCTTGGCCGCCAAAGCTAAAACGGTTTTTTTCGCTTCAATTGCGTCACAAGGTACTTCAACAATTAAATTCGGCAAAACCCGGGTAATAGCAATGTCTTCGAGTGCCTGATGCGTGGCACCGTCAGGACCCACGGAAACCCCGGTATGACAACCAGCAACTTTCACGTTTGCCTTGCTGTAACATACGGAAACCCTTAACTGGTCCCAGCTGCGACCGGGTGAAAAAGTGGCATAAGATGAAACAAAAGGTATCTTGCCATATAAAGCAAGGCCAGCAGCCACTCCCATCATATTTTGTTCGGCAACTCCGCATTCCACAAATCTCTCCGGATACTTTTGAGAAAATTCGAGCACCCTGGTACTTTCCGCCAAATCGGCCGTCAAAACCATTACTTGTTCATTGCTTGCCCCCAACTCTAAAAGCGCTTCGCCGTAACCGTTTCGGGTCGGCTGCTGCTCTAAATCCGAAAGCTCAATTTTAGAATTCAATCCTATCATAATTTAATTATACTTCGTCAAAAAAAATTATTCATGTTCTCCCTTTATACTGCCTTTCAACGTTCTTAATTCATCAAGCGCTTTTTTTGCCTGGGCTTTATTGGGCGGGGTTCCATGCCATTTATAATCACCTTCCATAAAATCCACTCCTTTACCTGGAATTGTATGCGCTATAATCACCGTCGGCTTTTCATAAATGGCTTTGGCTTCATGACAGGCGCTTGAAATCTGATCAATGTTGTGACCATCTACTTCCATTACATGCCAATTAAACGCCTCATATTTTGCCTTCAGACTTTCCAAGGGCATAATATCTTCAGTATAACCGTCAATTTGAATATTATTACGGTCCAAAATAGCTGTCAGGTTAGATAATTTATATTTACCGGCAAACATAACAGCTTCCCACACCTGGCCTTCCTGCTGCTCACCGTCAGACATAACCACATAAACATGATTATGCTTATGGTCAGTTTTAAGCCCATACGCAATTCCCGCAGCCTGGCTTACACCCTGAGCCAGCGGACCAGAAGTAGTTTCTATGCCCGGCAAAGACAAATTATGAGGATGTCCCTGGAGCCTCGTACCAAATTTTCTCAAAGTTTTCAATTCAGCCTTAGGAAAATACCCGGCCTCGGCAAGACTGGCATACAAAACCGGACATATATGTCCGCAGGACAAAATAAAATAATCCCTGCCTTCCCACTCGGGATTTTTTGGATCATGCTTTAAAACATCAAAATACAGACTGGTAAAAACATCAGCCATACCCAAAGGCCCGGCGCTATGCCCGCTGCCAGCTTCGAGAAGCATACCAATAATATCCTGTCGGATATCGTTTGCTTTGTATTTTAATTCGTTGGTAGACAGTTTCATATTCAATTTGATTCCCTCTCCTATTAAGGGAGAGGTTGTAGTTTTTCTCCCCTCCTGAGGGGAGATGCCGAGTGCAGCCGAGGCAGAGAGGTTACAATCACGCCCCGCATGCTTCTTTAATTTTAGTTAATACTCCCTGGATATTATTATCTATTTCATTATTCCAAAATCTCAAAACTTTATAGCCTTGTTTTTCTGCGTATGATTGCTTCTGTTGGTCGTATGTGGAAATTAATTGCTCACTGTGCTGTCCTCCGTCAGCTTCTATAATAACCTGTTTATCCCGACAACTAAAGTCGTATATATAAAACCCGATTTGTACTTGGCGCTTGAACTTCAATCCATAAAATCTGCCGGCACGCAAATGATACCATAACTTTGATTCCCATGGTGTTTGTTCAGTGCGCAACTTACGGGAATTTATTAGTAAAGTTTTAGGGGTAATTCTTTTGTGTTGCATACCGCAACCTCTCTGGTCCCTAAAGGGACCATCTCTCCTCAACAGTAGAGAACCTGCACCCAATTACCCACATCCACCCAGTGAATCAGAAGAAGCGGCGCAAGTCAAAAGATATTACAATGTTATCAAGTACAATTCCCAATCCGACGCCCCCATCCCAACACTTGCGTTTCCATTTCGAGAGAAAAAATTTTCATTTATTCCAGTTTTGAAATTTCACTGGATAATTTTTCAAAGGTTAGGCTGGGATGATTTTCTTTAAATAAGGCTAAGCCGACAACTAGTAAATCGGCGCCGGCTAAAGCGACTTTTTTTATGTTGGTTTCATTTATACCACCATC
This sequence comes from uncultured Candidatus Saccharibacteria bacterium, assembly GCA_964589415.1. Classification (GTDB taxonomy): domain Bacteria; phylum Patescibacteriota; class Doudnabacteria; order UBA920; family UBA920; genus CAZPRQ01. The sequence goes on from CAZPRQ010000011.1 coordinate 20,831, forward strand.
TATTTCTATTATAGCATTTGGCAGCAGCTTTCTCAATTCCGTTATGCGTTCATAGGTTTCTTCTAAAAATGGTGTCCCTTGAAACCCCGGATGAATAGCCATTAGCTGAAAATGCTTAACTTCATCGGCAAAATCTGCCAGTACGGAAACCGGCGTTTCTGCTTTAATGCATAAACCGGGCTCTATATTAGACTGTTTAATTACAACTAAAGCCTGCCTAAGCGATTCAACATTTTTAAAAGCTTCGTAATGAAGTATGACGGTTTTAAATCCGGCAATTTGATAATCCAAAAAGTCCTGCGGCTCTTCGGTCATAAGGTGAGCTTCCCAAATAAAAGCGGGATTTAACATGTCAATTTCGGAAACTGGCAAAATAGAATTAGGCACAAACTTGCCATCGCCAAAATCTACCTGGATTCTTTCCACGCCGGGAATTTTTATTATTTGCGAAGCTTTAGTTTCAAAAGCCTCCTTAGTGTGTTCAAGTATGGCAGGTACAAGAAGTGGCATAAGAATATTGGTGCTATTTAAAAATCATTTTCTCTATTTTTTTAATCTTTTTAATTCTGCGCAAATGCCGACTCTGTGTTCCCAATGGCGTGACAAGCCAAGCTTTTACCACCCTATCGGCCAATGGCGCTTTTATGTAATCGCTCGGCAAACTCAAGACATTGGCTAAATCGTCTGTACGGCTGGCTTTAGCCTCTTTTTCATTCCAGACCAAGGCCGCCCTCACATTTTTAAATTTATTAGCTGTTATGTTTACCCCTTGTCCACTCCGGCATAGTAAAATCCCTACGTGCTTGTTAGGCTGCTTGGATACCCGAGCGGAAACTCTTGCGGCAAAATCCGGATAATCATCTGAAGGATTAAATATTACCGGCCCTAAATCTTCATACTTAAAACCGCTCTTTGTTAAAAAGTTTTTTATATGATTTTTCAATTTAAAACCGCCGTGATCTGACGCAATGTATATCATAAACTAGAATCCTAATACCCCGAATGGGACAATCCGTATAACCCAAATACTGTGGGTTCCTATTCGGATCATAAATTTATTATTTTATTGAAATGCCCGGGGATAAGACTTTCCGCACCCACTAACAATCCATCTATATGTTCCTGATGTAAAAAAGATTCAGCATTGACATAATTTACGCTTCCGCCATACAACACCGTTTTTACTTTATATTTTGACTTTATAAATATGGCAATTTTTTCCGCATGCTCGGACGTAGCCACCAAATGATGCGTGGCGTTGCCGGAAGATATGGCCCATACCGGTTCGTAAGCCACTACAACCTTCTTTTCATCTATTCCTTCCAAATCCATATTTAACTGTTGGCGAATTACGTCGGTAACCTTCAAATCATCTTCATCCGGCTCGGTTCCGTATCCCACGCAAAGCACCGGAGTAATATTATAACGCAATAATGCCCGAATTTTGGCATTTATTTGTTCTTCACTATCACAAACAGCTCTTTTTTCACTGTGGCCAACTAAACAATATTTCACTCCCAATTTTTTTAATTGATATGGTGAGATTTGCCCGGTAAATGCACCCTTATCCTGCCAAAAACAATCCTGAGAACCCAGCATAGGGTATTCTACGCTGGAAAGCAGTACAGGTGGTGGACATAACACCACTGTGTTATGTGTTACCCGCTCAATCTTGTTGGCAAGTTTTTTTGCTTCGGCTATGGTAATAGGATTAAGCTTCCAATTGGCCAAAATAAGTTTTTTCATTTTATTCACCTTTTAAAAATTTAGCAGTTACCTCCGGGGGTATGGGATTTATGGGAATGCCTGTGGCAAATTCAAATCCGGCCCAAATGGTAATGCGGGGAAAAATGGTTAAGTGCCAATGAAATGCCTGCTCTTCATGTTCGGCATGTACCCCGCCCCTGTCAATTGGCATGGTATGGATATAAAAATTCAATGGTGGATCTGAAAGCTTGGTATAAAGCTGACCCAAGGTAACCTTTAAAACAAAGGAGAGATGTTTTAGTTCCTCCCCCGACATTTCTTCAAAACGCGCTCCGTGGCGTTTAGGCAAAATCCATGTTTCAAAAGGACTCCTGGAAGCGTAAGCGGAAATAACAACAAAGTGTTCGCTTTCATAAACCAAACGGTCTTTTACCAATAGTTCTTCTTTTATAATATCACAATATACGCATTTTTTATGCTGCTCCAAATACTTATGACAGCCAATAATTTCCGAATGTACGTGCGGCGGCACAATCGGAGTGGCTAATAGCTGATAATGCGGATGAATTACTGAAGCTCCGGCATCTCGACCATGATTGTGAAAAATTTGTACGTATGCTAATTCTTTATGGCCGGAAAGCGCCTTAATCCGTTCAATAAACAATTTCAAAGTCATTTCGACTAACGCAATAGACTGCAAAGCCACGGGTTCGTTATGATGTCTTGTCACAATAACTTCATGGTCACCATCGCCCGAATGAGAAGTATAAAAAAGTTTATTTCTATAAACTACAGTATGCCCAAGCGCGGAAAATTTGTTTGGAATTACTCGAATTTGCCAATCTGTTCCATTCGGTATTTTTAAAATTTCCGGATTCACATGCTCATTACCGGGACAAAATACACAAGAAGCATCACGCTCCGGCATACCATGCATAACCGAATATGTCTTATACTGGTCCGGCCGCTTATTTCGGCTTGGCGCAATAAGCACCCACTGCTTTGTTATTGGATTTTGTCGAAACTCAGACATAATATTTTTTATCTAGTGTGAAGATCCCGCCCTGCGGTGATCGAAATTCAGACATAAATTTAGTTTAATTCATATATACAAAATTTTTCCCGTAATCGGTATCCACGCTCGGCGCGCATGAAGAATCTATAAGGGCGGCCTCGGAAACAATTGGGTTTTCCAAAGTCGCATATAAGCAAAACAGTGGGGAAGAATTGGTTCCGGCCAAATAAATCATATAGCTGGGATTGGGCCCTTTTGGATCATCTACGATATCTCTAGCTAAAAATCCTTCATTTTTTAAAACTTCAGTAACAGCCATTGGGTATGAACCCCCATCTTTATAGCCCAGCCATCCGCAGCCACAGGCAGTCGCCGGATTAGAGGGAACGGAACGCCACCCCCCGCCAGACACCTGATATGTTCCATACTTGTCAAAATAAAATTCCAAGGCTTTGCCTATTTGGGATAAATCTGCCCGTCTTTTTGCGTCCCTGGCCTTTACGCGCGCGGAGTTAAACGAAACTAAAGCCACACTGGCCAACAGCCCGATTATAGAAACTACGACCAACAGCTCTATAAGCGTAAAACCTAAATAACTCTTAAATCTAGCCGACATTCTTTTGAGTATCTAAATAATTTTGCAAAATTATCTGGGCCGCTAAACTGTCCACATTAATCTTTCCACCGGGAGCATTCTTCGCCATAACGGACGAAAAACGCTCGTCAAAATAATCTACGGGAACCAATGCTTTAATTTCTAATTTTGCCCCAAATTCCCTAACTTGTTTGGTTTTTTCTGTTTCATTGCCCGAGACGCCAATAGGTAAACCTAACACGATTCGAGATATTTCATGGCTTTTTAACAGAGAAGGTAACTCGTTCCAAAATTGTTTTGGTTGTAAAATGTCCAATTCGCGCGCCAATATTAAATTTTCATCACTCACTGCCAACCCTATCCTCCGATGGCCGTAATCTATCCCCAATATTTTCATATAATGGACTACTTCATTTCTTCCAAAATTACTACCATGTCTTTTTCCTGTCCCCTGTGAAATATTTTCAGCTCAATTTGTTCGCCCGCGTTTTTTCTCCCAATAAGCCGTGTTAAAGTTTCGCCATGTCCCAACTTTACTCCGTCAACCTCAAGAATTATATCTCCGGCGACCAAACCCGCCTTATCCGCGGGACTGCCCGGTATAACCGCGTATTCGGACATCCTATTGCCGTGTATGACCAGTGCTCCATAATCTATCTGCAAGTTTTCCACTTTCGCGATTTGCGGAGTAATAATAATATATCTCACCCCCAGATAAGGTTTAATTATTTTTCCATTTTTGTCGTAACTGTCCAATGACCTCTTTGCATCATTGGATGGTATGGCAAAACCGACCAACTGCCCTTCTCTGTCCACTGCCGTATTTATGCCAATAACCATACCGGCGCTATTTAACAATGGTCCGCCGGAATTGCCTGGGTTTATAGCCGCGTCTGTTTGAATAACGCCTTCTAAATTTTCAAATCCAGCTTGATCGTTTGCGCCCACACTTCTGCCTATACCGGATATTATGCCGGTAGTTACTGTATTTTTATACTGCCCCAAAGAATTGCCAATTGCTATAACTTTTTGACCAATCTGCAAACTGGATGAATCCGCCAATTCCAAATATGGCGCATTTTCCATGTCTACCTTGATTATTGCCAAGTCATTCTTTGGATCCCTGGCCACTACTTGTGCCTCATATTCCTTATCGTCTTGAGTAATAACAGTATAACTTGCTTCTTCGTCCTGAACCACATGCTTATTTGTCAAAATCAATCCTTCCGCCGAAACAAAAAATCCACTACCGGCTCCAATTTGCTGTATGTTCGGAGAGGTGTCTCCTGAGGGTTCTTCTAGAGGAAGTCCCCAAAATGGAAAATCGAAAGGATTATATTCAAACGACCTATACCTGCCGACATCTTTACTAACCACAATGGACACGACTGCCGGACTGGCTTTTTTTACCGCTTCTATAACTCCTGATTCTTCTTCCAAAAGAATGGTTTTAGACACAGGGTTACTAGCCGATGACCCAAGAAGTAACGCCTGCCCCTTGGGAGTCCCGGCCAAAAACCACACTCCCAAAGCCCCTCCAACGCTTCCGGCCATTAAGCTTATTACAACTACGAAAATTATAAGGTTTTTGCCAAAAGAAAGTTGTTTGGAAATATCAATTTTTTTTTCAGAAAAATTATTTTCAGTAAACATATAATTACCCTTTTAATCATTTCTTCTTATAATATTATACCACAAACGCTAAAAACTCATTTTGCATTAAGTTTAGACGAACGCGCTTGCTTTTGCCAATGCATTTCCTCAAACAGTATCAGCGCCTCAGGCACCTTGGCCAAGCATCTAAATCCTGTCGTACTTGAAATTAAACGCACGTCGGCAATACTAAGCTTAATTAGCGCTATTAAACGCATTGGGGTCCTGGCATCCCCTTGGATACTTGGCGCATTCTTGCCGTAAAAGTTCGTTCGCGTCTGGCGCGGGGGCAGGCGGACTGTACAGGGTATCCGACGTAGGCAAAACCAAATTTATTTGGGCGGCGGCTAAGCAGGTTGACTGCTCCTTTAAAACCCCAATGGGGCTATTGTTGCCTGTCGCGCCTCGAAAAACAAATTTGTTAACAAGCGTTTCTGTCATTTTACTTACCATTTCGCTAATAAAATTTTTCGAATTCTGAACGCCTAAACTCATAAGTGAATTAAAGCTCGCTCTTTGAGCGCTGACAATATTATTTATGGAAATTGAAATGGAATTTTTAAAAATATCTCTGGGGGCTTTTAATCCAGGGCTAATTAATTCCCGTTCAGCCGCTTTTTCCGCTTCTGTTTCCGCCTGGGAAGCCAAATCTTCGTAATAAGACTTCCAACCTCCCGGTGAAGCTAAATAATTTCCAACTCTAGCCATTTTCTCGTAATAATCGGGGTCATTGGGATCTATAATAGAAGGATCGAAACCTAAATACTCCTGGGCTTTGGCTTTAAAAACCGGTTGTAAATTCTGGGGCTTGGAACCGCACTGCAATTTAGGAATAAATTTCTTAATAATTTTTCTATCCAGCGAATCTTGTACATATTTGGTCAAATAGTCATCTATATACTGTCCAGACACCAACGCATCGGAGTAAAACAAAAAATTTGCTATCAAGTAATTCTCTTCAATTTTTGCTATGACCTTTTCCAAAAATCGTCCCATAAACTTTGAAAAAGAGTTTGCCAACCCTTCTTCAACGGCTTCCCGAATTATCCTCGGAATATCTCCCATGGTAATTGTAATATCGCCAACTCCGAAAAGCGCATGCGCGGTCTTAACAAAAACAGATTTTTTTTCTTTTGCCTGGACAATATAATACGGCGCGATAACCGTCCCCGCCAGCTTGTATTTATTTTCTATTTTCTCAAGCTCCTGATCATAGAGCTTTGCCTGCTCATTGACAATAACGTAAGATCTGTATACTTCGTCCCACGGGTTCTCATCTAGACTCCTGGCATAACTTTCAGAAGCGGACAATAAATCGCCATAGGCCTCATACATACCCGCGAAACGCCTTTGCAGCTCAATAGCCTCCTCTGGGGTTTCAAGTTTCAATAGCTGCTGGTAAAAATCTTCAAATTCGCTTTTAGCTGCCAATGAAGCATCAATATCGGAAGCAAAAAGCTTGGGGGTGGACTTTTTGGCTTGAGTGCTAAAATACAACGCGAGTCCGGTACTGCGCGACAAATAATCAATTATACCATCTTTTCCGGAATACTCGGTAACTGCGAAAAGCTTACTTTCTATTTCAGGCTGAACTATAATCTGGCTTATACGCAAATCTTCCTCAATCTGCCTTCGTATATCGCTTTCATCTATAACCTGTTTGAAAGTCTCTTTACTGGCTTGTGAGTCCACGTTTAACGACTCCAAATAATTCAAATAAGCTTCCACATCAATTTGCCGATCATCATTTTTTAACGGAACCTCAACATAACTAAATTTTCCCCGATTCCACAAAGAAACAATGGTGAGAAGTAAAATTAATATGACTACAGTGAAAAAATATTTTTTTTGCTCTTTTGTTTCAAGCATGCGTTTTTCTCCTTAAAAATATAGTTATGACGAAAAAATTGGACAATAGATTGACACGGCCTATATTCAGTCAGTTATTCATTCTAACTGCGTTAAAAATGCCTTGCGCTAAATAACTTAATCCATAACTTCTCCGCCAAAAATCTTAAGCGCCTCTCCAAGCGATTCTGGCGTAGGCCGCGCGTCTACCGCGTCATCTTTTACCATTTGAGCAACAACTCCCAAAGTTTTACCGGAAATTTTTTCCACTGCCTCCGCAAGCTGCATTAAGTGTTTGGGGTTTTCTAAATTTTGTTTGTGGAAAGCGTATTTTACGCCTAAAATTATTTGTCCGTCTAAAACAGCCTGAATGGGCGAGTTTTTTACCAAATTTGCCAACGGACCGTTTATGTCTTTAATTTTATCTATTACTGCTGGCCAAAATAAGCGCACTTCAGGCAAACTAATTTCATTATTAATTTTTGCGTTCTGCCCCAATACCGATGCTGCCACCCCATTTGGCTGGACGGAATTTTTTGGCTTGTTTAATTTTTCCAAGGCTGGATCGGCATGTTGTATAATTGATGGCTTGCTTAAATTTTTGGCCGAATACTTATGCGCGGCTTCTGCCGCGGCCAGCAAAATAGGAATATCAGCACTGGGTGAATCCCCAATTTCTTTATACGATCTTAAAAACAAACGGATTATAAACATAAGTTCTGGCAAACTTATATTTAAAACCATACCTCGCAAGACTTCTTGCTTTTCCGCGTCAAGCTCTGAACCCTGAAAGTGCCCTGTCATTTTTAACGTCAACGCCTTACGTAAATACTCCAAAAAATCCTTATTAAAAATAGAAAAATCCACCCCCTGTTCTGACAAAGCAATAACAAATGAGGGTATTGCTTCAACTTGACCGTAAATTAACTTGGTAAGTAATTCTTCACACCTGGCAACGTCCGTAACTCCCAACTGTGCGCGAACATCTTCCATGGTCGCCTGCTCGCCCAAGGTAAGAACCTTTTCCATAAGCGACAGAGCGTCCCGACCGCCTCCCTCGGCCTGCTCTGCGACAAGTTCTACAACACCCGTCTGAAGCTTAACTTTTTCCTGCTTGAGAACGTAAGATAAATAAATGACTAAATCTTCCTTAGAAATTCTCTTAAAATCAAACCGCTGAGATCTGGAAATTATGGTCGCCGGCACCTTACTTATTTCCGTAGTGGCCAAAATAAAAATCGCGTGAAGTGGAGGTTCTTCCAAAGTCTTAAGCAAAGCGTTAAACGCCCCTTTTGAAAGCATGTGAACCTCATCAATAATAAAAACCTTATAGCGTCCGGCGCTGGGGCTGAATTTCACGTGTTCAATTAAATCCCGAATATTATCAACTCCTGTACTGGATGCCGCGTCAATCTCCACTAAATCCATGTATCTGCCATGCTCAGTCTGTTTGCACACTTGGCATTTTCCGCAAGGTTCACCATCTTTTATTTTCAAACAGTTCAGAGCTTTGGCCAATATGCGGGCAATGGAAGTCTTCCCCACTCCCCGCATGCCCGTAAAAATATAGGCATGCGAAATTTGGCCACTGTCAACTTGGCTTTTTAAGGTTTGTATTATTTGCCTTTGACCCACCACTTCAGAAAATGTCTGAGGCCTGTATTTTCTATAAAGTACTGTCATAAAAAAATAGTTTTAGGACTTACGCGCTTGCCATTGTTTGCAACTGGCAAAGCCAGATTGCTTCA
>CAZPRQ010000012.1:0-16706 GCA_964589415.1 uncultured Candidatus Saccharibacteria bacterium
TTCATGAAAGCTATTTATTTCAGTATACCACATTTGTCCACCAAAACCCAAACACACCTTTAAAAACTTTTAGCGCTAAATTTTATGAATAAAATATAGAGCGGAAAATACCGCTCTATACTATACTATGCTTATACAATAAGTCGTCCTAAATAACCATACCCACGTTCCATTTGAACCAATTTACAATATCTCCATGTTAATACCCGGTTAGCGTGCTAGCCTGCTGGGAAGCCTGGTTTACAGCTTCGTCACTGCTAAAACCTTTTAAAATTACCGCGTCTATCATTTGCCCGAATATGGCGTCCATTTTAGCCTGATCTGGCCTATAAAAAGCTTTTGCGGTTAAATTTGCGCTGGCAAAAACCCCAATTTCATGATCCTGTGCCTGAAGCTCAACTAAATCTTTCCTGGAAGAAGGATATTTAACCTGGGCATAATAAGCATCCAGAGCTTCTCTGCTGGAAATAAACTTCAAAAAATCCCAAGCAGCTTGCTGATTTTTTGATTGCTTACTCACAGCCTCGCCCCAATAATTGGCAAAGTTTACTGCCGGGTCATCTAAATTTGGCTGTGGCACCGGAGCGGCATCAAAATTCAGCTGCGGGGCTTTCTGTACTATGGCAGCGCGAGTATAAGAATAACCGTACATATAAGCTGTCCGACCATTCGCAAAAGCATCTATGGAATAATCGCTCCTGTAATTCCAATTATAATTACTCTTCAAGGGGGAAGCGAAAGAAGTAAAATAACTTAAGGCGTCTTGAGCGGGATTTGTATAATTCCCATTTTTTTCAATTCCTTGACTAAACATAGGTTGAGTGCCGTCGCTACTATACGGCAACACACCGCTTTGCAACATAAACAAATACAGTATGTCCACCGAACGATTTATATTGCTATAAGTTCCCACGGCCACGCCGCTGCGAGTGAAGTATCCGGTAGAATCTTGTCGCTTAAGCCGTTGCACATGACTGGAAAGTTCGCCCCAGGTTTTAGGTGGGGTGGCTATCCCCACAGTGCCCATTAAATCTTTATTGTAATACAAGGCTAGGGAATCAACACTGAGCGGAACGGCGAAAATTTTATTGTCCCTGGTAAAATCCTGTACCGCTACATCTACAAACGCGTCTTTATACTCCTTAAAAGGGAAAGTTTTTAAATCGGCCGGACTCACTTTATCCATATACTTTGGCAGCCAGGAATTGTGTATGGAAAAAATGTCCGGACCATTTCCCGATGCCAGGGCATTAAGCAAATCCGTTTCGTAATTTTCTATATTCTTTTTAGTGTACACCACCTGGACATTTTTATTTTTTGCCCGATACGCATTTATTAAAATCTGCATGTTTTCGCTATCCTCAAAAGTCTTCCAGAATGTAAGTGTAACCGGACCCTGCGAACTGCCACTACCCGACTTGCCGCAGCCCGCGGAAAGCAATAAAATACACATTATAAGAACGCCTAACTTTGTGGTTTTATTTTTTGTTTTTTTTAGCATACCCATAATACTCCACATACTTCAGTTAATTTTTTATATTTTTAATTTCTTCAAGTACTGTCCAAATTCTTCTTTTAAGTCTTCATGCTTAAGGCCATACTCCACGACGGTTTTCAAATATTCCAATTTATTGCCACAATCCCTAAAAATTCCGCCCTCTATTTCCTTTGCGTAACAAGGTCGGCCACGCTCCAACAAAATATTTATCGCGTCTATATAAACCAACTCGCCGGGGGTATTGTTTTGTTCAAGCCTTCTCATTGCCTCTTCTATGGCGCTAAACATTTCCGGTTCATAAACAGAACCGCCAATTAACGCGTAGTCGGAATTTATGCGGCCAACGCCCGGTTTTTCTATTATTTCGTTTATTTTTAATAATCCATGAGAGATTTCCGTGCCAGCCGCGTAACCATATCGTTTAAAGTCCTCCGGCTTATTCATGCGGATGCTGGCAATGACTGCTGAGGCATCGGAGTTTTGGAAAGCCTCAATAAGCTGACTACTCCGACTCGGCTTGGAGTCAACAAACTCATCGCCCCACAATACCAAGAAAGGCTCGTCGCCAACTATGTTTCTTGCGTTCCAAATTGGTGTAGCATTACCTAACGGTCCGCGCTGGCGGACATAGTAAAAATTGGCCATGTCTGCAATGCGGCGAATTTCTTCCAACTCCTCGTATTTACCGGATTCCTCCAAGCGCTTTTCCAGCTCAAAAGGATAATCAAAATGATCTTCAATGGTACGTTTTGACCAACCTGTAACTATAATTATATCTTCAATCCCCGCGCTTACCGCGTCTTCTACTACATATTGAATAATAGGTTTATCCACTACGGGTAGCATTTCCTTCGGTTGAGCTTTTGTGGCGGGCAAAAAGCGCGTACCGTAACCGGCGGCAGGAATAATTGCTTTTCTGACTTTCTTCTTCATATAAATTAGGTGCTAAGCAAGGATTGTCTCAATACCCGCTTGCTTAATTATTTGCTGCTTATAGTATAATACCGTTTAATTTATATTCCAAATAGTTTTTTAGCCGAATGGACGATATCCGCAATTGCAGCCAAGAAGGATGTTAAAATGGATGCTTAATATTTTATTCTGTTTTCGGTCTATAATGGATAGCTTCACTTACCTGGTCCTGTCCAATTTCCTCCAAGCCGGCTAAATCCGCGATTGTACGAGCCACTTTCAATATGCGATGAAAACTGCGACCGGAAAAATTGTAGCGCTTCATTGCCAGTTTTATGAGTTCATTTTCTTTCTCTCCCAAAATGCAAAATTTGCGAATATCATTAACATCCATTTCACTATTTGTCTTACTACCACCAAAACGCTGGAATTGCACAGATCTGGCCCGCTCAACCCTTAACTTAATATTTTCCGAACTTTCTCCCCTGCCAGCCTCAGACATTTTTTCGTATGGCAACCGCGGCACTTCGACATGCAAATCTATACGGTCTAAAAGCGGCCCGGAAATTTTTTTCTGGTATTTAAAAATTTGCCCCGCCGTACACTGACACCTCTTAGTGGTATCACCCAAATAACCGCATGGGCAAGGATTTTGCGCGGCTACCAAAGTAAACTTGGCTGGAAACGTAAAACTGCCAGCTGCCCTAGAAACCGTAACCACACCGTCTTCCAAAGGTTGACGCAAAGCTTCCAACACATTTCTGGGAAATTCCGGAAATTCGTCTAAAAATAAAATACCCCTATGCGACAATGTAATTTCTCCAGGCTTCGGGCTAGCGCCGCCGCCCACCAAAGCAACATTGGAAGTGGTATGGTGGGGACTCCGAACCGGACGAACATTTACCATGCCATCTTTAAGCTTACCGGCTATGCTATAAATTTTAGTCAGCTCCAAAGCTTCATCCATAGACAATTCTGGCAATATGCCGGACAAAGCCCGAGCAAGCAAAGTTTTTCCGCTGCCGGGAGGACCGGACAATAACACATTATGTCCGCCACTAGCCGCGATTTCCAGTGCCCGCTTGGCTAATTCCTGGCCAGACACGTCCTTCATATTTATAACTGATTTTTTATAACTACTATTTTCTGCCAAAACTGAAGCAGGGTTAGGCTGCAATAGCAACAAACCAAGTAAATGCTTAAGTAGTACCGACAGTGATGACACAGCAAATACTTGAATACCAGTAACCAAAGCTGCTTCCTGCGCATTGTCTTTAGGCACATACAATTCCTTTAATCCCGCCTGCTTGGCCTTTATGGCGATAGCTAAGACTCCAGGGACAGCCCGAAGCCGGCCATCCAATGACAGTTCGCCTAAAAACATTTTATCGCCAACATTAAATGACAGTTGTTCAGATGCGATTAAAATGGCCAATGCTATTGGCAAATCAAAGTGAGTGCCCAATTTTGGCACATCAGCCGGAGCCAAATTAACCGAAACTCTCGTATCCGGATACGAACATTCGGAATTTTTCACCGCTGCCTTAACCCTCTCACGACTTTCCTGAACCGCCGTGTCAGGCAAGCCGACCACCACTGTTGCAGGGAGGCCGTTAGAAACTCCGGCTTCCACTTCAATTATTTCCGCGTCAAGACCTATTACTGCCGCGGAAAAAACTTTTGAAGTCATAAAATACTTTCCAATTAAAAATGAAAATCTAGCGGCTATTTAGCCGTATCGGACACCTTGCTAAAAATTAAAAGCATTACAATACCGGCCAGTATATATCCATCAGCCAAGTTAAATATACCATTCCCAATACGAACATAGTCTCTCACGGAACCCAATAATATTCTTTCACCAATATTGGAAATTGCGCCTGCAAAAATTAAACTCCACGCAATTTTCTGCTTCGTGCCAAATGTCATAACGTTTTTAGAAACATGCCTGACAATAAGGAACATAACTAAAACATATACCCCATACATTATAACCTCCGGTAAAGGCAGGCTAAAAGCGAATTTGTAATTATAAAAAGTTGTTAAACCAAAAATATTCCACACAACCTCATTAGCGGCTAATTTTTGAAAGATTAAATATTTTAACAGCTGTTCCATCCCAATTAAACACGATAAGAAAAAAAACCAAAAAGCGAAAGAGTCCTTCAAAACCCTTTCGCCTTTTTTTTTGCTGCCATTATTTTTTTCCGAAGTATTATCTTGTTGCATGCCCTGCCAAATAATACGCGTTATATAGATTTATCCGCCCATGGCAAAACGCGCAGTCTGTCTTCCGATATTTCCTTCCCTTCGTCGTCTATGCCGTAAGTGCCGGACTCAATTTTTATAAGCGCGGCTTCAATTTTAACCAAGTCCGCTTTAATCCTGGCCATAACATCTTCATTCACAATGTCTAATTCTACTTCATCAGCATTTTCATCATCAGCATTGCCCATTTCGGTATGAGCGCTTAAGCCTCCCAATTCATTTTCCAAATCGGATTTAGCCTGTAAAAGTTTTATTTTCATTTCCTCTATAAACGCGGGAGTAAACATGGATTTAAATTTAATAATCTATCTACATTGTAACAAAAAAATGGCAAATAAAAAACCCAGTTTTCTGGATTATTGCTAATAAAGTAAAAAGCGCCTTCACGGCGCCCAAAACATTTGGTTATATGGCGGCGAAGGCGCTTATAACCCAAAGTTTTGAGCTACTCACCGTCCCACTCTCTTAGGATTCCACCCTAGGTGAAATCCAAAAGCGTGGGACAGTAGGCAACATTTCATCAACTTCAGGCCTTTCCTACCACTAAAGTGGCAAGAAGAAAGCGTCTGAAACCCAATCAATTTTCAAACTACACTTCAAACTTCTCTTACGGTGCCATAAAGCACCTCAAACATTTTTTGTTTTCTTTTTGTTTTTTTCTTTTTATATTGTCTGTTGGGGAACAGGCAATCTACATTTTTTGTTTTTGTTTTTCAAACAGCCTTGATTGGAAAGGCTATGACGAGAAGTTAGAAGGAAAACCAGCCTTAAAACTTACACTTATATTCAGGACGGGTTTCCTTCTGCGAGTTTAAAAATTATGGGTATTTAAGTTTTTAAAGAACTTTTCGTTTGTCTTTTCGTTTCTTGTCCACTCAACTTGTATATTTATTTTACCAAGCTATTTTCCCCTTGTCAAGAATTGAACAATTTAATTATATTTTCTCTCTTATTTAAAACACAATCCCAAAAAAAATCATTGATATGTACCATTAACACCTAAATAAACCTGTTAGAATAAATTGTGGATAACTTGCGAATATCCCCAACAACTTCAATAAAACCGGCTTAAGAAGCAATTTCAAAATTTTTCCGGGCAAGTAAATACTCCTTAAAAGCTTTCGCGTAGGGCTTAGCAAGCTTAGAGTCGCAAATATATATATTTTCCAATAACTGACTGTCAAACAGCTTTAACAAGCAATGAAGATTATAAACTGCTCTCGGTAGACTGTACTGCTGAAAGGGGTTCTCAAACAATTTTGCTACAGCTTCCTGGTAAGGGTGAGTAAATAACTCAAAAGGCAAGCGACAAATAATTAAAGTCTTAACCCTTAAGGTATTTACTGGCTCCAAGGCGTTAAAATTATTTATTGCCTTAAGTAAAAACTTATCTGTGGCCAGCAAAAGGCTATTTTCATTTATGCTAAAATTTCTAAGCAGTTTATTGGCTCCTCCAGAGCTGTTCTGAGCAGCCAAAAAACAATAATTCTTTAACTTTTCATAATACTGCTCGTAAAACCCCCTTAACTGTACGCTGCCCCCAAACACAATTGCCGCAGGCAAATGGTCCTCACTCACGGCCGTCAGCATTTCATCATCGCTCAAACTCGACTCTCTGCACACGCATTGAATTTTATTTGTAAACAAGGACTGAATTCCCGAATCCACAAATGGAAGCAAAGCCTGTAGGCCCGTGCCCTTGGTTTCAGTTATGCTATGTATTGCCATATCAGACAATCCCAACCTGCTTTTAACGTACTCCAATACCCCTAAATGGCCAATGGAATCTACAAAACACAATTTAGAAAATGATTTAACTACATTCTTAACTAAATCGGCAATTTTTATTGGACTGCTGAAAAATGTACACCTTTTTTCTGAAAGCTCAACCCAACGAATTCGATTCTCAGTAATGGTAAAAAAGTTCAGCAAATTATTTGTAAACCTTTCTATTTCACTCGATCGAAATGTTTTGTTTGCGTTTTGCAAATATTCCACATAATTAATCGCAGCATTTTTTAATTTATTAAATGGCTGACTGTTTTCTAACACTTCATCAACCTTTACCGACTCATAGGCTGAGTCACCTACTTTTAGCAAGGCCCCCACTAACCCAAAAAATAAATCTGTCTTTTCCAGGCTCTCAACAACTATTGTTTTAAAACGCTCTTCTCCCGAATGTAGCTCGGGATTATAATAGGAACGCAAAATATAATTTATATGCCCACTGCCTGCCCGTTCGCTTATATTGGCGCTTACTTGCTGTTCAAACTCCATAAGCCCGCTTATTACGGCGAACCTGCCTTTAAAATTCTTCTGCCCCGATATTTGGCAAAAAGTTGCCATGTCACAAGCTATAATTTTAGCATTGGGCTCCATGTATTCCAATTCTCCCTGACAAATAACTGACCTGAATTGTCCGCCAAAAAAAGATAAATTTAAATCTAAAAGGCAAAGGGTCTGCCAATTTGTATTTTTCCAAACTAATATTTTAAGGCAAAATTTTAATTCATCATGGGTCAAATCGGTTTTTTGAAGCAGGGCATTAAACCGCTCCTCGCTAAAAAGAGCCTCCGGACCGAATTGTGGTTCTGCGCAACCCAGCTTCCATAACTCCAAAACCTTGGCCGCGGTAGGCACAGTTATCACGGATTTAGTCTTTAAGGATTGTAAAAACAACGAGGCTTGAACGGCAGGATCTGTTGACCCTAGGGGAAAATCATACATCCCTCCGGTTTTTAACTTTATACCAGAAAGTGCTTTTGGAGTTTGCCTAACAATTTCCGGTAATTTTATGGGCGATAAATCTGCCTGAAGAAAGCTTGACCACAAAAGTTTATTTTTGACCAATTCAATAATTTGCTTTTTTAGCTTGACGGGAAAACTTTGAAACACACCCAAAAGTTTCTCTAAAACTAATAAGCACGCTTTGGCGTCTGCCAATGCTCTATGAGCCTCTTTATGTTCTATTTTAAAATAGTGAGTTAAATTCTCAAGGTTATAACTATGATGTGTCGGCAAGATCCACTGAACCAGTTCCAATGTATCTATGCTCTTTCCGGAAAATTTTATGCCAAATGCCTCTAAAAATTTAATATCAAAAATAATGTTGTGTCCAACTATTACCGCCCTTCCTAATTTATTTTGCAGAAATTCGTGAAATTCGGAAAATTTTGGCGCGTTCTCAAGCTCTTCCGGCTTTATGCCTGTTAAGCCAAAAATTTTAGGGTCAACCGGCTTTGACGGCTTAAATACCTGTTTCCACTCTTCGGTTACCCGCAGGCCGCCTTTGTCCAATTCAAAGAAAACAAACCCCACTTCCAAAATCTCGTTTGTAAGCGGATCGAACCCGGAAGTTTCTATATCTAAGCTGCAATATAATTCTTTTTCCATAATGCTAATTTTAACACCAAAGCCCAAGACTACCAAATATTAATAAATGTTCCGCGCTTTGCAAAACAACGGGTAAATTATATCTTAAAAAACATGCAGTATAAAAATGTGGCGATAAAATTTATATAGAAAAAAGACGCTGACACAGCGTCGTTTTTTTCTTCTTATCTCTAATATGTCACGATCCATATAATTAAAAACCGGGGCTGCCAGAAAACAGTTTAATTAAAACAATTAAATATCTTTCCACCACAGCCTGGCAAATAAAGCTTATTCTTCAGAGCTGACGTCATCTTTATTATTGGTAATGGCAACATCTCCCCGTTTTAACCTTTCTCGAATATCCGTATCAATTAACTGCAAAGACTTAGGATTCTCCCGCAAATAAGTTTTTGCGTTTTCTCTGCCTACTCCAAGCTTAATGTCGCCAAAACTAAAAGTATTACCGTTTTTTTCAACGGCTCCCAAGAGCACTCCGGTATCCAGCATATCGCCGGCCGCGGAAATGCCTTCATTATACATAATATCAAACTCCGCGGTCTTAAATGGCGGAGCAATTTTGTTTTTTACGACTTTTACTTTCACCCGGTTACCAATAATTTTATCTCCAGCCTTTATTTGAGCTGTTCGCCTTACTTCCAAACGGACAGAAGCGTAAAACTTTAAAGCATTGCCGCCGGTTGTGGTTTCCGGATTGCCAAACATTACGCCAATCTTCATTCTAATTTGGTTTATAAAAATTACGGTTGTCTTAGTTTTAGAAATTATTGCTGTCAGTTTTCTTAGCGCCTGGCTCATAAGACGAGCCTGGAGTCCCATGTGCGAATCGCCCATTTCACCCTCTATTTCATTTCGTGGAGTTAATGCTGCGACCGAATCTATGACTATTAAATCCAACCCGTTACTGCGGACCAGTGTTTCGCATATATCCAAAGCCTGTTCGCCGTTGTCCGGCTGGGAAATGAGCAAGTCTTCCAATTTTACGCCAATTCTCCGGGCATACTCCGGATCAAGTGCATGTTCTGCGTCTATAAATGCAGACAAGCCGCCTCTTTTTTGCACCTCAGCTATCATATGTAAGGTTAAAGTGGTTTTACCACTGGATTCGGGTCCATAAATTTCAACCACCCTGCCGCGTGGAATGCCGCCTGCTCCGAGCGCAATGTCCAAGCTAATACTACCGGTTGGCGTTGTCTCAACATTTAGCGCTTTTGTGTCTGACAGTTTCATTATACTGCCGTCTCCAAATTTGTCTTTAATTTGATCCAGAGCACTAGAGAGCGCTTTCCATTTTCCCGCGTCTTCTTGATTTGATGTTTTTGCTGCTTGTTTTGCCATACATTATATATTAATACCTTTATATTTTATGCCGCAAATTAGCGGTAATATTATGGTATACTTACGTTCACCTATTGTCAAATAGTTAATCCACATATGAGCGGTCTTCCTAATTATTGGGGCTAAAGGTTACATTTTCGAGTTTCTCACCCTTTTTCCCCATTAATCCGGCGGGCTTGCCGTTAATGCTTACATTCGTAAACCCTGCGTCACTTACCGAAACAGTTATGCTATCAACTGCCTCCAGGGTAGTGGTACTACCGGCCTCAAAACGTTTATTTAAAACAGGCTGATCATCTAGTGAATATTCTAACACTACCTCTCCCGTAAATGATAAATCTAACTTTACCTGTGCGTTTAAAACTGCCGTGTCAGGAATAATAGTTATGGTTTTACTTACAACTTTATCAAATTTATTTTTTGCTATAAAAACCAAATCTTTAGGGCCGGTGCTTAATCCCAATTCAGTATTAAAAAACCCTTCCGAGTCTACAAATATGGGCTGACCGTTTACTGTCACTTGGACTCCGGGATCCGTTTTACCACTAATACGCGCCGAGGAACCTTTTACCAACTGACGGTCATAGGGCTCAACTATTTGCAAATTCGGCGACTTATTTATTGAAAACACCTGCCAAATAACGTAAACAACTGTTAAAAAAACAAATGCTAACCCTAAAAATATACTCACTACTTTAGGCGTTATAATAATATGCTTAAGCAGCTTGCCCTTTGCCGCTTTAAGTCCATGGTTTTTTGCCAACTGCGTTACTATGCTTCGCTCTTTTCTATATTGTAAAATTAATTCTTCCGCTTCAATGCCGTAAACCTTGGAAAGGCTTTTTAAAAAGCCGTGCATATAAACATCTGGTGGCAATTTTGCATATGCACCCTCTTCCAACAAAGCTAAAAATTGCGGCTTCATAGAAGCCTTTGTAGCGGCTTCCTCCAGCTCCATACCCGCGACCTTACGAACTTCTTGCAAATATTCGCCCAATGTCTCAAGTCCAATTTTTTTCGTTTCAAAAACCATTTTTTATAAGCCTGTTCATTTAACTGCTAAAATTTACCAGTTCTTCGGGGTGCCTGGAATGTATAAACAAATTACTAAGAATTTTCAGAATTTTCCTGATCCTGCGATTCACTGCCGTACTCTTCCTTTTCCGCGCTGGAAATACCAAATACTTCCCGCGGCTTAGCACCATCTCCCGGCCCTATTATTCCCTGTGCCTCCAGTATATCCAGCAGCCGCGCTGCCCTTGCGTAACCAACACGTAAACGGCGCTGCAGCAAGGAAGCAGATGCCTTGCCAGCGCGGCGAACTTCTTCGGCCGCCTCCTCTAATAACGGATCATCTTCGTCTCCACCTTCCATGCCAAGAACGCCTAACACTCTTTTAGGCTTTTCCAAAATTTCTTCGTTATATATTACCGCGCCAGCTTGCTGTTTAAAGAAGTCAACCACGCGCTTAACTTCTTTTTCCCCAATAAACGCGCCTTGCACCCGTTTTGGCTTATTATATTCGGCGGATGTAAACAACATATCGCCTTTACCCAAAAGCTTTTCCGCACCCGCGGAATCTAAAATTGTCCGACTATCAATTTGAGAAGCAACCGCAAAAGCAATACGAGACGTAATGTTAGCTTTTATTAAACCTGTAATTATTTCCACGCTCGGGCGCTGCGTGGCAAGCACCAAATGAATACCGACCGCACGGGCCATTTGCGCCAAACGAACAATTGCCGCTTCCACATCCGCCTGCGCGACAGACATTAAGTCCGCCAATTCATCCACCAAGATAACTATATAGTGCATGGACAATTCTGAACTTTCGTTGTATTCTGAAATATTTCGCTTATGGGATTCCGACAGAAGTCTATAACGCCTGTCCATTTCGGCGACAGCCCATTTTAATGAATTTACAGCTTTATCATGATCTGTTACCACGGGCGTAAGCAAGTGAGGTATTCCGTTATAAGGTGTCATTTCCACGCGCTTGGGATCAATAACTATAAATTTAACATCCTGCGGCGTGTTTCGATAAAGCAGTGAAACCAAAAGACTGTTTATTGCCACGCTCTTGCCTGTACCTGTAGCTCCGGCCACCAATAAATGTGGCATATTTGCCAAATCAACGACCAACGGATTTCCAGCCACATCACGGCCGAGAGCAAGCGCCAACTTGGATTTATGATCCACAAATTGGGCAGTTTGCATAACCTCCCTAAGTCTAACCATACGGGCTGTCCTGTTTGGAACCTCAACGCCTACCAAAGCTTTTCCCGGTATGGGCAATTCCATGCGAATAGACTGAGCCGCCAGGGCTAATGCCAAATCGTTTTGTAAAGCGGCGATTTGCGATAATTTTACTCCGGTTGCCGGCCTAAGAGTATACTGGGTTACCGTAGGCCCGACATTTACCTCGCCCATTTCCACTTCTATTCCAAAATCGGCCAATGTTTTTCTGATTATGGCAACATTACTTTCTATGTTACCGCTATCAACTTCAGTTTTATTGTCATCGAGCAAATCAAACGGCGGTAATTTCCAATCGCGCCTGTCGGCAATGGTAATAGATTCAAGAGCCGGCATGGCAGATGAAATTTTTGCGGCAGGCTTAACAGATTCAGTTTTTATGGCAGCCTGGTTAGTTTCCGAACTCCCTTCAGGCGAATCCTTTAACTTGCTATTTTTATTTATGACTTTCTCTTCTGTAAACCCATTGGTGCCCATATCATTAATTTTTAACTGAGCCGGTTTCGCCAATCCTTTTTTCAAGGAATTTTCCTCATTGCGTGCGGACCAAAAAATATGCAGTGGCACATCGAAGGCGACCAAAACGCCAATTAGAGCAACCGCAAACAAAATTATGGTTCCTGCCCAAAAACCAAACGCACTAAACAAAGGTTGGGCAAATACCGCTCCCAAATAACCGCCGCCGCTCCCCGCTGAGGCCAAGCCAAATGCCGCGTCGCCCGCGCGAATATAAAAAATATGAATTAACCCGGCTATACCTCCCACAAACAAAAAAGCTCCCATATAAATGCGCCAATAAAAACTGTGATCCTTACCTTCTGGCAATTTTTGCTTACCCAACAAAATAGCTACCACACCGAGCAACACAGGAACAAAATATGCGAGCATGCCAAAAGTCCAGCGCAAACCATCTAAAATAAATTTACCCAAACCTCCGGCCATATTTATGGCGGCAAGCATTGTCACTAGCGCGAGTACTGCAAAAACCACCACAGATACTCCGCGTTTAGTTGCTTCCCCTAAATTTAGCGACGGCATACCTACGCTGTTTTTTTTGTCTTCATTGTCAAAATTTTTTTTATGTCTGCCCATGGATTTTGAATTATAAATTTACTCCTCAAGATTTTTACAAAAGCCTGCTAAACCTGCCTTAGAAGCAACTAATTAATTTCTATATTTTACCTTTTTATTCTACCACCTTTCTTAGGACTTTAAAACCCTGCTTTTCTCAAAGCAGGGTTTTAAACCTCAAAACTAAAGGTCCATTGGGTTTGCCAATGTAACCAAACTATAAGCCCTTAACTTTAACTTTCTTTGTCTTGGCCTTAGCGGCTTTTGGAATAACTACCGTCAGTATCCCGTCTTTTAAATCGGCTTCTATACTTTCGCTGTCTATGTCCACGGGAATTATAACCGAACGTGAGAAACTGCCCCAATAGCATTCTTGATAAAAATAATCGTCTTGTGGAATGGAATCTTCCTTACGGCGAGAACCTTTTACCGTAACCATGTCATTGGCAACGGTAATGTCTATATCTTCGGGACGGACTCCGGCAATGGTAGACTTAATAATCACATTATCCTTAGTCTGGTACATATCTATATTTAATTGGCCTTCGTAGTCAGCCATCCAATCATCGCCGGCAGATTGCTGTTTTTGAGGGGCTTCTGTAAGAGACTGTTTTTGGTCGACCCCTAATTCTTCCTCAGACTCCACTTCCATGTCCACAGGCTCTTCTTCCACATTTTCAGTTACCAGCTCTTCCTCTTCAATTTCAACATTTACCTGCTCCTCATTGACTTCGTCATGTGAAACAGATACCTGCTGTGGCTCCTCCTCTGTTACACTTCCCCCCATAATCTTTCCAAAAAATGATCGTTTTTCTTTAGCCATAAGCTCCTTTTTAATAATCCTTTGTGTCAAAATTTATCTATGTAAAACTATAATAATCCAATTTTCCCCTTCCGTCAAACATTGTGAATCAGTTCAAAATACCCAATTTTAACAAAAATACTGGTGAAACCATAAAATTTAACCTGAAACTTATGAGGAAATTTTTGGCATATATTTCCTAACAACCGTTTGCACTTTCTGTCCAAAATCTATCAATTCCGGCAAGGTAGAATTAACCTTTAATTCTTTCCTAAACGAACCGCTAATAAGCTCTATTTTTACCAGATCCTCCACACTGCCTTGCAACCCATCCAGTACCAAATGGCGGGCGAGTAAGTACCGGGTATTCAATAATTCCTGGCCTGGTAAATAATGAGTCAATACAATGGGAAGCCGGAAACTTAATGCTTCGGCCATGGTGAGTCCTCCGGGCTTAGTAAGAAAAATATCGGCTATTGCGTATAAATTTTGCATGGGCTTAAAAAAACCCAGCACGCGAACATTTGGCAAGGCAAATTTTTGACGCAAAATCTCGTGCAATTTTTTGTTTTTACCGCATACAATAATAACATACCATTCGCTATGAGCGCTCAGCCTTTCAATAAGGCAAAAATCCAGGCCAGTACCCAAGGAACCGCTCGCAACCAAAATTATCTTGCCTGCGGGCAGTATGTTTAAATCTTGCCGAACGCGCTCAGTGTCAACAACATGCTGAGGTTCCAAGGTCATTCCGCACACGTTTACACGCTCCGGATCAATGCCATGTTCCGCCATTTCTTGTTTTTGCTCCTGGGTATTGGCTAAATAAAAATCCGCTTCCTCATACAGCCAGTAGGTGTGCAAATGATAATCGGAAAAAGCAATGGCGAATTTCCCCTTATAGGCACCAGTGCGTTTTAAATACGCCACCACAGCAGAGGCGGATGTTTGAGTGGTTATAATTAAGTCTGGCTGGAATTCCCTTATAAGCTTTAACGCTTGCGAACTGTTTTTTGCCGCCAGCATAACTCTTAAAGGCAAGGTAAGTTTAGCCAAAATCCCGTGGTCGGTACTGGCGTATAGCCATGTCCAGAGCCAAGGGAAAAACCGATTTACGATTCTATGCAACCATGTCCCGGCATGTACCACCCAACCGGATTCCACTTGTAAAATATCTTCCACCTTCACATAAAAACCTTCGCGCTGTAATGCATGTGCAATATTTTGAGCAATGCTTTTATGACCTAATCCAATGGAAGTATGCAAAATTAGAACATTTGCCATACTAATCTTTCCAAGCAACCACGCGACAAGGAGCTGAGTCGGCAGATAATTTTAATGGTAAGGCGGCGACCATGCAATTGCCATACTCGACCAGCGACTCAAGACCCGTAAGGTTCTCTATAATTAAAATGTCTTTCTCAAATAACATTTTATGCAATGCGTAAGGCTCGTGGTCGGGGCTGGGCGTATCCAGACCGACAAAGCTTACGCCCGCGGCAATACATTCCTGAACGAATTCCATGTCCAAATCGGGAAAATATTCAAAATAGCCGTTTTGCCCAAACTTGCTGCCCCAACCGGTACACACCAATACGGCATCACCCGGTTTTATGTCGTGCCCTATAAAAAGTCGCCGAGGAACACTCGCTTGGCCCCGCGCGTCAATTATATGGGCGCGGACAACAAACCGTTCAACAGAAAATTCAGAAATTAGTTTGCCTCCTGAAAGCATATGTGCCGGGGCATCCATGTGAGTACCCACATGCATACCGGTGGTTAAACGATATTTTGCGTGTCCATTTTTTTCTACGGTGGAAATAGCCTCAAGTTCTGGCAGTTCATCGCCCGGAAAAGCGGGTAAATGATGCTCAAGCCTGTGAGTAAGATCAAAAAAATTCATGGTTTAATCTAAATATTTAATGCCTAATTCCGGATATTCCACATGTTTGGGGGCCGTTGCCGCAAAAACTATTAGATCCACCACTTCACGAACTGTTAAAGCGTTATCCATATCTTTTTTTACGCCGGCCGCCTTAAACAAATTGGTGTTAATCTTTCCCGGATATACACCAGTTACCGCGACCCCTGTTCCCTTTAGTTCAATTTGTAATGATCTGGTAAAACCTGTCAGCGCCCATTTGGAAGCGTTATATACCGAACGCTCGGCTTTTGCGTGCAACCCCGCCTGGGAAATTAAATTAATAATCCGCCCCCCTCGGCGACGCTTCATAAGCGGCAACACCAGACGCGTCAGCAGCATGGTTCCATAAGTATTAACTTCCAAGACTGATTTAATGGTTTTGGGCGGAATTGTTTCAAGTTTGCCTTCTGTCCATATGCCGGCATTGTTAAACAGCACATCTATTGTCCCGAACTTGTTTTGGGTTTGTTTTAATATACGCTGCAATTCTTTTTCCCGGGTTACATTGCCCGAAAGAATTAAGAACGAAGCCGGGTTAAAAAGTCTCGAAAATTCTTTGGCAATGCTTTTGCATTTTTTTACATCTGGGGCAAAACCGCAAACATTAAAACCTTTTTCCAAAAAGGCTTCCGCTGCTGCCTTGCCTATGCCGCTGGTAACACCGCTAATAAGCACAGTTTGATTTTTTTCCATAAACGTTAAATTTAAATATTTTTTAATAAAGGAACGAGTTCTTTGCGCATAATAAGTCCCGGCCTAGCGGCTACCCCGTTAGTAAACTCTACTTTTAACACACGCTGTAACATATTTTGAACCAAAACATCTTGTGTTAAAAAAACATTTACATCTTCATCTAGACCTATAATAGAGACGACTATACCGTCCAACCCGTGTTGGGATTTCAATTTATTTAATTCACCTATAATATCCTGCTTACGGTCTTCGGCGAGCGCCCTGGCTTCTAAAACTTCGAGTTGGACTATACCAATTTTATTTCCTCCAATAACAAATTCCGCGAATTCTCCTGCCATACGGCCCTCCAGCTTGCTGCCGGAAACGTCCGACTTGGAAATAAACATTTCGCGCATAAGTTCATGGGCGCCCGCAACCCCTTTAACAAGCCATTCGGCCATGGCATGGTCACGCTCTGTTGTGACCCTGGCCTTGAAG
This sequence comes from uncultured Candidatus Saccharibacteria bacterium, assembly GCA_964589415.1. Classification (GTDB taxonomy): domain Bacteria; phylum Patescibacteriota; class Doudnabacteria; order UBA920; family UBA920; genus CAZPRQ01. The sequence goes on from CAZPRQ010000012.1 coordinate 16,633, forward strand.
TTTAACGTGTTGGAAACTATTGCGGCGTACAACAACGCTCGGGACATCTGCGATGGCTCGACACGGAAAGCATA
>CAZPRQ010000012.1:16716-23254 GCA_964589415.1 uncultured Candidatus Saccharibacteria bacterium
ATAGTACGATCGCGCTGTGTAGTAACGGTGGCCTTAAAATTCAAAGTATTAGAAATAATAGCGGCGTATAATAAAACGCGTGATTCTGCTGAAGGTTCCCGGCGAAAAGCATAAAATTTTTCTGCAATGAGAGTGGCGGCAGCGCCGACTTTTTCTATTTGAATTCTGGCATGTGTAAATTTTTCCGCGTCATGTACCCCTCTATGATCAATTACTTCCATAACCAGCTCGGGACGAATGTCAGGATGAATACCGGAAAGGGTACTGGCATCCACCAAAATAAACTTTGAAAATTTTTGAACTACCTGCTCTGTGGGAAAAGAAAATTTAAAATGCGTCATAATAAATTTTACTTCATCATGGACAGCACCAAAAATACCAGGCACTGCCGCCTGGTTCATATGCTGCAACAATTCGCTATACGCCACCGCGCAAGCAAAACCATCAAGGTCAGGGTTCTGGTAGCAGGTTACTAGGATGGTGGGGACCATAAAATTTAAAATTTACAATCTATTATTTTAAGCTATTTCCCTAAAATCTTAATCTATCAGGCTTTTGGCATTTAAGTCATCAAAAATTAATTGGTCCACAAGGGAAACTTCCTCTCTCCTTGCAAAATTAAACCAATCTATTTTTTATTTTAAAAATCCTAGCTTGTTAAAAAGTTCAATCGACGGAGGGGCTAGCTTGAGGGATTTTAGTTCTGATAACTCAAACCATCGGTACTCATTAAACTCATGAGGGTCAAGGGTTATTGTAATTTGGTTGGCTGGTTTATCTAATATCACTTTATAGGTAAAGAATTTCATTTTTGCGATGACTCGTTCACCAGTTTCACGAAGAGTTTTTTCTGACTCGCCCGTTATAGAATCTTCGACCAGCTCAACCTCATAAGGAGTAATGTCAATGCCCGTTTCTTCTCTAACTTCACGCACAAGAGTCTGTAATTTAGATTCTCCAGTTTCTACTCCACCTCCAGGTATTTTCCAGCTATCGCCATATACGACACCAGAAGCCAAATGGGTATTTCTTGCCATTAGCAACTTTCCGTCGCTGGAATAAACATGCGCTGATACAATTTCGCGATCTATAGTTCTCATAAAAACCCAATCCCTATTATTTGCATTTTCAAACTTCTTGTCTAAAACCTATAACTAAAACCACTGGCGGAGAGGGAGGGAGTCGAACCCTCGAATCCCTTTCGGGATTACTGGTTTTCGAAACCAGCGCACTAGACCACTATGCGACCTCTCCAAAAAATGTATTTGTATTATATATTCCCAAAACTAAACCATTATACCAAAAACCCTAACTCCTTACTATACCACTTAACGACGATCGTCCATAAGTGGTATAGTTGGATTTTTATAAATTGAATTGTTTTTTTAGCTTGGCTTCATTGTCTACCTGGTCTATTCTAAACACCCGAATAAACTCATCCAGGCCTGTTTCTCGTAAATAGGTTAAAGCGTCTCGGTTCAAAGGGTAAGGATTTACAAACACGCTTTTTTGAATTTGCTGGAAGCCGTTTACCTTTAACAAAAAGCGAAGCCTGTTCCTCTGCTGCCTATCTTCCTCTGGAATATCAAAAATTACCATCCGCCATTTTCCATCCCAAACTTTTGGAGTTTCCAACTGAGCTTTTATAAACAAGGTCTCTAGCCTGCCTTCATTTGTTAATTTAAACTTTTTACTTTGTCCATCCGCGTACATTTTTATCCAGCCTTTTTCTTCCAATTTTTTTATTATTTTATAATAAATGTACGTATGGCTCTTCCCGCTAAAAATTCTTCTTGTATATTGTCCCTTACTCTCAAGGGGTAATGGCATATAATCCGCAAATGCAAAAAAATACAACAATAGATGGGCGGCTAATGTCAGTTTTTTATCTTTTATTTTAATTGTCCTACGTTTCATATCAACATCCTAACTATATTTTGCTAAATTTATCATATCAATATCACTTAATCACAGATTATACCACTTATGGACGATCGTCAATAAGTGGTATATAAGTAAAAAAATGAAGCTTTTAAATAGTTTCGTTTTAATTGCTACTATTATTTTAAATATTGTCTGCAAAAACTTTTTCTGTGTATTGAGCAAAGACCCTGTAAGGTTACCGCCTTTCTGTGCTCAAGCGTGGCATACCCCTTATGCCTTTCAAACCCATAGGCAGGGTACCGGTTGGAAAGTTTACGCATAAACCCGTCGCGATGGACTTTTGCAATTATGGAAGCGGCTGCGATGCAAAATACTTTTGCGTCCCCGTCCACTACCGCTTCCTGCGCGGCTCCCAGATTGGGAATGGGAAATTTCCCGTCAACGAAGACAAATTTACTGTTTAAGTCTTGAGTGAGCATGGTCGAACCGAAAAGCAAATTTATCTTTTCCACTGCCTGGCGCATGGCCAATAGCGAAGCATTGTGGATATTAATCGCATCTATGGCTTCATGAGAAACCGAAGCAACGGCCCAAGTAAAATTTCGCTTTATTACTTCATTTAGCTCTTCGCGTTTTTTTGGGGAAAGAACTTTACTGTCTTTAACCTCGGAAAATAGTTTGGCGTTAGAGGGAATATTGGTAATTGCCACGGCAGCAGCAACGACCGGACCAGCCAAACAACCCCTACCAACCTCGTCGCAACCAATAACTACTTTAGCACCGTTGGCTAATTTTTTTGTTTCGTATGAAAATGTCATGCCCTTATTTGGAGCTAATTGCCCAACTTGCCTCCGCCCAACTTACTGCCTTTTAGCTGGGTTAAAATATTTGACTCAAACGTATACGTAATTTTCCTTTTTTGCTCAAACTCATCCTGCGCATACCCAATAAGTTTTTCTACCAGTTCTTGTATTTCTATTCCGCTGGCTTTCCATAAGTGGTGGTACAAAGTACCCGGCAGCGGATTTACCTCGTTGGCGTAAAACGTTCGGGCAGTTTTATCGTACAAAAAATCTACCCGCGCTATGCCGCTGCAACCCAAAGCCTTATAAACTTTTTTTGCCGCTGACTGAATGGCGGCGGTTGTCGTTTCATCGAGCCGGGCCGGAATAACCACGCTTTTTTCGCTTGCCCCGGTTTGGGCACCGCCGTCCTTTAAATATTTTTCTTCAAAGTCCAACAGCTCTTTCCCAAATACCGACTCCTGCAGTTTTGAGGCAATTACTTCGGCGTTGCCCAACAAACAGCAGGTAACGTCCATGACATTTTCTACGCCCACTTCCACGAGCACCTTATTGTCATAATGCAAGGCGACTTCTACCCGTTCTTCGAGTTGCGAAACGTCACTCGCTTTGCCAATGCCTATGGAAGAACCCAAATGGACCGGCTTAACAAACACCGGCCACGACAATTCCTTTTCCACCCGGCTTATTATAGCCTGCTTATTTGCCTCCCACTCGCCCCGCTCAAACCATATAAATTTGGTTACCGGCACGCCAGCCGCTTGCATTACTATTTTGGTTAGGGCCTTGTCCATAGCAATGGCCGATGCCGGTACATTACAACCCACATACGGCAGTCCAAACATTTCAAACACGCCCTGCATGGTGCCATCTTCGCCAAAACTGCCGTGAAACGCAGGAAAAGCTATATCTATTGTTACCGCACTGCTAAAAAACCCTTTCTTCCTAAATACCATTTTCCCCACCGACTCTTCCATATCCAGGACGTACTCCCTATATTTTTTCGTTTCACTTATTTTAGCATCGGGGGAAACGAACATTTTTAACGAACCCAGGTCTTCGCCCAAAAGCCACTTACCTGATTTGGCAATATAAACCGGAATAACTTTGTGTCCGCTTTTTTTAAGCGTGCTTATTATGAGCTGGGCGGTAATTATAGACACGTCGTGCTCGGGACTGCCGCTGCCAAAAAATACTCCGATTGTTTTATTTAAATTATCATTCATGAATTTAGTCTTTTATATTCAATTAATAAATTTTATTTAATTTTGGTCAATTATGATCAATTCAAATATACTGGTCTCCCCAGTCGTTTTGGAAGAGTATGACGTCGTTTGGCTTTAAAATATCTTTCAGTGCCGCATGGGCCTCTTGCGTAGTCTCAAACCATACAATCTCAACTCGGTTATTTTTATGGCTTGTCATCCCTTCGTTTACGCCCTGTTCAATCCAACCTGTCACGCTATTTTTTATTAGTATAACCACATTGGCCACACCTGCCAATTGCCGGCCAATCTCTAAATGAATTTCTTTAAACTCTTTTCCTGTTTCTACCAACCCAGGGGTAATAAAAACTTTTCGCCTTTGCGTAAAGAATGACAGGGCTTCAATGGCTTCCCTCACCCCGTCTGGATTACCATTGTAGCTGTCATCTATGACGAGCACATCACCACCGGAACGCATGGGTTGCAACCTATGCTCCACGGGCCTAATGCTTTCCACTCCTTTTTTTATTTCTTCAAGCGACAAACCCAAACTTTTGGAAATTTTAACCGCCGCGGAAACAACCCCCAAAGCATACCGAGCCAATAAGTTAATTTTTAACTCCCCCGCTCCGGCCAGGTGGCCCTGCCACTGTAATGTTTCAGGGTGAAACGCATTATTGCTAAAGTCTTCAATGGCATATTTTTCAATTTTGTGATCCGGCCATATAAATTCTTTATAGTGGCCCATAACCCGGGCATCGTTACCGTTCAGGACAACCAAACCTCCCGCCTTGGTGCCGGAAATTATTTCAAAAATTGTCTCTACTATGGTGTCCATGTTTTTCATGCGTTCCAAGTGAGCCTGATTTATACCCGTGACTACAGAAATGTCCGGTGGGGTAAGTTGGCATAATTGCTCAATATCGCCCTTGTAGTGTTCCCCCATTTCCACAATAAGTATTTCTACGGAAGCGTCTACGTTTTTTAAAATCCATCGGGCAATGCCTATGGGAGTGTTCACGCTCTCCGGTGTACTTAGCACCCTAAATTTGGTACTAAGTACTGACTTCAAAACTTCTTTCATGGTTGTCTTGCCGTAACTGCCGGCTATGCCAATAATTTTTAAACTGGGGATATTGGCAAGCTTACTTTTAGCCCTGCTAACTACAATAAATTTTGCGGCGAAATCAAATGGCGCCACTATAAGCAAGCCCACAGGTAAGAAAATAAAAAATACAAACTGAAAAATAGCAAAAGCCGCAAAAAAAACAATGGCGCTTGCCGCTACGTTTTCCAGTATGGCACCGTATACTCGCCATGCCAATATTCCGGCAATTACCGCTGCCAACAACTCGCTAACAAAAAACAGCAGTAGTGCTTTGCCTGTCCAGACCAATTGTTTACGCTGATGCCCTTTTGGCCACGCGCCTTTTTTCCAAAGCAATTTCAAAAACCGCCCAACCTCATAACTTTCAAGTTGGAGCAGATAAAGTTGGTAATGTGCAACCTTTAAAATATTCATAAACTGAACTGTGTAAGTAAAGTAATAAATTCCTGGGGCTTGTCTACAAAACTAAAATGTCCCGCCTGTTTTAAAATTTCAAATTGTGAATTTTTAATCAGCCCGTGCATGCGTTCCCCAAATTGCACCGGCGTGTCCGTGTCGTGTTCTCCTGTAACAATAAGCGTGGGGCAGGTTATTTTTTTCATGTCTTCCGACAAATCCTCACTTACAACTTTAATAAACGTTTCTTTTAATTCCGGGGTTGCCGTGTAATCTTCAGCGCCCAAGTGTTGATATATTTTTTTCCGGAATATTTGCATAAACCCTAACCTAAAAATAGGTTTAACTATTTTTGCCATACCCATTATAAAATTTTTCTTTGTTGAAGAAGTAACAAAGCCGGCACTGTCTACCAATACCAGTTTGGCAACAAGGTTGGGGCTTTTTACGGCCAGTTTTATACCCACGCGTCCGCCAAATGAGTGACCAATTAGAATCACGTTGGAGATTTGTTTTTTCTCTATAAATTTTCTGACCATGTTCGCGTAGTCGCCTACGCTGAACGGCTGCCGGGGTGTTTGGGATTGGCCAAAGCCCGGTAAGTCCAAGGCATAAACAGAAACGGCCGAATGCTCAGATACCGAATTTATTATGGTATTCCAAACTTCTTTTTGACTGCGCCAGCCATGCAAAAAAAGCAACGTCTGCGCGTTTGCTTGGGTGGAAGGCTTGTAAAAATAAGATGCAAGCAAATTTTCAATTATAACTTGGTCTTGTTGCATATACTTTTACTCAATATAAATACCACGCACCAAGCAACTATTTTGTTTCAATAATCTAATGTTATTTGTGTGAAGTGTACTCACTTTAAACATCAACAAACCTTCTAATGGCGTAAGCTAGGCACTGTCGTTCGCGAACGACGTGGCCAGACGACTCGTCCGACGTAGCTTTACGCGGAGTTGGAAGCCTTGGGATAATACAGCCCGCCTTCATCAGATTTCGGCGCGCAACCATGGATCCACCAAGCTCACCAAAACGGAAACATGGTGAGCTTGTCGAATCCATGGTCGGGATGCAGGGAATTGAACCCTGTCTTCGCGCACCCGAAGCGCGCGTACTACCGGTATACTACATCCCGT
>CAZPRQ010000012.1:23354-28807 GCA_964589415.1 uncultured Candidatus Saccharibacteria bacterium
CGAAGCGCGCGTACTACCGGTATACTACATCCCGTCACCAAAAAAATACACTATATTACTACTCGTTGGGTAAATTCCTAAATTCCCGAATAAAAGCGTCCATGTCGCGCTGCAAAGTGCGCAAACGCTGCTCTATTCTAAACTCCAAATCGCTTTCCCCATTTTCACTTTGGGGAAAATCACTATAATAGTCGTTTAAAATATCGCTCAGTTCATTGCGCATGCGCTGAAGCATTTCCCGGCGGCGGCGGTGACGCTCGTCCGCGTCTTGTTGATCGTATGCCATAAAATGTAAATTTAATGCTTACCTATTATAGCTTAATCCCCACTTTTTAAGCAATAACGGGTTATCTTGTAAATATACGAAGCTTTTTAAAGCGACACGTTCAAAATTTGCTAAATTGATAAAAAGATTATTTACCCCCTTCTCATCTTAATGAATTATCTCCGCAGCAAAGTTCCGAGGAAATCTATTTGATAATATAAAAGAAGCGCAATGGTAGAGACCAACTGCGCTTCAAGTGTGTATTACTTACTAAATTCCTCCTATTTATTTTTGGAGTGTTTGGCGACAATTCACGGCCGCCTCGTTTAGCAGACTATGTCGGGTCTGCTAGACTAATGTTGTTTAGTCGTGGGACTGTTGGTATTGTGTCACTGCCCTCAACTCTTCCGACGTGAACTGCGATAGTGATCCTGTTAACCACTCGACATATTCCGGCAAAAATTCACCCGTTCTTTCTCTCACCTCCCACCTCACGTGATCGCAGTTCCTATACTCTCCCGTGCCGCGGGTTACGGCATACCGGGCAACTTGCAGAAGTAAAATTTCCCGTTTCCATCCCACCACCACACGGGACTCATCCCTATCAGCCCCAGAGTAGGCACCCCCCGCCCGCTTCCACTCCGAGCGGCAGATTTCTACCCCTTCCGACAAATAACGTGTACGCTCTTTTCGTCTAATTGTTTCCTCCAGAGCGTACAACTCATTACCGGCGGAAGTCTCACGCCCCCTTGCCCTCTCTCTTTCCTTGTTGATTTCATCCACCCTTTGACGGCGGATGATTTCCTGCTCGGCCGTCTCTGCCTGAGGCGGGTATTGGCCTCTCAGCTTCTCTTCTTCCGCCTTCGCCGCCTCCAACTCTGCCTCAAGCCTTGCTTTCTCCTGCCGGAATGTATAGATGGTTTCCGGAAAAATGAAGGACGGCTCAGGCTTTTCTCCTTTAGATTGAGGGCCTACGGGCTTCGTTTCTTCGTTGGTTGTTGTGACGGCATTGCCGCCAAACATCATCGTAAAAAGTTTGCTAAACATACTGTCTCCTTGTTCGGCATATAGCCGAGAGTTTGATTTGCCTCCCTCTGGGAAGCGTCCAACGCGCTTTTATAAACGCGCTCAACGCTTCCCAAATAAGGCTTAAATCAAAATGGAGACTTATTAAATTGTTAAAGAGCAGTTATTCCAATTTCCATAATCACAATTCGATTTGAGATTATGGAAGAAGGAGAGGAAGCCACAAAGTGCGTGCAGCTTCCTCAATGGACAATATTTCAAAATTTGTTTTGCTGATTGACCTTGCTTTAAAGTCTGCAAAGCTATATCAGTTGCAGCGACTAGCTGCGGAGATGGCGGTAGACAGCCGCCGCAACGGCGGAGTCATAGAGTGGATTGTGTGTTCCGCCCTCGAACTCGCCAACATCCAGCCCGTGCTTCTTGGCGTACCCATCCACCGAAGTCGGGTCTTCCCCGACCTGCTCGAGGTTACCTGCCACGTCCAGTAGCGGATAAGGGGCATCCCAATCGCCGATGTATCCGACGTCGTGCATATCGCGCAGCAATTTTGTCTCCACGATATATCCCATGTGCACCAGAACGTCGACGTCGACCTTGTTCGCCATGTAAAACTTGGCAAAGTCGGCCAACAAGGAAAGATAGTCGGCGTGAGTTACCGGCATGGCCGCCAGCGTGGGAAGCACGTTTTTCTTGACCCACTCATCGGTCACTGCCTCGTCCGGCAGACGACCAGCGAAGCGAGCAATCTCGGTGCCGTTCTCGTCATAGACGAGCGCACCGATGGCGAAGGCTTTTCCCCATAACCCGTTGGTCTCCGCGTCGAACGAAAAAATCTTTTTCATCTGAATTCTCCTCTAAACTTGCTAGACCGCGCTGTAAAGATTATCTTTCAGCCGCCTGCCTCATAAGCGCAACTTTTTTACGCCCATAATGCAGTGGCTGAAAGCATAACTACTTTTTTTAAAGAACCTCTTCTTCTACTAAAAATCCCTTCCAAACTACAGGAAGGGATTTTTTTAGTAACCCGCTTGTTCTAAAAACTTCAAGCGGGCCTAGCGAGAAGATTTCCCTTCACTATTTTTAATCCCGGCAAATAACCGGAAAAAATAACGAAGGGCGCACTTCTTGCTATTGTTTGTTGGCAAGCGGTGAAAGCCGCACATTCCTGTTACACCTTGTCTTATAAGTCCAAAAACCAATAATTCAAAGTTGCGCAGCACTCAACACTTAAAACATGCCAACTATAGCGGGCGTCGCTCATCCATATTTTTACTAGCTTCCCCGCATTCCTGTATACGGGGCAAAATATAGAATAGGGGTTATGCGCCGCTACTTATATTCGCGGCCATTAACCTTTACGCATTGCCCAAACGGCTAATTTCTTAGCCCCAGTATTTAGTTGTAAATGCCAACCTTATTTTATGTTGACTCGGCATTATACATAATATTTGCTAAATTGTCAATATTAACGTGTCAAAAATGTACTCAAAATACAATTAATACTGTTTTAATTGATTATTTTCCTAATACTTTTTGCATGCTTTTGTTACAAATTTATTGACAGTTTTATAAAATGCTGCTATAATAGTTATATAAAATACTTTTATGGCCACACCCAAACTCAATTATTTACAAATACTGACTCAAGCCGGACTAAAGGGCGACCAGGCAATTGTTTACGAAGCCTTGCTGAAAAACGGCCCAAAAAAAGCATCCCAATTGCCCAATTTTGTCCCCTTTAAACGCAGCCTGTCTTACAAAATTCTCAACGAACTCGCGGAAATGGGGCTGGTGCTTAAAAACGAAAAGCCGGGCAAGGTTGCCGTGTTCGAACCTGCCCATCCCCAAAAAATTAAAGACTGGGTCGCCAAACAACAAGAACAATTCAAAAACGCCGACCTAACTTTGGCCGGCGTTTTACCCAAACTGATTTCGGATTACAATTTAACGCTGGGAATGCCCGGCATTCAAATTTACGAAGGACTGGAAGGGGCTAAACATATTTTGGATGATAGCTTAACGGCAACCGGGGAAATTTATTCCTACATAGATAACGAAGAGATAAATAAACAATATCCTGACATAAACAAACAATATGTGAACCAACGCAACAAGGCCGGAATAAAAAAGAAAATGATAACAATAGACAGCGCCTATATTCGCGAACACGCCAATTCATTTAACAAAAGCACCACGGCTGTCCGGGTAATAAGCTCCCCTGCTCCATTTACTACCATAATGCAAATATACGACACCAAAGTGTCGTATATTACCTTGCGGGGAAAGAGTATTATTTCCGTCCTAATGGACAACCCGCATATTTCTAAAATGCATAAAACCTTGTTTGAGGCCATGTGGCAAACCGCAAGGCCGGTAGTTTAAGCAGCTTTTGGCAATTCCATTCTAGTTTCTTGCGCAGGCCTTTCTAGGTTCCAATATAATTCTCCCGTACCATCATAGTCGGCAATCTCGCCGACTTTTTTTAAGCCTAAAAATTTCGTGTAAAACAGGCGAGCGGGATTTTTAGCCCAAACTACTGCCCTAAGTTTATAGTCTTGCTTTTCTGCCATAGCATCTTTAACCATTGAAACCGCAATGGGCGTGTCCGTGGCATTGGGATTCAAGTTCAAAGAACCTACATAAATTTCTTTATCTTCATCTTTTCGATCGTAGTGGAAAAAGGCCAAAAGTGAGTTATTGTGATAAAGCAGGCGAAAAGCATGCCCAGATTCATTTAACGTTTTTTCAAAGTCCCTGACCGTGGCTTCGAATAACTTTTTTGGATATGTATTTTCTCGGTTTGCTTTAAAAATTTGCAGCATGGCCTGCTTCTCTTCCGCCAATAACTCTGAAGAATCTTTTTCTTGTTCGCTCACGCCGGGTACATTTCGCCACTCAACGCGCTCACCTTTTACTGCCGATTTTATCCCGCTGGCAAAAACCAATACTTCCGCCTCAACTTGATTAAGCTGTTCCACCAAACTTTTCTGGTCAGGAGGCGTACCAGTTCTGTTCAACTGGCCGCTATAATTTGTGAGTAAGTGATTAGCTCTTTGTAATAAATTTTTAACCAATAGGTCCGCGTCTATTATGCCTGACTGCGACCCAAAATATTCATCCATGCAATTACGAACATATTTCCCCATACGTACTATTTCGTTATATTTATCAAATATCTTTTTGCTCAAGTCTGGGCTGTCTCCCATAATAAGCGTTTGCATCTTCCCCTCTAAATCACCAAATAACTTGGATAGTTCCTGTAATATATTAATCGCTTGGCGGACCGACCCTGCCCAATAATAAAAACTTTCCATATGCTGTGAGTTACGAAGAAGGTTTCCGACATCTTCTAAAATCTGCGCCAAACTTTTTAGTCGGTCACTCATGAGTTTCTGTTCACCAAAATGAACACGATTCAACCAAGGAAAAGGACGATCGGGCTCTGCCGTTGACTGGCTAATAACTTTTGATATACCTTCGGCCCCTAAAATATCGTTATATAAATCTGGATTTCCCAAAAACTCAGAACTTATTTCTTGTAATCTATTCTTTATGCTTTCGGCTGCTTTCAATAGCTCTGCTGCTTTTTTCTCTATGCGAAAATTTTGTTCGTTTATAATTTTTTGAAGTTCAAAAAATTTTTGCGTTGCAGTTTCCGGGGGTATGCTTAAACTTTCTGCTTGAAAAGTTTGTATATGATCTCGTGACTCAGCCAGTAAACTGTCCACTAAAGCTTGGTTATCGGCACCCGGCGCTACGGATATCTCACTCAGGGCTTGATAAATTAAGCCTGCTTGTGTCTCAATTTTGGCAGCAAGCTGTTTTAATAAGAATTCCGGTTTGGAATTTATATCCTCGCCTTTCAAATCTAAAAATTCCGGATTTCCCGGGAAATTTTTTGTTGGCTCTATATGTGCAGAAGTTTCGGCAGACATGTTTATATTATACTTTGTTTTAACAATTATTTAAATGTCATGCTAAATATTAGCGATTTTAAAAGAGTTTAAAAGAAAAAGTTTTAAACTCCTCACTTCATTCGCAGCCCAAGACATGAAAAAATACTCAATAACTTATTGAGTATTTTTTCATGGTGGACCAACCGGGAATCGAACCCGGAACCCATCCATGCCATGGATGTGTATTACCACTATACTATTGGCCC
>CAZPRQ010000013.1:0-27895 GCA_964589415.1 uncultured Candidatus Saccharibacteria bacterium
AAAATTGTTGATACCGGCTGTTCTCTGAATACCAGCTAAACGGGAAGGCGTTATTAGCGTCTGTTCCGCCAACAATGATTACCGAGCCGCTGGCTGACATCGCCAAGGCCAAAAAAACTACAGACAGCAGAAAATAGTTTCGCATGATTTTCCCTCCATGCGGTTTGTATGGCGTCGCGGTCTTGTAGTTGCGAACGCCAGAAGGTGCTTGACTTTGAGGTTTTTAGGCCTTTTTGCTGGCGAAGGGCTAGCAAAGTTACTTAGTTAAGCCATTTTTAGTAACCGAACATTATATCATAATCCGCTAAAATTGTCAAGGATAAAACCTTTTATTTTAGCGGAATTGATACTTATAACCACGAAATATGGTAATAAATAGTTTAAAAACCCCGTACAACGGGGTGAATTGATGGTAGTCTTCTTGTTTTAATTAAGTGTCATTGCCTGGTTACCGCAGGCAGGCGGGGAGGTTGGGGCTTTATTTATCCGACTCGGCAACCTAGTTTATGACCGAGATTGCTTCGGTCGTCTAACTCCCTCGCAAAGACACACAATGCGGATGCTATTTAAAAACCTAATTTATTTATCCATTTTTTAATTTCCTGAATTGGTGGTTTGGCGGGATTTTTTATCCAGTGAATTTCTTTATTTTTTTTCCACCAGGTCATTTGGCGTTTGGAATAATGTTTAATGGCAAAAAATAACTGGGTAAGCATATGGTCGTAGGAAATCTTTTTTTGTAGGAATAAGGAAATATATTTATATTCCAAACCAAAAGATTCAAGGCGTTTCCAGGACAAACCCTTGCCGTAATGAGCCAATTTACCAGCTTTTCGAGAGCCGATAAATTGGCTCACTACATTATGCTGAGGGGAGTGGAGACGAAAAATTTCGTCTAACATTCCGGCTTTGAGCCTTTGTATTAGGCGTTGGTCAATTTTTTTGTAGAGTTTGGCCGGAGGCAGATTTATACCGAGCCAGTAAGGGTCGTAATTTAAAGATTGAAAATTTAAAGATTTAAATATTGGGACAGGTTTGCCAGTCGTAAAAATAATTTCGAGCGCGCGAATAAGCCGGCGACGGTTTTTGCCGTCTATAGTTTTTGCCCGTACAGGATCCAATTTTTTTAGTCTATCGAAAAGGCGGTCGGTGCTCTGGGTTTCAAGTTCGGCTCGGAGTTTGGGATTGGGTTTTACGTTCGGAAGCTTTTGGTCGTAGACCACGGCATCCAGCCAATGCATGGTGCCGCCGCAAAGAATAGGCAGTTTGCCGCGCTTTAAAATATTTGCAATGCATTTTTTTGCCTGGCGCTGAAAGCGGGCTACAGAATATTGGCGGGCGGGGCTTATTATGTCTATAAGATGGTGGGGGATGGATTTATAAACAAATACCCCGCGTTCAAGAGATCCTTCGACTCGCCCTCGAGGCCATCGGACTCGCTCAGGATGACTGGAAAGTGGAAACCACTTTCCAGTCACCTTCCCTGTGCCTAAGTCCATGCCTTTATAAATTTGTCGGCTGTCGGCGGAAATTATTTCACCGTTAAAACGCTTGGCAAGGTTTACTGCCAATTCCGATTTTCCCGAAGACGTGGGTCCGACCACTACCAATAATTTATTTACAGTCATTAGTTATTTGGTTGTTAGAGATTTGCCCGCGTGCGGGGATGGCCGTTTTAAAGCCGCGCCATGGAGTTTCATGCGCTGACGTTTTTTTATGTCGCGTTTTTTTGCCTTGGTGGAAGGCTCATCTAGTATAATTTTTCTCATGTAGGTTGGGACAAATTCATTTTTAAGCGTCCAATAAAGATGCTTATGCTATAATAGTATAGCATTTTGGAGGGTAATTATTAATTTCACTATAATTATGAAATTGAAAACCGTTATAAGCGTTGTGGTGTTAGTCGTGGTTATTGTCGCGGGCTATTTCCTTTATAATTGGAATAATCGGTTAGTTAAGGCCCCAACTACAAATGATTTGGCCATTATAAATAGTGTCCGGGACGAAAAACAAGATAATAGCCAAAATTTACCAGATAACACTGTTACTAATACCGCTACTTCTGGTCCCGCTTTTATAGACAAAACCCCACCGACAGACACAACTCCAGGCCGCTACAGCGATGGCAGTGAAGCCGAAGGTATGGCGCCGGATATTTTGGTTACTGAAATTTTATATGACGGCGTCGCATTTAGTCCATCTTCTGTAGACATAAAAATTGGGGATATTGTTGTATTTAGGAACAAGAGCGCGAATAGTTTTTGGCCAGCGTCGGCGCCGCATCCAAGTCATGTGGATTATCCGGAATTTGATGCGCAACAAGCAATTTTAGCCGGCGGTAAGTGGCAATTCCAGTTTGGCAAGGCCGGGAATTGGAAATTTCACGATCATTTAAATTCCAGCGCGTATGGTGTGGTAAATGTCGCCGCTAAATAAAAGTTTTTAGGACTTAAATCAATTACAGCTTTTTTGATTGGCGTAGAACGCACTTTAACCATTCGGCCATAAATTGCTTGACTCGTTTTGTGTCAAAAATAAAAAACCCTTTACTTCGGTAAAAGGGTTTTTTATTTTTAAACAGTTAATAGTTTTCTTATGCGCATTGTTTAAATAGGTTTGCCTTAGTAAGCATGTGTAATAATGCCAGAGAATTGATAGGGAAAAATTTTTGTCTCATTATTTTTGCCTAGAAGGCGCGTTTATGTTATAATTTAGGCAGTTTTAAGGTCTATGATACAAAAAATATTACAATGGAATACAATTGGGCATGAGGCTGTTAAACACATGTTGGAGCTTCAGTACAAGGGAGAAAAGCAGCCCCACGCATATTTGTTTACCGGGCCAGATGGGGTGGGAAAAAAAACTTTGGCTTTGGAATTTTCCCAAAAACTGTTAGGTACCGAAAGGCTGGAAAATCATCCAGATTTTCAAATCTTGGAAGGCGGGGATTTAGGTACCGTGGAGAACGTAAGGGAGTTTATTCGAAACGTTCATTTTAAACCGTCTGTAGCCAATGTTCGCGTGGCAATAATAAACAACGCTCACAGTCTGAACGTTCAAAGCCATAATGCTCTGCTCAAAACTTTTGAAGAACCTCCAGAGTATATGCGGTTTTTCCTTATCTCTTCTGAATTTAAACTTTTAGCCACTATTATGTCCCGTTGCCAGGTATTGGCGTTTAGTAAGTTGTCGCCCCAGGAGCTGGAAACCATTGCCAAGGAGCATGGTTGGAAGTCATGGGAAAAGGCCTTAATTTTAAGTTACGGGTCAGCTTCAAAATTGAAGCAATTGACTGAAAATCCTGAGGCGCTTTCTAACGCGCAAAAACAAAACGAGTTTTGGCACTCATTAAAAAAAATGCCTTTACATGAACGCTTGTTGGAAATAAATACTTTGTCAGTTCTGGAAACGGAGGATTTGCAGGCGCAGTTTACAGCTTGGCTGTACGCGGAAAGTTTAAATGCCTGTAACAGCTCGGACAGCGTAGTTTTTGGCCGCTCACTTTTGGCGGCGCTTAAATATTTAAGGACCAATAAAAATAAAAAGTTAATTATCCAAAATTTGTTAACGCAATTCCCATAGTTTTATGGATAAAAGAAACATTTTGAGTTTAGGTATTATTTTACTGCTTGCCGCCAGTTGCAACCCCTTCGCGAAGTCAACTTCGTATGGGGTAGTTAAAACAGTCAACGGAGGCGCGGATTGGCAATTTACCAACGCTATCTTGAATGAAAAAAACCTGAATTTAAATAAAGCCGAAGTTTCAAAGCTGGCACTCGATCCTTCAAATAGGGAAATTGTTTACGCCGGGACTTTTACTGACGGGTTATATAAATCGGAAGATTCCGGCGCGACATGGGTTTCCAAACTTTCAAAAATCGCAGTGTATGATTTTCTTGTTTCGCCCGTGGATTCAAATGTATTGTATGTGGCCGGAACTTTTGGGGATCGCGGCAGGCTCTTATATACAAAAGACGGAGGTTCTACCTGGCAGGATATTTTTACGGAGGAAAGTTCTGGTAATCCTGTGACAGCGGTAGCAATAAATCCTGAAGCTCCGACTCAACTGATAATTGGTCTAAAGTCGGGAGGAATAATAAAAAGCAATGACAGTGGCATATCTTGGCGCTTGCTTAGCGAGTTTTCCGATGAAATTTTGCAACTTTCCTGGCAAAACGGCGCAATATACGTGATGTTAAAAGATAAAGGTTTGTATAAGTCATCCACCTTGGGCGAGACTTTTGTAAATCTTACAGAAAGTTTGTTGCCACAAAATTATACCCAGAGATTTTTTAGTTCGGAGGCGACGCCAACCTTTAGCCGGTTTTATGTGGATACCGCATCGCCTTCACTAATATATATAACAAGCACGCAAAAAATTTATAAAAGCATAGATGAAGGCAAAAAATGGGGCCAGGTAAGTTTGCCGGGCGATGAAATTACCGTGCGTGTGCGCCCCATTGCGGTGGCAAAAACTTCCAGTAATACAGTATATACAGCGGCAGGCGGCACGGTTTTTAAATCTACCAATGCCGGCGGGACATGGCAGACCCAAGGCATTGCCACCGGCGGCATTATCAATTATATTTTAATAGACCCATTACTTCCGCAAATAGCCTATGCCGGCATAGATATCCCCTAATTTCTTGACCCCCGCTCCTTACTCCTTACTAATTACTTGTTCCTAATTACTAATTACTAATTGTATGATTGATCAAATTATAGATTCAAAAAAATCGGAGTTTGAAAAGGCTATAGAACACTACTTGCACGAGCTTTCCGGCGTGCGCACCGGGCGCGCGAACCCCGCCCTATTAAATACCGTACAAGTGGACAGTTATGGATCTAAAATGCCCATTGAGCATGTGGCTTCCATTACCGTTAGTGATGCCAAAACTTTGACCATTAGTCCTTGGGACAAAGGCCAGCTCCAGGCGATAGAAAAGGGTATTCAAATGGCAAATTTGGGTTTTAACCCTTCCAATGACGGACAGGTAATACGTATAATTTTACCGGCTCTAAATGAAGAGCGTCGGAAAGAAATGGTAAAAATGATCGGCCAAATGGCGGAAAAAGCGCGCATTGGAATTCGCAACGCGCGTGAAGACGTTATGAAAGAAATGAAGAAAGCGGAAAATGACGGAAAAATTTCAAAGGACGATTTAACCCACGGCCAGAAAAAATTGCAGGAGATAGTGGACAAATATAACGAAGAAATTAAGCAGCACGCGGAAAAGAAAGAAGAAGATGTAATGACGGTGTAGTAGGAATTGACCTAATTGCTCTAATTTCTAATTGATCTAAACAAACCCCCCAATGCATAAAGATCCAAAATATGATCTTGAAGAAAGGACTGCAAAGTTTGGTGAAGGGGTCATAAAATTTGCTCGCCAAGTTCAGAGGGATTCGGTTACAAGAGATGTAATTACGCAGTTTGTAAATTCTGGTACGGCCGTTGGCGCAATATATTGTGAGGCGGATGATGCGGAATCTAAGAAGGATTTTAAACACAAGATAGGTATGGCTAAAAAAGAAGCCAGGGAAACTAAATATTGGTTACGCATGATTGCTGTGGCTTGTCCCATTTTAAAAGAGGACGCTAGAAAATTATGGCTTGAAGCTAAGGAGTTGCACTTAATTTTAAATTCAATTTTCAAAAAAGTTGCCTAATTTAGATATTTGGGTTTTGGAATTTTTTTAGAAATTTGGTCAATTAGGTTAATTAGAAATTCTAAAACGTATTTATATTATGATATTTACTATTGTTATATTTATTCTTGTCCTCGGTCTGCTCGTGCTTGTGCATGAGTTTGGGCATTTTATAGTCGCAAAAAAGAGCGGTATGAATGTAGAGGAGTTTGGTTTTGGCTTCCCTCCCCGTTTAATAGGAATTCAAAAAACTGCGGGAAAGTGGAAAGTGGTTATTGGGCATAAAGATCCGGCCAAAAATAAAAATTTAAGCTCGAATCTCTCTTCTTCGTCGCCCAGCCTTGAGCCGGCGGCCCAAGCGTCCGGACAGATAGTTCAAAGTGAAACTATTTATTCTATTAATGCTATTCCTTTCGGGGGGTTTGTCAGGATAATGGGGGAAAATAATGAGCATGAAGGCGATGAGAGAAGTTTTATAAATAAACCTTTTTTCCCAAGATTTTTTACTTTGGTGGCCGGAGTAATAATGAACTGGCTGCTCGCGGCCGTGTTATTTTCTATTGTTTTAATGGTCGGGGTGGTTAGCGAGCTTGAACCAAACGACCCACTTATAGCACATGGTCGGGTAAAGGAGAGACAGGTGGCAATTTCTTTGGTGCAGCCGGGAAGTCCGGCGGAGCAGGCCGGGCTTAAGCGTGAAGATTTTATAACAAATATAGATGGCAGGCAGTTTGAAACCTCCGGACAGGTTCAGGAATATATAGGTAGTAATAAAGGTAAAACATTTGAATTTACGGTTAAACGCATAAACATAACAGAAACATTTTCTGTCTCTTCTTTAGTCAATCCTGAGCCAGGCCAAGGTGCTACCGGCATAGCGCTTACAGACATAGGTAAAATAAAATTACCATTCCACTTAGCCATAAAGGAAGGGGTTTCCCACACTTTTTTGGTTACCAAGCTTATGTATAATGGAGTGGCGGATTTAATTTTAGGCAAGGTAGATATAAAAAATGTAGGCGGCCCTGTAAAAATTGCCCAACTCACGGGCCAAGTTGCCGACTTGGGTTTGGTGGCTCTTATGAATTTTACCGCTTTTCTTTCCATAAACCTGGCAATATTAAATATTTTACCTTTACCTGCCCTAGACGGCGGCCGCGTCCTGTTTTTGTTTATTGAAAAAATTCGCGGGCGTAAAAACAGCCAAAAAGTTGAACAGTTTGCCAACACAGTGGGGTTTGTATTGCTTTTGCTTCTCATGCTTTTGGTAACCATTAAAGATATTCGCGGACTATGAAGCTGAAATTTTTTGCTTCCGGTTATTTAATTAAAGACGACAAAGTGCTTTTGGTGCATAGTCGAAAGTATGACAAATGGGTTCCGCCGGGCGGGCATATTGAAGAAGGAGAAACTCCGGACCAAACGGCGCTTAGGGAATTTTTGGAAGAAACTGGTATAGAAGTTGAACATACGCCTCTGTATAAAAATGGCATAACGGGGGACGAAGGCAGGGTTATGTTACCTTTACCATTCCATATGGGATTATATTCTGAAGATTTTGACGTCCCCCACTTAGGCTATTTTTATTTCGTAAAAGCCATTTGGAGTGAAATACATCCCATACATCAAAAACAAGAGCACTTTAATATTGGCTGGTTTAAAAAGGCTGATTTGGAAAACTTAAACACCTACGAACAAGTGCACAAAGAATGTTTATTTGCTTTCAATAATTATCCGCGTTAAATATGTCTGAATTTGGCCCAAAATCTAAAGATGCATCTTCTGCCTATGAATTACCGGACAATTTTGATTTGGAAATGAAAACGCTAGGTAAAGTTTTGTATGAACAATTGCTAAATAAGATTGATAATTTACGGGAAGAGAAAGTATTGCGAGCGTTTATAGAAGATGACATGACCGGAGAGGAAGTTGGGAGGAAGTTTGGGTTTACGGCAGATAAGGCGAGGAAAATGAAAGCCAAGGCACTGGATAAAATAAAAAAATCGCCATTGGGCAAACAACTAATACTAGATAATTTTAATAAAACTGGTAAGCTTTAAACAGTATGCGACAATCCCAATATTTTTTAAAAACCAGCAAGACAGTGTCGGACGAAGATAAAATAGTTTCCGCCAGGCTTTTAAAACAGGCTGGTTATATCCGCGAGTCAGCGGCAGGCAGGTATTTTATTCTGCCCATTGCGCAAAAAGTCCAGCAGAAAATAATGCAGATAGTCAAAGAGGAAATGGATGGGGTAGGCGCGCAGGAAATGCTGGCTCCTGTTTTGCACCCTTTGGAATTGTGGAAAGAAACCAACCGTACCAATACGGCGGGCTTTGAACTAATGAAAGTAAAAGATAGAAGGGATTCCGAATTTGCTTTGGGCGGAACAGCCGAGGAAATGTTTGTGGATTTGGTGAGAAAGTTTGAACTTAGCTATAAAGACTTACCCTTCCAGCTTTATCAGTTTTCTTCCAAATTCAGGGACGAGTTAAGGGCTCGGGGCGGGCTCTTGCGGGTGAGAGAATTTATAATGAAAGACGGCTACAGTTTTCATAGGGACGAAGAAGACTTTAGAAATTTTTACGAAAAAATGAAGCTGGTGTATTCCCGCATTTTTAACAGACTGGGTTTGCCTACGGCGATTGTGGAGTCTGATAACGGATATATTGGCGGTGAGTATTGCCATGAGTTTATTTTTGAGTCGGAAATAGGAGAAAGCCGATATTTTATTTCGGAAAATGGGAGTTATGCCGCCCACGAAGACGTTGCAGTTTTTAAGAAGACAGACGGGGACGTAAATGAAGAGGAATTGGCAGTTATGGAAGTCGCGGCCGAGCGTGGCAACACTATGGAAGACGGAGCAGTGTTTCATAGCTTACCTATGTCGAAACAAATAAAAGATGTTATGTATGTGGATGAAACCGGCAGGTTTATTTTGGCGGTCATTCGTGGGGATTTGGATGTGAACGAAACCAAGCTAAAGCATTTAACAAATGCCCGGGATTTAAGGCATGCCACCGGGGATGAAATAAAAAACCAGCTCAATTCCGAACCCGGTTTTATTTCTCCTGTAAAAATAAAAGAGATTATGTTGCCCTCGGTAAATTTGGTTATAGTCGCGGATGATTCGTTAAAGTCTATAAAAAATATGTACGGCGGCGCGAATAAGCGGCATATGGATTTATTGAACGTCAATTATGGTAGAGATTATAAGCCGGACATGGAAGGCGATATTGCTTTGGCGCAGCCTGGCTTTGAAAGCCTAGAGAGCCAGGGTAAATTAAGAGAAGCCCGAGGGATTGAAGTGGGTAATATATTTCAACTCGGTTACCACTATACGAAATTAATGCAGGGAGCGTTATATACCGACAGCGATGGCACTCAGAAACCATACTATATGGGGTGTTATGGAATTGGTATTGGCCGTACCATGGCGGCAATTGTAGAAAAATATCATGACGATAAGGGTATTGTGTGGCCGGAGTCCGTAGCGCCGTTTAAAGTTCACCTTATTGCAATAAAAGGCACTGAAAATGAGGCTGAAAAGTTGTATGGCAATTTACTCGGGGCAGGAATTGAGGTATTATATGATGACAGGGATATGAGCGCGGGTGTTAAGTTTGCCGACGCGGATTTAATTGGTATTCCTTATCGTGTTGTTGTATCGCCTAAGACATTGGCCGAAGGTTCGGTTGAGCTGAAAAAACGTACCGCCAGCGAAGCAAAATTGGTAAAAATTGATGAATTGGCGACAAGTCTGACTGTATAAAATAAAAATAAAAAATAATAGTAACTATAACCCCGCGGCATTTTTTGAGTTATAGTTATTTTTTTCGACTTTTCTAATTAGCGACGTATGTCGATTCCGGATGTTTGTAGTCTATAAGGGTATCTTGAGATGTATTCTTATTAGTCCGGCGCGCGGTCACCGTGGGGAAAAATATAGTGTAGCAATATTTTAAGTTCCTGTAATATTCCGCCTCTTGCGGAGAGGAAGCTTGTTTAAATAAATGATTTTCGATAATCTATATAGTAAATTCTCAAAGGATATTGGGATTGACCTTGGCACGGCCAATACTTTGGTGTACGTAAAAGGCAAAGGGATAGTAATTAACGAGCCTTCAGTAGTGGCTATTAACCAGAGGACCAAGCAAATTCTTGCCATTGGCGCCGAAGCGCGTCGTATGGTTGGACGTACACCGCCGCATATTGTAGCCACCAGGCCCTTGGTAGATGGTGTTATTTCAGACTTTGAAGTTACAGAGCAGATGCTTAGGTATTTTATTGACAAAGTTCATAATCAAACTTACGCGTTTTTACGTCGCCCCCAGGTGGTTATAGGTATTCCTTCCGGAGTTACTGAAGTTGAGAAGAGGGCGGTTGTGGACGCGGCAATTAATGCCGGCGCCCGTCATGCTTTTTTGATAGAAGAGCCAATGGCAGCGGCGATTGGTTCCAGGCTTCCAGTGCAGGATCCGCAAGGTTCCATGATTGTAGACATAGGTGGCGGAACCACCGAAATAGCCGTTATTTCTTTGGGCGGGATTGTGCTTTCCAAGTCTTTGCGTATTGCCGGTGATGAAATGAATGAAAACATTATTCAATACGCGCGAGAAAATTTTAATTTGCTTTTGGGCGAGCGTTCAGCGGAAGAAGTTAAAATAAAAATTGGCAGCGCGTACCCTCAGGAAGAGGCGCTCTACGCGCATATGCGCGGGCGTGATTTGGTTTCCGGTCTGCCAAAGGAAGTGGTAATTTCTGACAGCCAAGTCCGGGAGGCTTTGACCCCAAGCCTTAAGGTAATAGTAAATAGCATAAAAAATGTTATTGAAGAAATTCCTCCCGAATTGATTTCCGATATTATGTACAAAGGGATTGTTCTGGCAGGCGGCGGCGCGCTGCTTAGGGGGCTTGACCGGCTTGTAAAGGAGGCTACCAAAATGCCTGTTAGTATCGCTGAAGATCCCCTTACTTGTGTGGCTCGCGGAGCGGGAGTGGTAGTGGAGGACTTAGCCAGCCTTGGGGAAGTATTGGTGGAAACTGAATTTGAAAGAATACCACGGTAAATAGAATCCGAATGATCCGAATGTTGCAACCCGAATGATCCGAACGGGACGGCAATGATAATGGGGGAATTTCATTTTGAGTATTCGGATCTTTCGGATTTTGGCTAAAACAAACTTAAGAAGTTTTAACATTCGGATTCTGCCATGAGATTTATTTATTCAAAAACGTTTGCTTTATTATTTGGTTCGCTTGTGGTAGTGACAGCGCTTTTATTTTTTCAGAATCGAGGCTGGTTGAACCCGGTTAAAACGGTTGTAATACAGGCTCCAAGACCAATTGTGCGGTTGGCTCAAAGCGTTGTAAGGCCTGTAAAAAATTTCTTTTTTACCTTATTTCGCCTTCGTGAAATTGCCAGGGAAAATGACAGATTGCGTTTAAAACTGCATGAAAACCAGCAACTTTTGGTGCAATTTGAGCAGCAGTCCCGGGAAAATGACGCTCTTCGTAAAGAGCTGGGGTTTGTAAAGGGCGCAAAACTTAATTTGGTACCATGCGTCGTTTTGGCACAAAATCCGCTAGATTTGACCGATACCGTGGTATTGGATTGTGGCAGTGCCGAAGGTGTCCAGGAGGGTCATGCAATTGTTTCAGAGGGATTTTTAGCCGGAAAAATAATTTATGCCGGAGAAACTACCAGTACAGCTTTGCTCGCGACAAATTCAAAATTTTCGGCCGACGCGCAGCTAAGCAGAAACGCGGCCAATGGCGTAGTTCGCGGTTCTTTTGGTTCCGGTTTATTGCTTGATCAAATTTCTCAAAATGCTGCAGTTGAAAAAGGCTGGCAAGTCGTTACCGCGGGAATTAACGAAAAGATTCCAAAAAATATACTCATTGGTGAGGTGGGGGATACTTTGTCCACCCAAAATGAATTGTTTAAGCAAACCACGGTTTTGAGTCCGGTCCATTTTAGTAATTTGGAATTTGTGTTTGTCGTAAAGCCATAGTATATATGAAATTTGTACTTTATTTTTTAAGTATTGTTATTTTGGCTGGTTTGTCTGTCGGCATATTCCAGCCGTTGGCATTTTTCGGTGTTGTTCCAAATTTGTTGTTTTTGTCGGTTTTGGTTTTGGCGCTAGACAAACAGGAGCAATCTTATTTAATATATGCCATAATGGCGGGCGTATGGCTGGATTTCTATTCTACTGTACCCATTGGTTCGTTTTCCATAACATTTTTAATTATAGCGTCAGGGGTGCGTTTTTTTGTTTTTGCAATAGTTCCGTACGAGTTGCATTTCCGACATATTTTAGCCATTAGCATCACGGCTGTGGCCTTATTTTATCTTTTATATACCGGATACGTACTGGCATTCTCTTCTTTTGCGAATCTACCTCAACTTCTTACGTATAAGGAAGTACTGCTTAAGTTGCCGTACCAGGTCCTTTATGGCATTGTTTGCCTTTATCCCGTTTATGTATTTATGGTGGGTATCCGAAAGTTTTTATTTAAATTAAATCCAAGGTAAAGCTAATTTCCATGCTTAATCCATTTGATGTATATACTTCCTATACTAAAGGCTCAAAACCCCATCAGCTAGATTGGGAAGAGTCTGCTTTGGAGGGTAAGGTGGAAGGATTTTATGATGACGACAGACAGGAACAGCCTCGTTATGCATTATGGCTGATGCTGCTTGTGGTTTTTTTTATTATAGGCGGACGGGTTTTTTATTTGCAGGTTGTGCGTGGAAACGAACTGCGAATGCTTTCGGAGAATAATCGCATTCGCAGGCAAACCATACTGGCTCCTCGTGGAACCATTGAAGACAGATATGGGCAGGTATTGGCGCGTAGTACGGCTAGCTTTAGCTTGGTATGCGTACCATATGATTTTCCAAAATCGGGATTCGATGAGCAGTTAAACAAATTGGCAGAAATTTTCGGTTTGGAAACTTCTGATATAGAAAAAATAAAATTGTTGCCCAGAACATCGTTTTTACAGTTCATAGTCAAGCAGGATATTACCCGAGAGCAAAATATTTTGTTTGAAACCAGAGCCGCTGAATTCGTGGGGTTTGCCATTTTAAAGGTGCCAATTCGCGAATACCCCGAGCCGGAATTATTTTCTCACGTTCTAGGTTATACGGGGTTAATTTCAGAAAATGAAATTGCGCGGATAGACAGGATAAAATATGATGTTAGCGATTTTATTGGAAAGACCGGCATAGAAATCCAATATGAAAGCTATTTACACGGTCAGAATGGGCAAAGCTTGGTTGAAGTTGACGCTTCCGGAAAATTACTGCGAGTACTTGGTGAAAACCCGCCAAAGCCCGGCAGTAAGTTAATTTTAAACATTGATAAAGGTTTACAGCAGTTTTTATTTGAAAGTTTTGCCGACAAAGGAGGCGCAGTTAAGGCTGCTGCCGTTGCTTTAAATCCTAAGAATGGAGAAGTTTTGGCGTTTGTCAGTATGCCAGGCTTCGATAATAATCTTTTTGCCCGTGGAATTTCCCATGAGGAATATGACAGTTTGCTCAATAACAAAAATTTACCCCTATTTAACAGGGTTACGGCTGGAATGTATCCGCCGGGTTCTACTATAAAACCGGTAATTGCCGCTGCCGCCTTGGAGGAAAATATAGTAAATGAAAATACTATAATTGTAGACCGCGGGGTGCTAATTATTCCGAACCAGTTTAACCCACAAATCGCTTATAATTTTTATGGCTGGAAGCGTGACGGACTTGGACCCATGAATGTGAGAAATGCCATTGCCCAGAGTAGTGACATTTATTTTTATACTGTCGCGGGCGGGCATCCTAATTCTTCCATACCGGGATTGGGAGCGGAAAAACTCACGGAGTATTATAGGAAATTTGGCATGGGAAGCCTTACGGGAATAGATTTACCAGGAGAAAAAGCAGGCGTGGTGGCGGATCCCGCATGGAAAGCGGCATATTATAAAAACGATGCCATTATGAGTAAATGGTATTTAGGCGATACATACCATATTGGAATTGGCCAAGGAGATATGCTGGCCACGCCTCTGCAGGTTGCCATGTGGACAGCTGTTGTTGCCAATAATGGTACGGGTATTAAACCGCGTATTGTAAACCGCGTTGAAACGGAATCGGGCGATTTAATATTAAGAACTGAGCCGGAAATTCTTATAAAAGAAGTGGTTTCCAAAGATACTTTGCGTATTATTCAGGAGGGTATGAGGGAGACAGTGCTTTCAGGTTCCGGCCGACAGTTAAACAGTTTGCCTTTTTCTTCTGCCGGTAAGACAGGGACTTCTCAATTTGATGGTTCCGATCCCTTTCGCACTCATGCTTGGTTTACCGCTTACGCGCCATTTGAGAATCCGGAAATTGTAATTACAGTACTTGTAGAAGCGGGTGGGGAAGGTCATGCCGTGGCTGTGCCGGTAATTCGTGACGCGCTTAAATGGTGGGCCGAGCACAGGTATAATAAATGACAAAATTTTTCATAACCGCTAAAATATACTGGCGGATGATTTTGATTAAAATTCGCGCATTGACAATAGCAAATGATTATTGACGGAATAAAAATCGCCCAGCAGATAGAATTAGGGATTAAAGCGCGAGTGGCCAAGTTGCCGTTTGTGCCGCTTTTTTGCGATGTCTTGGTGGGTAATGATCCGGTTTCTTTTTCTTATGTTAACAAAAAGGGTCGCGCCGCGGTGCGGTGCGGTATGGAATTTGAGCTGGTCCAGCTTGATGAAAATATTTTAGAAGTAGATTTGCGCTCGAAAATTTTGGCCCTTAACCGGAAAGAACGCATATGCGGAATAGTTGTACAATTGCCGCTGCCAAATTATTTTAATAGGCAGGATGTGCTTGATGCCATTTTGCCAAGCTTGGATGTTGATGTAATTGGCTCAGTGTCCAGCAAGATTTTTTACACGGAAAATTCCGGATTGGTTCCGCCTACTGCTGCCGCTATTTTGCGGGTAATAGACAGCTTGCCCGGTAAAATACAAAGCGGGAAGTATGTGGTAGTAGGGCAGGGTATGCTGGTAGGCAAACCGTTATCATATTTGCTAAAAAAAGCCGGACGTCAAGTTATGGTAGCCGATAAGCAAGTTTCAGATTTAGACACCTTGTTAAGACAGGCAGATGTGATTATTTCGGCCACGGGACAGCCTGGGTTAATAAAAGCTCATATGTTAAAGAATGGAGCTGCCGTAATTGACGCAGGTTCAGCGGAGATGGATGGTGGAATTGTCGGTGATGTGGATTTTACATCGGTAAAGGAAGTTGCCGCTTTTATTACTCCCGTTCCCGGTGGAATTGGGCCAGTTACAGTGGCAAAATTGTTGGAAAATGTAGTATCAGTGGCGGAATTGAAGATAAAATAAACCATATATTATAACATAATATAATAACATTGTCAATATTTGACAATGTTATATTAAAGTAGTATTATACAGTAACTTAAA
Organism: uncultured Candidatus Saccharibacteria bacterium; assembly: GCA_964589415.1. Classification (GTDB taxonomy): domain Bacteria; phylum Patescibacteriota; class Doudnabacteria; order UBA920; family UBA920; genus CAZPRQ01. Next base: position 15,124 of record CAZPRQ010000013.1, read on the forward strand.
GGCCTGCAGGCCTTTTAAAAAAGACTAAAATTTTACATATGGGAATATTCCAATTCCTTTTGGAAGTAAAATCTGAACTTTCTAAGGTCATTTGGCCAAGTCGAGGTGAGACTGTCCGTTATACGCTTACGGTTGTAGGTTTTAGCATCGCGGTCGCGGTTATTTTAGGAGCCGGCGATTTCGGGCTAATTAAGTTATTCGAGAAACTTATTATTCGATAATTTTACATGCTTCCTCCAGGCCATATAGCGGCCGGCTACTTGACGGCATACGCGCTCATTAAAATTGTTCGACCAGATATTTCACCCGGTGAGATAAACCAGCTGCTCTACTGGGGAATGTTTTTTGGCTTCGCCCCGGACTTGGACAAATTTTGGTTCTTTTTTAAGAACCGAAGCTTGCTTGTTGTGCCCGCGGGAGTGAAAAAATACCACAGAAATTATTTTACACACGCGCCAGTTTTATGGTTAGCGGTGGGTTTAGGCATTTTTCTGTTTGCCCAAACTGGTTATTTGAAACTTCTGGGGTTGGTTTTATGGTTGGGGGCTTGGAGTCATTTTATTCTCGACAGTTTAGAATACGGAGTTATTTGGTTATGGCCTATATCTGACAAGCTTTTTGCTTTTAAGTCCGCGGGAGTAAAATTATTCGTTACAGAAGATAAAAACTTTTTTACACATTCATTTAAATTTTTACATGCGTACGCGACCAAAAGTATAACATTTTATTGTGAAATTATTATTATTTTAATAGCCTTAATTATTTATTTGAAGTGATATAATCCGAATTATCCGAAAACTGTCATGCCTGCGGCAGATATGCCTTTGGCACGACAATCCAAATGACGCGAATAAGGCATTTGGGGCATTCGGATACTAATTCGGGGCATTAGGATTATTTTTATTTATGTCCAGACAACAAGTTACCGGTGAACGGCATTGGTACGTTCTCCACACATATAGCGGTTATGAAGATAGCGTGGCTTTCAACCTCAAGCAGCGCATTGAGAGCATGAACATGCAAGACAAGATTTTTGACGCAATAGTTCCTAAAGAGAAGAAGATAAAAATTAAGGAAGGCAGGCGCACCACCGTGGAAGAAAAGATTTTCCCCGGCTATGTCTTGGTGGACATGGTAGTAACCGACGACTCCTGGTACGTGGTAAGAAATACGCCTAACGTTACGGGTTTTGTGGGTTCGGGTACCATACCAACTCCTATAGACGATGAAGAACTGGCTTATTTGAAGAAGCGCATGGGAGCGGATGAACCAAAGTTTAAAGTAGATTTTGAAAAGGGAGAGCTGGTTAAAATAACAGATGGCCCGTTTAAGGATTATGAGGGTAAGGTGGGTGAAATAGACGAAGCTCATGGCAAAGTAAAGGTGATGGTAACCATTTTCGGAAGAGAAACGCCGGTTGAGCTGGACTTTTTACAAGTAAAGAAAATATAACAATTTCCACAGATCACAGATGGCCTCAGATACACAGATTGCGAATTAAATTATGCATATTGATAATACAAACACGAGTTGATAGATTATTTGCGTATATATGTAAATAAGTGATCTGTGAAAAATTTTATCCCTATTTCATGATTCACGCTTCTTGATTCATGAACTTAGGATAAAATCCTAAATTCTAATCCCTAAAACCTAATTCTATGGCTAAAAAAGTTAAAGTGGAGATAAAACTCCAATTGCCGGCTGGCAAAGCCACCCCGGCTCCGCCAGTTGGTACGGCCTTGGGTCCCCATGGCGTAAACCTTGCTCAATTTGTGAAGGAGTTTAACGATCGCACCGCGCAGATGGGTGATATGATAATTCCCGCGGTTATGACAATTTTTGAGGACCGCACGTTCAGCTTTATTCTCAAGACTCCGCCGGCTTCCAACCTCATAATGAAAGCAGTTGGTCTTCAAAAGGGTTCGAGTAACCCACTTTTAAATAAAGTGGGTAAAATTACCGCCAAACAGGTAAAGGAGATAGCTGAAAAGAAAATGCCTGACTTAAATGCTACCAGCATTGAGGCGGCGGAAAAAATTATTCGCGGCACTGCCCGAAGCATGGGTGTGGAAGTCACTGACTAATTAAATAAAATTTTTAAAATTAAATAAAATTGAACAGAATTGATGAAGAAAAATTTTATTTAATTCTGGTCAATTTTGCTCAATAAAATTATGTCTCTAAAGAAGGCTTATCTTTATTTGGTCTCGGCCATTACTCTCGTTATTTGGGTCGTGGGTGCTATTATTTTGCTTAATATGGCTTTAAAGACCTGGGTGTTTACCAAGGCCGATAGAAATGTATATTATTACTCACCGTGTGTCAGCCAAGTGGGTATAGATGGTAAAACCATTGAATGCGACGAAGAGCAAACTGCCCGTCAAAGGCAAATGGATGACCAGCAGCGCTCTGCTCAAAAACAGCGCGATGCCGCTCAAGCGGTAGCTATGATTTTGGTTGCAGTGTCGGTTTGGTATGGGCATTGGAGAATGGCGAAGAAAGAAGCATAAGCAATAAATAAAATTAAGTAAAATTAATAATTAAATAAAATTACAAGACAACCGTCCTAAATTTTATTTAATTTTACTTAATTAAGGTCAATTTTAATTAATTTCAATTTATTTGTGGGACCCTGAGTTTATCCTCGCCACGGCGGGACGAGTCGAAGGGGTTTGTACCACGAAGGAGAATAGAGTATGTCTACGAAATTAGCAAAGCGAGTAAAAGCGAATATTGAACAGGTTGATGTTAATAAAGCGTATAGCCCTCAAGAGGCTATTGAGCTAGCAAAAAAAACCGCTAACACAAAGTTTGTGGGTAGCATAGAAGTGCATATAAAGACCGCGATTGATGCTAAAAAGACGGATCAGGCAGTTCGCGGTACGGTTAGTCTTCCAAACGGTACAGGCAAAACTAAGCGTGTAGCCGCGTTTGTTACGGACGCCAAAACAGCCGAAGCAAAAGAAGCCGGGGCAGTTTTGGTGGGCGGCGAAGAGCTTGTAAAGAGTATAAAAGAGACAGAGAAGACGGATTTTGATGTAGCAGTAGCCGAACCGGCCCTAATGCCTAAACTAGCCGGTATAGCCAAAATTTTGGGTACCAGAGGGCTAATGCCTAACCCTAAGACCGGGACGGTGGGTGTAAATATAGGCGCGATGATAAAAGAAATTGCCGGCGGAAAGGTTAATTTTAAGAACGATGATTCCGGCAATCTTCATCAAATAATAGGCAAGTCTAACTTTGAAGTGGATAAATTGGTTCAGAATTTTAAAGCTCTTATGGATAGCGTTCAGGCTGCCAAACCAATTACCATAAAAGGCTCATTCATTACCGGCATAACCATAAATGCCACCATGGGCCCGGGTATAAGGGTAAAGATGTAGATGTTAGATTAATGTTGCAAGATAAAAAACCGTCCCGCCTTTGGCGGGGCGGTTTTGCTATAATTATTATTAAAAAATAATATAGTAAAATAGTCTCATAGTCTGTACTATGGAACTATTTTACTAAAAGTAAAATTAAAAAAAAAGCGGCGGTCTTGGTTAGACCGCCGCGGGTAAATACCGTCTTGGTTAAACGGTATTAACAACAACGTACGCCGATCCAGTTTGGATCGGTTTCTGGCGGATCCCAGGGAATGGGCGGATCATTTTCCACAAGCCTTTCCCCTGGTGGCGATGCCGGGTTGATTGTCGCATGTTGGGTCTGCATGTCATAGGTGGTTTCATTATATGGAAACCATGCCGATTCATTCCAATTACCGTTGTCGTTTTTCATTATCTAATCCTCCCAGATTTGATTTTTAGAGCCTGAATCCTACAGGCAAACTCCAGAAATCAAAAAAATCCCAACCTGGTAAGAGGTTGGGAAGAAAATGTATGGTAAAGCCTTACTTTTTCTTTATATCCCAAAACCCCTTACGCTTGGTAAGGATAAGGCTAAGAAGTAAATTTTGGGCAAAAGTACGATTCATATGAAATAAGTATAAGGCAGGATGGATTGCGTGTCAAATTAGAGTTTTGTACGGTAGATAGCTTAGAATTCATCGATCTTTGGATATAAAAAAGCAGCCAGCGCGGGTGCGCTGGCTGGCTCGGGATTTGAGTTTTCGGGAGGTGGTTCCTCCCGTGGGTTGGGATCATCGGGTAGTTCCGGAGCATACGCCCCGAAATAGTTCATCATTCCTCTGTCTTGCATGGTAGTCCTCCAAAAGATAGATCGTGGTTGTAAAGTGTTACTAAGTCGAGGTATTCATTTATCCCCCCATTTAGGGTCCATTTAAAGCCTGCAACTTCATACGAATCGGGATAATTTTCATCCCTTTGGATTGTGATCCCATTCACTTCCATTCTTGTTCCCGGTTGGAGCCTTGAAACTCCGACCCGAAAAAAACTCAGCGTATTCATGTAAAATGCCTCCTTAAATTTACCGAAATGTTTTCCGGCTGGAAAATTGGACACAAGGGGTTTTGCACAATTTTCTGGCCGCAAATTTTTTTTGTTTATCCCTTAGTAAAATTCTGACAAATTATTTTTGTATAAATAAAAAACCCCTGCCTTTCGGCAGGGGTTAGTAAGGTAAAACTTAAACCAAACCACCAGCCCGAAAGGCTCCTGGAATAATAATGCGTATAATGCTGAAGCAGGTGATTTTCATATCTTTTTATTATGGTAGCAAGTAAAAATTTATATGTCAAACTGGAAATAAAAAAAACAGCCCTGGGAATTTTGGGGCTGCGGGCTTTCCGATAGATTTGACCCGGCCTTAATATTCCCAGGACTGCTTGAGTCCTTACGCTATGCATCACCTCCTTTAGCTTTTTTCACAAATTCTTCTATTTCTCGACAGCTGCCAGGCATCCATAACGGATTTCTTACTCCTACCTGAACCGTGTAACGAGAGCCTTGCCATTCAAAGTGGGCAATTTTCATGTGCCCATTGGTAATGGTTGAAAGGACGGTTACGAGGTGTTCGCGGCCGTCTTTTGTATGAGCAAAATGGCCGCTTTGATTCATCACAAGTTGGGCAAACATGTTGTAGCCTCCGGGTTTGGGACAAAAAATTGCCCTAAATCCGGAAATAACAACAAAAAACCCTGCCTTGCGGCGGGGGAGAAGGTTTTAAAGTTTTAAAACGCTCCATTTATGCCACAAGGAAAACTTCCGACTTCATGCCGGCCTTGGTGGACTTAGTAATTTTGGAAGCGGTATATTTCATATTTTTAGGTAGTGTATAGTTTAATGGATTTTTTGTCAATTGTGGAAAAATGAGGTACAATATATCATAATTTGTATAGTATCCTAAAAGCCCCGACATAACTATTTGCATATTTTTTATGCCGATAAATCGGCTGACTACAAAATACAGGGGTTGTTAAGGATTAAGGATAAAAGCAATGATACTTTCGGATAGAGATATAAAAAAAGCTTTGGCATCAGGCAGAATAAAAATTACCCCTAAACCTGACTATAAAGAACAATTGGGCTCTTGTTCCATTGACCTTCACTTGGGCAGTCATTTTCGGGTGTTTAAGCATTCCAGCTACCCTTATATAGATCTTAAAGGCTCCATAGACACCAACTTGCTTATGAAAGAAATTGTAGTAAAAAAGGGTGAACCGTTCATAATGCAACCCGGGGATTTTGCCCTTGTAACTACTGTGGAAAATTTAAAGCTCGCCAATGATATAATTGGAAAAGTGGAAGGCAGGAGCAGTTTGGGCAGGTTGGGTATCATTGTCCACGGTACAGCCAGCATTTTTGACGCCGGCTGGGACGGCAGGCCGACTTTGGAGCTCGGGAATTTGGGGGTTATGCCGGTCGCACTTTACCCAGGCATGCGCATTTGCGCTTTTACGTTTGAAGAGTTGTCCTCTCCGGCCGAAGTGCCTTATGTAAAAAAGAAGAACAACAAGTACGCCGGTCAAAAAACTCCGCTGGCGTCTAAGCTTTCCAGGGAAGTTAGTAGGGGTATAAAGATGAAAGGCATAGCGGCAGCGGATTACCAATAAGGGAGTCAGCTTTTAGGTATTAGCTTTTAGGTTTTAGGAACTGCAGGCTTTGAAAAATTGGAATTGATGGGCATCTTCAGGGATAAACAATTCTAAAATGTAAAACGAATAATTGTCATTAATCTTTTCTAAAGCATTTATCCCTAAAGATGCCCATCAGTAGTGAATAGCGAATAAACTGCAGTAACTCAGCCCTTTCCGCGGTCATTAGAAATTGAAATTGAGTTTAAAAAAATATCCCTGGGGAAATCGGGGATATTTTTATTTTTCTAAAGTTAGGTAGGTATAGTGTAATCCCTCAAAGCTACCCGGCGTGTTTTCTACAACTTTGGTAAAATTATCATAGGCAGGGAAATAAGTATCACCTTCGGCCTCCTGGTCAATGACCGTTAGGTATAGCCTGTCAATTTTCGATAAGGCCTGTTCGTAAATTTGACCACCGCCAATAACAAATATTTCTGTATCACTCCCTGCTTGTTTAAATGCTTCATCAAGTGAATTGGTAATTGTACAACCAGGGGCGGTAAAATTTTTGTCCCGCGTAATAATTATATTTGTTCGGTTTGGAAGGGGTTTGCCTATAGACTCAAACGTTTTTCTTCCCATTATAACCGCGTGTCCGGTGGTCAGTTGCTTAAAGCGCTTTAAGTCTTCCGGAATAGCCCAAATAAGCCCGTTGTCCTTGCCCAGTACTCGGTTTTTGGAAATTGCTGCTATGGCGCTAATGCGTGGAGTCATGGTGTTTTTGGTAAGTTATTGCCTCTGTAGTTTGCCGATTTATCGGCTTGCATTAATTTTATGTTTATACAAATGGCCGATAAATCGGCAAACTACATTTGTATTTGTATGAGCAAATTTTTTAGTTTTTCTACAAGCTCTTCTGAAGCCTTTTATTCTATTATATATTGGCTAATGTTTTTTGCGGACGAAGAAACATTACTACCCGTCTTGTATGCGCAAATTATGGGAACGTTTAATATATTTGCCCAGCCAATTTCTATTCCTTGTCCAGTTGCCGGATATGAACATTCCGCAAGAACCAGATCACATTCGTGCTTTTGGAAGAGTTCCCTACTGTTTATATATTTATTTGTGGCGTGAGGGAAAATAAATTTTGCAAGATTGGACGCTTCCAGAGGCTCGTACAATTCTTGAACAAAATTATATTGAGCATTCCGGGCATGGCTTACATAAATATTCATTCGATATGATTTTTAAGAAGTAAAACAACCTCCGGCAGAGTAGAATATTTAAAGAATGTAAATAGAGGATCCTGAATACCTATAATAAGCCTGGAAACGTGAGCGTCACTATTGGCTACGGCAAAAACCGGTTTTTTATTGGCAAGGGCGGTGGCTATTTCAAACCCCACCCCCAAGGCAGGGTAGGAGACTTCCGCCAAAAGCAAGTCGCAGTTTTTTACGCAGCTGACATCATGTTCGTAAATATCTTTGGGTTGGCCGGCGGTCAGGCCGTAAAAATCCAGCACCTCAAAATGTTTTTTTAACTCTTTTTTTAAATGGTCAATTTGCAGCTTAAAATTTTCCGGAGCGTGAGTTAGTGAACAGGCAACATAAATTTTTTTCATAACTTTAATTTGTAGTTGGTTTTTTTGCATTGTCAAAGAAGCCGCCGGAGACGGAGAGTTCGGCTTTTAAGGCAGGATGCGGGTCGTAACCCACCAGTTCAACATATTCGGGTTTAAATTCGTCTATAGTCTTAAAGTCGTGGTTAAATTTTATGGTCGGCAATGCTTTGGGCTCTCGGGAAAGTTGTTCCGTAACTTGGTCCATGTGGTTTTCGTAAATGTGTACGTCGCCAAACGTATGCACAAATTCGCCCGGTTCATAACCTGTGACTTTAGCTAATATTAATGCAAGCAAAGCATAGGAAGCAATGTTAAACGGAACGCCCAAAAATATGTCCGCGCTCCTCTGGTAAAGCTGCAGCGAAAGTTTGCCGTCAATTTGGTTTATTTGGTACATGTTGTGGCAAATAGGGAAGCGACAGGCGTCTTCGTAAGTTGCCATGGTGTATAAATATTCCGGGTTCCAGGAATTGACTATGCAATTATGCGCGTTAGGGTCCTGCATTATTTCTTTTATTGCCCAGGCCAGTTGGTCTATGGTGCGGCCCGGGGTGCGTGTGGGCCAGCGGCGCCAAAGCTCACCGTAAATGCGCGGCAGTTCACCGTGAGTTTTGGCAAATTCCGCATCGGCAGCAACTTTGGCAATAAATTCTTCTTTGGTAAGCTCTGGCTCCTTACCGTCTTCCATTTTCTTTTTGTAAATTTTGTAAGGGTAGTCGTCCCAAATATGCACACCATTGTCCACTAAATACTTTATGTTGGATTGCCCTGACATAAACCAATATAGCTCTTGAAGTACGCCCTTCCAATAAACCTTTTTCGTTGTAAGCAGGGGAAAGCCGTCGGCTAAATTAAAGCGAATTTGTTTGCCAAAAACGCTATACGAAGCATGGCCAGTATCTTTGTCGACTTTGCGAAAGCCGGTTTCTTTTATTTCTTTTAATAAATTTAGATACTGATACTCAGGGTGCTTATTTTCCATAGGTTTTTTCTTATTTTTTAATCTGTAAAATATTTTTCCATTCCTTTTTCATGACATCGTAAAACGGTTTGGCTATTTTTTTGCTATGAGGAAAATGGAGATTTTTATATTTATTTAAGTGGCGCTGAAGGGATTGCGTCTTATTATTTTTCAGTGCTCACTCAAAGAACAAACCATGCAGTCTCTTGTCTTTGAAAAAAGCAATTGCGTCGGCGTCCATCATAACTTTCATTTCTTTGGTCAGTTTATGATACCCGATTGCGGTAACCAGATCCTCTGCTTGTTTTTCGGTTAATTGTAACGATTTAATGAGAGGTTTTGCAACCCGACCGTTTAGGTCATGAGCGTATTTTTCCAAAACCTCATTTGAAGCCATGTAGGTTTTACCTATGTCATGCAGCAGTCCCGCCAGAGCAGTCACGGTTTCATCGGCGCCGCATTTTTTGGCTATTTCGATCGCTATATCCTTTACGTCCAAACTATGCTCATACATTACCCGCCAGTCGTTAAAGCTCCACTTTGGGTATTTTTTGAAACGGTTTTTGATGAATTTCTCGGTATTTTTGATCGCGTTGCTTTGAATCATTTGTGGCGTAGTTAGCCCATTTATGGGCTGTTATTTTAAAGAGCAGCCGATAAATCGGCTAACTACAAAAGACAGATATCATTCGATGTTAAAAATTTTTTCCGTTCCGTAATAATCTTTCCAATTCTTATTATAGAAATCGAACATGCGTGCCAAGCGGTCTTGGGGGAGTTCCTCGAGCTCTAAATCTTGCATGGTTTCGCGAATAAAACTTTTGACTTCCTCGGCTTTGGATTCGTCGTTAACCACTACTTCAAACTCGGACAAATAGCCATAGCCGGCATTTTTGTCTATGCTTACCGCCACCTCTCGGCCGTTAGGATGGTATATGTATTCCTGTCGTTCGCGCGACCATTTGGCCTGATACTCAAAACCGGATTTTAAAACCAGTTCGTCCAGAGTTTCAAACGAAATATCTTTAAACTGCGTTTCCCATTCAAGCCTGGCGGTGCCGTTTGAACTGGTGGTGTCGTCGACTGAGGCTTTAACGACTAAAATAACCTTACCGTCAGCCCATCGCGTGCGCACGGAAAAGTCCTTTGCCTTTTCGGCCAGGTCTTGCAGGGAGGTTTTTTTGTCTTGTGGCAAGTGGTTTTCAACTTGCTCAAAAAGATTTTTTAAGTTTCCTCCAATAAAATAGTGGTTTAACTGCTTGTGGCTGCCAACTTCGGTAAGGTTGGAGTCCTTTGCTTTTATGCCGGATATTAGCCGGTCTGCATTTTCTTTACTGCCTAGAAGAGATTTTATTTCTATTTCGTAGGAATGAGACATAAAAAATTAATTAAAATTGGGAAACATTTTATCATTTTAACATTTTATCATCTTAACATTTTAACATCTTATCATCCTATCATCCTATCATTTTAACAATGTAACGATTAAACACCTTCTTCCTTTTTCCAGTCGCCGCTGGTAATGCGGTTTTTTCCTTTTATGTGCCAGTCGTGAGGATTAGAATTGCCTATGAGGTCAAACAGTTTTTTACCGGCTTCGGTCTTAAGGCGTGGGATCATGGATTCAACCCTCATTGTCCTGAAATTTTTTTCCAACACATTGCCATTGGCATCTTGTTCTCGGAGTTCCAAGTCTACGTCAAGCCAGTCCGCATCTTTAACGATTTTTGCCTCTATGCTTTCAAGTTTTTCACATTCTTCCCATAATTCAAGCATTTCTTTTTCCATCCCAGTGTCTTTTAGGATGTCATGAATGGCACCAACATTGTCCCGCTTAACATAAAGCCGGGACATGTAGTGTGCGTCGCCGGTTCGGCTTTCGGCTAGGTCATGAACGAGCGCCATTTTCACTATTTTACCCGTGTCGCCCCGGCCCTCCATTTTAGCGAGAATCATGGCTATCCAAGCTACTCGGAAATGATGTTCCGCAAGGTTTGCAAAATTGCCTCCCAGCATTTGCCGCCAGGCCCTGGGAATGAAGCGTAGGGTGCCTATTTCATAGAGTAAATCTAAATCCCTGTTTATATTCATACATACATAATACTAAACGTTTATGTGAGCGTCAAAAGTATAAGAATTAGCATATAAAGGATAGAGCTTATGGGGGATTGGCAGCCTACTTAAGCCATTTTATTACTCAAAAACCACACACTATACCACTTATGGACGATCGTCCATAAGTGGTATAGTGATAGGGTGTGGTTAGGAGTGGTGTTTTTAAAGTTCGTGAGTTCAAGAATTTAGTGCACCAATTGCTCGGTTAATGACTTCGTTTGGAGTCAGATAGCTGGGGACTTTAAACCCACCTTCATTACTGCTATAATTTGGGTATTATGGCGTTAATTTTGGCTCTTACGGGCGAAAAATTGAGTGGAAAAGACACTGTAGCCGAGTACTTGGTAAACAAGTATGGGGCTTTTCATGTCCGTCACAGCCATATTTTAGACGATATTTTGCGTTTGCTCGACATGCCTATTTCCAGGCGCAATGAAATAGATTTGGGTATGGGCTTAAGGCGTGTGTTTGGCGAAGGAGTTTTAAACGCCGGCTTAAAAAAACGCGTAAGGGAATCAAAGAATAACTTTATAGTTATTAATGGTTTTCGTTTTCAGGATGAATTGGCAAATGCCAGAGAGCTGGGCGCGAAAACCGTCTATATAACCGCGCCGGAAGAGTTGCGATATCAGAGGTTTTTAAAACGGCAGGAAAAAGCCGATGATGCGCGGCAAACTTTGGAGCAATTTAGGCAGCAGGAGCAGGAGCCCACCGAAGTTGGCATACCGGCACTGGGAGCGCAGGCGGATTTTAAGATAGAAAATACAGGCACATTGATACAGCTGTATGGCGAGGTGGATAAAATTGTAAAAACCTTAACTAAGAAATAATTTAAACTTAGGACTTCCGCGCCTCATTAAACCAGCGAAAAACGCCTCGTATTTATCACCCCACTTCTGCAAAGCAGAAGAATGGGGACCCCGATTTATCACCCCATTCCTGCCAAGCAGAAGAATGGGGACCCCGACTTGGCCAAACGCGGAAGTCCTAAAACTGTTGTTTTTAGGTAAAAGCCCAAAATTAACACAAGTAATAGTATGAATATTTTTAAATCCAAAAAAACTGTCGCGGCAAAACCGGGCAAGCTAATTGTTATAGATGGCAACGATGGAAGCGGTAAAGCTACCCAGACCAAGCTTTTGTTGGAAGAATTGGCCGTAAACGGTTATAAAGTGGAGAGTGCGGATTTTCCCCAGTACGGCACAAAATCGGCTGGTTTAGTGGAAGAATATTTAAACGGAAAATACGGCCAAGTTACCCCCCAGGCCGCTTCTATTTTTTACGCGGTCGACAGGTTTGACGCAAGCATTAAAATCCGTCAATGGCTAAATGAAGGTAGGATTGTTGTGTCAAACCGTTATGTGACAGCTAATGCCGGCCATCAGGGCGGGAAGCTTTTGGACGAAATGGAGCGTTTGAAATTTTTTAAGTGGCTGGATAATTTGGAATACACAGTATTTAATATTCCGAAGCCTGACTTGAATATTATTTTGCATGTGCCTGCTGAAATTGCTGTGCAATTGGTAGATAAAAAAAGCGGTGACGTAAGGAAATACGCACGGGGGAAAAAGCGGGATTTGCACGAGATGGATATGGGGCATTTAAAAAATGCGGAAAACGTTTTTCTGCAGATTGCAAAGTTATTTCCTAACACCAAACTTGTAGAGTGTATAGACAGTGGCAAGTTGTTGCCTGTGGAGATGGTTCATAATAAGGTTTGGGAGCTGGTAAGGAGAATAGTATTAAAGGATATGCAGCCGCAGTAGGGGATTAGCTGCTGGTGTATAAAATTTTAAATTTGACCCAAAGTTTTTAGATTTTAAAAACTTCGGGATATTTTTATTTATGATTATAAAAAGTATAAATAAAAAAAGGACACCGAGGTGTCCATGCGGCTATTATTTAGCGCTTAGCTCGCGTTTTAGCTTTCGCCGGTTGGCAAATCCTGTCGCCGCTAAAAAAAGCAGGTAGGCGGCCAGTATGGAAACCAAGGCGTCCAGGGCTAGTAAGCCCAGTTCATTTCCCATGGTGCATTGGTGCCCAAAATTCAAAACCTTGTTTTCGTGGTCGTACAAGCTTAATGCGCGAAAGCTTA
>CAZPRQ010000014.1:0-26975 GCA_964589415.1 uncultured Candidatus Saccharibacteria bacterium
CACACCAAACACGACGAGCGATAACACCGCTCGTCTTTTTTATAAAGAACGCGTATACGAAGGTGACCATTGTATGGGGACCTTTGTAAAGATGATCTTTGTTCCGAACAAAGATCATCTTTGCTTACGTTGAAGTATAAGAATGACTTATAATAGAGCAAGATTTTTTACAAAATAAAAAGGCGAACAGTATTGTGTCTGTTCGCCCGCCAAATTCGGCTTAGAATTTGAAGCTACGTTGCGCGTTGGCCTTCAAGGTCAAGTCAGGGATCATTGTCCAGACCTCGTCCAGGGAATTGAATGTCCCTTGGTTGAAGGTTCGCTCCAGAGTTAACACAATGCGAACGTCGCCGGGTAGTTCGTAGGTCTTGCGTACCGGACTCATGTCGAGCTGACGTCCGGTATCTAACAGAAATCGCCGATAGTTTCTTCTGGCCCGCGCGCTGACCTGTTGCACCACTACCTTGCCATCCCTGTCGACTTTGACGCCGACCGGCTTGGTGTGGGCCCGCACGGTGCGAAGGTAAACCTGCGAAAGTGTTACCCTCTCCGCGAGAAGCTGTTGTTTGGCGCTGTCCCAACTGACGTAATAAGTGTCATCGGTTTGGGTTTCTTCGACCCGCTCTTTAACTTTACGATACAGCCGGAACGGACAGTCCGCGGCCTCGCCCATGAGCCACTGAAACACGAGATGGGCGATCACCGGGTTGATACGGTTGCCGAACGAGGGCCCTTGCGGTTCAGGGTCTTTGTTAACCTGACCAAGCGTGTGAATGGTTGGACGTGCCGCCCAGACTTCGCCGGTGAAATTACCGCCACAGCCGCCGCGCAAGGGGCTGGGTATGCGTTCAAGGTAGCGAGGGATGAGGATAGCGCCGAGCGATTCGAGTACCGCCGCCCGCAACCCGTTTCGGCCGAAAGGAGTCAACACGGCTATGTTGTTGAATTCCACTTTCCCTTCGGGATCCATCAGGCCGGTAATCTGCTCATCAGGAAATTTCGTAAAGAAAATTCGGAATTTACAGGCCGTGCCGCTTTCACCGAACTGCCGATAAATAGCGACATCGATTCGTGGTATGTGAGAGCCGAGAAACTCATCCGCGCGGCGCCGGACTCGCATCCATTCCAAACGGAGATGGGTGGAGGTAAAAACCGTATCACCGGCAAGCAAGTTGACTACCCGTTCACACGCGCCCCTGGCTTCCTCGGGTGTATGGCCGGAGCTGTGGACCTGCCGATCCACCAACTCAGCCAGTCTAGCGTTGTGGTGGTCGAAGTTGATGGCGCGGAGTTTCCCGAAAAAAACTTGGTACTCCTCTAACGAAGCATCCAGCCCGCTGTAGATCCTAACGCCCTCCGCAACCTTTGCATTGGCGGCCCAATGCTCCGGGTTGGCCAGCTCACACAAAGCCTTCCAGGCCTCGTGACCAAGCAAACTTTCCAGGAGCTCCGCGCTGCGCGGGTCAATGCCAAGAGTCGACTTAGCCTGAAAAGCTAAGTAGGCCACCCACTGTTCGCGGTTAGTGTAGTTAACTGTCTTTAGCAGCCTTGCGATACTATGGACGGTGTCGACTGCTGGCAGTTCCGCCTTGAGCATCTCGAGAAGCACTTGTGCCGCTCTAGACGCCAGCATGGAGGTGTCGTGGTCAGCCTTCTTGTCTTCAGGCGTGGCGAACAAAGGGTAATCAAGGATTTGTTTTTTGGCTTGAGCCAGAGACTTGTCCTTTACGTCCAAAATTGTCCGCAAGATGGTGGTTCCGGGATCGTCGACTCCCAGCGGGCGAGTCGGATCTGTAGCAGCGTGAAACAAATGAACGAGTAGGGCAAAAAATCGATAAGCGGAATCGGAATTCCATGTCTCCACCAATTCCCTGACCACCCCTTTCAGTCCAATCTGCCGAACTCTTCGCACGAAGAATTCTTGCTGAATGGCGTCAAACAACTCTGCCATCCCTTTGGGGAAACGACCATCCTGTTCTACCAAAGCAAAGGTCAGATGGGCGGCATTATCTAGGACAGCGACAGGACATTGGGGATGTTTGCAAACGAAGCTCAAAGTCGTCATCCAGTCCTTCCACCCTCCTCGAGAAATTGATTCGCCGATTTTGGCCTGTATAAGGTTCATACAGGCCTCAACCACGATTCCGTGGATGATACCGACATCGGTGTTGCGAGGCGTGTCCAAATTTTCGTAAATGCGGTTAAGTGGATCCTGAACCCTGTGTCCGGGTGAAGGCGGCACTTGTTGCATACGACCCTTGTTGCGAGTCGAGACCCCAACTGCCGCATCTATAAGATCATCTTCCCAAGCCGGGCAAGATGCAGCCACGAAGATAAGGATCTGTTCCAAGAAAAATGGGTGCATCCCAGCCTTCAGCTTTTCCTGAAGGAAGGAGCCCAAAGCGGAGCGAGACGGTTTCTTCCCGCTCAAAAAATCGACCAGCGGTGCAATCTGATACAGTAGCATTTATTATTATCCCTCCTTCGGGACTAACTATAATACCAAAAAACCCTTGAAAAATCAAGGGCTTTGTGGTCTTAATCAGTATCGATCAATGGTCTCGATCATGGGGTCCGATCATGGGGTCAAGTCTTGACTTTTGACATTATAAAGACCACCAAACTTAATTGGTGGTTTTTGTTTGGCTCCCTTCTTCACATAAAGTTACAAAGGGCGGGCGAGAGCCCTCCTCCGTCCCCCTCTTGGGACTTGGATGGATAAACTGGCCGTGTCATTCGACACCTCACGAATACCAATAACAAAAAGCCCCATCTGGAAGATGAGACTTTTTGTTATGGCTCCACTACGTAGACAGGATTAGAAACTACTATATACAAAAAGAAGAGGCGCCGTATCCGATCGGATGATCGGGCGTGCGCCTCGCAAGTGTTGACCTACGGAATCAATGACCAGTCGATCGGCTCCCTGTTGTTCCCCCGGCAGGCGTAGAGGAAGAACGCGGCCTGCTTCGGCAGCAGGTCGGGTCGGGTGGCGGCCAGAGTCCTGAACAGAGCGTTGACATCATCGCCACGATAGTGGGATGCGTTAAGTCGGGCCGAACCGACCATAACCGCAAACGTGCTGGTGGGGTAACCTTCTGGACAGGCTGCATTTTGCAGCTCGTACCCGATTGCCGAACGTCGTTCCTGTGTGCATTCCGGCGCAGCGGCTTCTTGGAGTAACTTCATAATTTCGGGTTGCGTCATTGTGTGTAATTCTCCTATCGTGCGATAACGAGCGCGGTCTGGTATTGCTGGAACCGCACCTGTACGTCAGTGAACCCCGCCACGCCAAGCCATTCAAGCTGCTCTTCGAGCGGTGCGAGTTGGTTGAGGAACATGTGGTGGTGCGCCCATTCCGCAAGCGTCTTGTCGTCCGCCGCCTTTTCCACCAGATGGTGATAATGGCGGGCGGCTTCCATCGCCGCCTTTTGCGGATCGCGGAACGTCACTAAATCGCCGAAGATAAACACGCCATTCTCCGGGCTGAGTGCGTTCCGGATCTTGGTGAACATCGCCAGCTTGCCGACATTGGTTTGGTGGTGTAGGCCGATAACCGACATGACGACGTCGAAGCTGTTGGTGGTGATGGCTTCCTTGGCGTAATCGGCAAGAACGTACTCGACCCGTTCGGTTCCAAGTTTGTCGCGCGCTCCGGCCATCATAGTCTCGGAAAAGTCGACAACAGTTAAATGGGCTTGCGGGAGCAGGTCCATAACCATTTTCGAGGTCAGGCCGGTTCCTACGCCAAGATCAAGGATGTCGAGAGGGGCCGAGGGCTCCCAGTTTTCCAGAAAGAAACTCTGGATTGCTCCGTGAATTTCGTCATGGAACGGGATAGCGTTGCGGATGTCACGGTCGTACTGCTCAGTGGGATAGTGATGGTAGTTCACTTCTGCAGCGGTCACGTTCGTGGTTTCCAAAGTGCCTCCTTATTTTGCCTCAGATTTTGAACTAAGAAAATAGCCCAAGAGACCCTACATAATACCAGAAAAGCCTGGAAAAGTCCAGGCCAATTTATATAAAAACTGATGAGGAGATGTTTCAGGAATTACTTCCGTCGCTTAGGCGCTCTCTGGGAGAGCGCGCTGGCAGCTACAGACTTTTCAGCCTTAGTTGCAGTGTGGCTTTTTAAGACCTTGGCGGCCTTTTTAGCCACTGCAGCGCTTGTCCTTCTATTTTTCATAGAGGTGAGCTTTCTTGGGGGTTTATTAATACGGCCGACCTTTACTCCTACCCCCCGGTAAGCGCTAAAACTTAGCAACTACCGAAGGAGGGGTAAAGTTCGCGTGAAATAATAAACCGGAAAAAAACGCCCTTGCCATTCCTCACCAGCTTACTTTAAGTATAAAAAATCTTTATAAATAAAGCAAAAAACTCGGATATTCCGAGTTTTTTTAATCAAATCTTACCTCTGTGATAATTTTTGAGGGGCAAAGACACCAAACAATATATAATAGAGCATTCTGCGCAAAACCTCAGTTGCAATGCCAAATGCAATAATTAAAATTAACATTCCCCAAACAAAAGCCCATACATTCAATTTCTCTTCCATTACTCCATGAGAAGCAATGAACACATTATTATAGGATAAATAAGTTTCCGCATCTTCTTTAGGAACATCATACATATCGTTACCGGTGTAATGGCAAATATCATTAGCGATTTTTTGCTTTTGTTGAAAAGTTAGACTTCCAGAGATATTGTATGCGCTTTTACTGATATCAACCCGTAAGTCATTTGACTTGATACAAGTAATACGTGTTTTGTTGTAGTTGAAGGGGTACTCAATTTTGTCATTGTACTTCCTTATGCCAATCCAAACTAACAATCCTAAAATAGCCAGTATATAAATCACTTTTAAAGTTCGATACCAGATTTTATTACTTAAATCTTCTAATGTTTTCATGTCATTTTAATTTAAAGATAATTATAATCCTAACTTTTGTAAAAGATCTGCTGCTATTGCTGAAGGTTGTATCACGTCAACAGCTAATTGCATAAGCACCTTCTTTTCCAATGATGGGGAGTGAGCTTTTTTACATAAGTCTTGCAGTTGTTGAAAGTGACTATTTGGCAAATTTGCAATTCGGAGAAACCTATTGTCTGGATCTGTAATTTTTGCAAGGAGATCATCCTCATCGAAAGATTCGATTCTACTCACATCAAAAAAAGTATGGGGCTCATTTAAATAACCCGGCTTTAATTGCTCCCAATCCGCAACAGCAATACAAAGCGTTTGAGATGCATTACATGTATACTGTTTACTCGTACCGACAAAAAAAGTATAAACATTCAGCAGTTTAGTTCCTGCTAATTTATACTTTCTTTTAATAATGAGGGTTGTTTCTTCTAAAGACTTTGTATCTAAGTATAATCTTTGAATTTTAATCTTTTGAAGATGATAATTCCTTGAAGGCATTATTGCGCTCGCATGTCCAACAATTCATTTAGGTGTTGCGTCTGCCCTAATACAGCACCTATCTTTTTCATTGGCTTGGTTTGGTACGCAATATCAGTTAGAGTCCTTGCCCCGTAGCCCTTCACTTGTTCCAAAAAGGCATCTATTACATTTTTATCTTGTTCTGTTACCTGGTCCAGATCTCCTGCAAATTCAGAATTATAAGAATAATATACATATTCTTCTCCGCTTTGGTTATAATCTATTGAGGGAATGATAATTTGATCCTCTACTAAAGTCTGAATATCACCGTTAATGCTTTTGTCGTAAGGCCCAAAGTAATATCTAATATATTGATAATTTGTAATTGGGGTATTATATTTTTTTAAACTCAGGAGATCAACCAGATAAGCAAGTTTAATTAAAACAGTCACAGAAGGTTTGTGATGTTTTTTAACTAAATAGGCTATAATTTGTTGAGTTTTGCTTAACATTTTTGTGTCTTTTTAGGACGTATTAACGAGGTAATTATAGCATAAATTATAATAATCCTGAAAAATATGAGCTTTATGAGCAAACTTCAAATTTAGGAAACAAAGGTCCTATTCTAATCATACCTGACCAATTTGTGATAATGACTTAATTAAGTCGTGCGATTGTTCCTTGATTTTATAAAAGGGGTCGTCGTTCTTACTGAAGTTAGAGCTACTGAAAAATAAGTTTTTTAATTCCTGGAACATCATGGGGTCAAGTCTTGACTTTTGACATTATAAAGACCACCAAACTTAATTGGTAGTTTTTGTTTGGCTCCCTTCTTCACATACAGTTACGAAGGGCGGGCGGGAGCCCTTTCTTGCTCCCACAAAAAGCCCAGTTATTTTTTCCAAGGATTTTTTTTAAAATAATCTTCTAAGACCTTCTCTAATTCTTTCTTCCCGTTACCGCCTTTAAGGTACATCTCACGTCTTTTCGCATCTGATTCGAGCAGAAAGGCCTCATAATGTATAAGCGTAAGCGGGCGACGATGTTTGGTTGCGGTTACATAACCTGACTCGTGTGACTTCATGCGACTTTTTAAGTCGGGAGTAAAACCGGTATATAGCTGACCGTCTTTTTGACTATGGAGAATATAAATATAAAACATATTTTTATAATAAACCTAAAAGAAAAACCACGCAATTAAGGTGGTTTCTCTTTTGACTCAATGTGCCTATATCACGAACTAAACTTAAGGAACCAAACATTGTTGGCTCCCGCGCTTAGCGCGGGTATAGCCACGCTGAGCGTGGCTCGGGAGCTGGGATTCGAACCCAGGACCCACCGGTTACACCGACCCTTAAATTTCTTTAAGGAGTGGACTATATCATTCCCGCCCTTTCTTACGAAAGGGTACGGGACGAGGCGCTTCCCAACTCGCCTGTGGCGAGTAAGTACTCTCTCTCCAACGTCGCATAAAGCTATGTCGGATACAATCGAGATAGTCTCTGAACCTTCCCCGCCTCTGGCGGGGCTTGGCTGCTGATTACCATTTTACAGGTTTCCAGTCCCAACTTCGCTATGTATTAACGATGTCGAGATCCCTACTCACCGTAGGGACAATTCACCTCGTGTTTCCATTCCCAATTACTTGAGAAGGCTGCAACTTATGTATTACAGCCGGTTGCTCTACCGCTGAGCTACTCCCGAATATTTTCCTTAACATTTTCATCAAGCCATTTCCGGCCTTGACCAGACTTCAAGAATCTTTCTCTTCTTAAAGCCTCGCTTTTTGTCGTAAATATTTCTTGATGAATTAATACCCACGGTTTATTTTGTCGGGTAAAACTATTTGTACCACTATTATGTTCGGCAAGTCTTTCTATTGCAAGCTTTGAACTAGAACCCACATACCTCTTACCATTCTTTAAACTTTTTAAAATATAGGTGCAAAACATATTTTCAGCCTCCGCCAGAGGCGGACCAGCCTCAGGCTGGGATTGCTCTACCGCTTTTTAATCTGCCTTTGGCAGAGAGCTACCCTGCCTGCCAGCGCCTAAGGCGCAGCATATGGCGGGCAGGCCCCAAACGTTCGATGATGTAATCATCTTTGGATATTTTATCAGCTGCCAGGTTTTTTATCAAGCCCGGGTCCGCGGTTTCGCCTGGACAAGAACGTAATTCTTTTGATATGCTAGGGTGTCTTGTCCATGGGACAAGCGGTATTTGCCACTGGAAGCGGTGGCAAAAATGTTTACAATCAGAATCATACGCTATGCCAATGGGGCAGGTAGTATGGAGGAAACATGTCAAACCCTACAGACGGTATTGCCGATTTGCAAAGGTTAGCGGAAATCGGCAAGCTAGTTTTACAAGCCACCCAAGCATGGGGCGGCAACGAAGAATCACTAAACAACGTAGTTGACAATCGGCGCGCTCTGAATCGAATTGGCCACAGGGTGGTGTTGGAAGAACATGGGATTTTTGAAATTATGTACCCGTTTCATCTTTGCCCAAACCTCCTTGACGACAGCACTCTCGCGGAATTGAGGCGCGAAAACGTTGTCCTTGATAACAATATCTTCAAGGAAGGAAACGGAAGGTGGTTCAGTTACAATAGCGGATGGGACCATGTGGCCAGAAGCATAGTTAGCGGACCCTTCACGCTCTTGCTATTTAAGAATAACAAGGGCCTAAATTTGCACGAGCAAATAAAACTCTTGGAGTCTCTGGGGTACTGCCCGGCGCAGCTGCGCATGGCGCCGGCATTCGTAAAACGCGTAAGCGGAGGACTCGCCTCGGAGGCCATAACCGGCTTTGGCGTTCGGAAATACGTACTGCTCGGCTCGGTCGCCCAGACTGGCGAAAACAACATGGTGCCTGTGTTAATTCGCCGAAATAGTTATGATGGAAAAAGTGGGCCATGGCACCTACGGTTGGAGAAAATAAATTCCGAATCAAGGGATTTTAAATTGCTAGCGACTCCGGTCAGCATGCATGATCTCAAAATGAAGCTGCCGGGCCCCGGTCACGGCTTAGGATATACACTCTATGACGAGTTCGATGACCGTCCGCCCCAACAACAGGGGCTAAAGTAAGCTCTTTGCGTTACTCTCTTCTCGCACAGCGCCGACCCGCAATATTTACGCGGGTACCGGCGCTTTTTTTATTAAATTAGGCTTCCACACTTACCATTGTTGTCAACATTATAAAAAGGAGTATGTACGCTTACAACCCGCTCGCCTTGGTTAAACGGTTAACAATAGCTTTCCCAAGCCCCTGCTCGGAAGGCAACGGACAAAAAATTATTTTTACTCCTTGCCCATCCAGCTTCCTAAAACCGGCGTATAGCCGCCTGGCCAAGGAAGATAGGCTGTTTTTACTCCCCCACTTATATAGAATTACGTTTTCCCCAAAAAACGCGTTTTTCCATTCGTTAAAAATGATTACTCCCGCGGGCAAAGCAATATTTTTTTTAAGCTGTTGCCTTAAATCCTTAAAAGATTTAACCAGTACCACCCTGGCCTTGGGGCTATAGTGATACTTATATTGCCCGGGGGTCTTTTTAGACTTCGTTCCGGAATAATCTAACAAATTCGGCAAAGCTTTTTTTAAATGAATATATGGCAATCCGCCGGGCCTTAAAATTTTTGGCAGTTTAGCGGTCATGTCTACCACAGTAGACTCCACTCCCACCCGGCAACGGCCGGCCTTAATTACGGCTTCTATTTTTCCCTCCAAATCTTCCATCACGTGCTCCCAGCTGGTTGGGCTAGTATGGCTAAAAACATTGGCGCTCGGAGCGGCAATGGGTACGCCGGATAATTGAATTAATTTTAACGCCAACACATGCGCCGGCATGCGCACTCCCACAGTTTGTTTTCCGGCAGTTACCATATCTGAAACCGCCGGACGCTTTTTTAAAACCAGGGTCAATGGCCCGGGCCAAAATTCCTTGGCAAGTTTTTTTGCCTCCGGCGTAAACACAGCCACTGTCTCTGCCATTTTTAAACTGCTTACATGCACAATGAGCGGGTCGGAAAACGGACGCTGCTTGGCCTTAAAAATACGCCTAACAGCGCGCACGTTAAAAGCATTGGCACCCAAGCCATAAACCGTTTCGGTAGGAAAAGCCACCAATTTATTGTTTACAACAAGCCTGGCTGCTTTATGTATTTCCTTGGAATTTAAAATTTCAGTTTCCATGTGGTTCTATTCCTATTTTGAGAATAAACTTAATACCGAGAAGTCTTTAACCTTAACAGGCATAATACCATAATATGGCAAACCCCGCTTTCCCATAGGGACAAGCGGGGTTCACTGGAAGTATGCTTTTCTCATTCGGCGAAACTTAGCTTAATTTGCATGTTTGCATGAGCCATAACCCGGCCCTAGAGCTGTTCGCGAAGTAGAAAAGCTACTCGCTCGTTCTGCTCTTGCATCCATTAATTCCTTTCCTACTATAAGTTTACGCCTTTATGGACTTTAGTCAATGGTTAAAATTCCATTATATTTAAGACTTTTTCCCCAATTGGTGGATAAAACTATTTTACTATTTATGTCCTTAAATTTAGTAATCGCGGAGTTTATGTATGTCTACATGTTCCCGAATTCTCTCCAAGGCTTTAGATTCAATCTGCCTTATGCGCTCGCGCGTTACACCAAATTCTTCGCCAACCTCTTCCAAAGTATGGGTAACTCCGTCTTCCAAACCAAACCGCATTTTAAGAATTTTCTGCTCCCTGGGATCCAAGTCCTTTAAAATACTTTGGACATATTCCCTCAAAATTTGCCTGCCGGCCATTTCGTTCGGCTTGGTGGTTTCTTCATCCACAATAAAATCCCCAAGGTTCGACTCTTCTTCGCCGTCATCGCCAACGGGCGAGTCTATGGAAACGGTTTCCTGGGAAATCTTTTTCAAGTGATAAACTTTTTCCACTTCTATGCCCATTTCCGCGGCAATTTCTTCCGGCAAAGGTTCTCTGCCTAAATCCTGAACCAAGGACCGTTCCGCCTGCGCATACTTATTTAATGTCTCCACCATATGAACCGGAATGCGGATAGTGCGGGACTGGTCGGCCAACGCGCGGGTAATAGCCTGACGAATCCACCAGGTGGCGTAAGTAGAAAACTTATAGCCTTTTGTCCAATCGAACTTTTCCACAGCTCTAAACAGCCCCAAATTGCCCTCTTGTATTAAATCCAAAAGTCCCAAATTCCTTCCCATGTATTTTTTAGCAATAGAAACCACCAGCCTAAGGTTGGCCTCGGTCAATTTTTTTCTTGCCGTCACATCGCCTTTGGCTATGCGCTTAGCCAAGTCTATTTCCTCTTCACCGGTTAAAAGCGAAACTTTCCCAATTTCGCGCAAATACATTTGAATACTGTCGTCGTAAATGTCGCCTAAATCGAAGGCGTCTATTTCGTCGTCATGCTTTTTCTTCTTGCCTTTACCTTTTTCAACAACTACCTCTGGCGCTTTATTCTGTTCCCAAACACTGGCCACTTCCTGGTCAACAATTTCCACGCCCCGTTTTTCCAGTTTATCCATAACTCTCTCAAGACCGGACAGGTCATCTTCAAATTGAGGCAAGGCATGTAAAATTTCCGCCTCGGTAATAAAACCACGCTCAGTTCCTTTGTCTAGAAGGGGTTTTAAAACCTTATCTAAATCCACCGCTAGTGGCTGCTGAGATTGCGGTTTTTTAGCCAATACCTTTTGCCCGTGCTTCTTGTTCTTGCGAATTTTGGCCTTAATCTTTTTCCGGACAATTTTAGCCGGCTTTTTTGACTTATGTGGTTTTTTCAAAATTTTAGCTTTCTTCTTATGTGCCATAAATACACCTAACGTAAAATTTCCGCGCTTTTCTGGTCGCGCGAAATAATAAATTATATAGCGGCATACTAACCGCCGATTAAAATGACATAATTTCCTAAAAAGCGCCATTTATAGCTGCTTTTCATATGTCATTCTGGTTTGGGCAAGCTGTAAAAACAGCTTGGTAAGTTCACCCACTTGGGCTGAATTTTTATTGCCCTCCGCCCGTTTAATTTCATGCGCAAGACTTTTTTGTTGGCGCTTAATGGCATTTAGCCTCAATAGCGCGAAACTGCGGTCAAGTTGCCGCTGGTACGCTTCGGGTGACGGACTCTCTGCTAATTGTGATTCTACCATAAATACCCCCTCCTTGGCTAGGGGGTCATCGGCAGAAGGCAGGCTTCCACCGCCTTTAAACCAAGGTTCAAGCAGCTGCCTAATTTCTAAACTTTCAAAATCTTCCGCCCCCGCTTCAGCCTTTACTCGTTTCGCAAAATCCTCAAAATTTAAAACCGCACCTAAAAGTTCTTTTTCTAGCGCCGAAACCGGCCTGACAGTCAAAGCTACCTGCTTTACCCCTGACTGGGTATTTACTTTCTTTGCCTGTTTGCTTTTTTCTATGGCGGCAGTAAGCGCGGCTGGAGAAATTTCCATAAGCGAAGAAATTTTTGACACGTAGTGCTCCAATTCCAACGGATCTGCTAGCCTGGAAAGTAACGGCAGTAAATTCTCGGCAATCTGCTTTTTATTTTGAACAGAGGCGGGATTATAACCTTGGAAAGCTTTTTCTACATAAAAATCCAAAAACAAAGATGCGTCTTTTACCGCCGCCTCCCACGCAGACGGATTTGTTTGGATTAGCTCGTCCGGATCCTTGGCACCGGCAAATACAATAATCCTAATTGTAAAATCTTTTCCCAAGTATTGCTCCACTGCCCGACGAGTAGCCAATATTCCCGCCTGGTCGGCATCGAAGCAAAATTTTAAATTTCGAGTCAGCCTGCCTAACTGCGCTAACTGAATATCGGTTAGCGCCGTACCGCTGGAAGCCACGGTATTTGCAAAACCGGCCTGGTGCGCGGTTATGCAGTCCATTTGGCCTTCCACAATTATAGCCTCGTCGTTTTTACGAATGGCCTCCTTGGCAAAATTAAGGCCAAACAATACTTTACCTTTATGGTATATTTCTGTTTCCGGAGAATTTATGTACTTAGCGGCTTTGGCGTTTACCGCCAATATGCGCGCCGAAAACCCGACAGCTTCTCCATAATAATTAAATACGGGAAAAGTTATACGGCCGCGGAAACGATCGTAAATTTGCCCGTTTTCATTTTTTGCCGAAACACCGGCTTTAATTAAATGGTTTTTATCCACGCCTTTTTTTGCCAAGGCCTGCTCCAAGGAATGAAACCCGTCCGGCGCAAACCCAATTTTCCATTTTTTTATGGTTTCCAAAGTAAGCCCCCGGCCTTCCAAATATTCCCGCGCGGGCTTGGCAAAAATTTGCTTGAGCAATATTTGATGGTAATACTCCGCGGCAAAGGCGTTAATTTTGAGCAGCAAGTCCTTTTCGTCGGACTCTGTCTTACTTAACCCTTTATACTGGGGCAAATTTACACCGGCTTTTTGAGCCAAAATTTTTAAAGCTTCTTTGAATTCAATATTTTCATACCTCATAAGGAAGCCGAAAATATCACCACCTTCGCCGCAACCAAAACAATGCCAAATTTGTTTTTGAGGCGAAATCATAAGGCTAGGGCTTTTTTCACTATGAAAAGGACAGACAGCTCGAAAATTGCCGCCGGCCTTTTTTACGCCTATATAGCCGCCAATAAATTCAACTATATTTATACGTTCTTTTATTTCTTGCAAAACTGCATCCGCCATTTAAACCAAGTATTAACAAATAGATTAAATACAAAAAGTAGCTCTCTAAGGTAAATGTAGCAGAAAAGCTGATGCCTAGCCACCTCGACAAAAACAGGCTAAAATGATATTATTGTTAAGCGTAATTCCAATTTTAGAATACTAAATTAGTCTAAAATGGCAAGCGCGTAAGTCCTAAGATTGTTTACTGTTGATGGAGAGATCGCATAGCCCCGAAGGGGGCCCTTCGGGCTGGTCTAGCACAAAATACATATGTACTATATATACATTTTAAAAAGTATTAAGCACAAAAGGTTTTATATAGGCAGTACGGATGATTTTAGTAGAAGATTGGAAGAACACAATTCGGGCAAAACAACTTCTACCCGCCCATACAGACCCTGGGAATTGATCTATATGGAAGAATGGAGCACTAAATCAGAGGCATGTAAAAGAGAGTGGCATCTCAAACATCCTAAAGG
The DNA here is from genome assembly GCA_964589415.1 of uncultured Candidatus Saccharibacteria bacterium. Taxonomy (GTDB): domain Bacteria; phylum Patescibacteriota; class Doudnabacteria; order UBA920; family UBA920; genus CAZPRQ01. The sequence continues at coordinate 13,544 of CAZPRQ010000014.1, forward strand.
GTATCTAGAGAAGCTTGGTATTGTAAAAAAATATGGGAGCATCGAATAGCTAGCAGGAGTCATTCGGGCTGGGCACGTGCATCCCGCCAACGGCGGGACAACATCCCAAAATAGTTCGTCAGAAAAAACTCAATACTCAATTGTTTACTGTTGATGGAGAGATCGCATAGTGGTCGAGTGCGCTCGCTTGGAAAGCGAGTAAACCTTTACCGGTTTCGGGGGTTCGAATCCCCCTCTCTCCGCCAACAGTAAAAAATTACTTGAAACAAAAAACTTTTATCATGGACGCCCGGCCAACAGCGAGACAAGTTGTCAAAACTTTTGGTATTCTAACCATTCCGGTTTTGCTATAAGAAAATAAAAAACAAGCCGCACTCAATTCCGGCTTAAATTAAAAAAATGGTGCCGGGACTAGCCAATGAAGGCTCTTGCCCGGCACTTTGAATTTTGGCTACTCATCAAATAATTTACAAAGTTTGTAGCCAAGGTAAACAATCATAGGCGCTCCTAAGGCCAGAGCACTGACACCGAAATGAGTTGCGGCTCGATGACTGTCCGAGAAACCCGGACCATCATCAACGTGCCAGAGCCAAGGGAGGAACTCCCCATAATAGATGGATGCGCCCCCCAACACTAAGATGATACCAAAAATCTTCATTTGCCCCCCTTTGAAGCTTGTAACCGGAAGCTTGGATTTTGCCTGTTTTATGGACAGGCAGTCTTCCGGCAGCAGCAGACAATTTTTCTTTCCCAAAAAGAAAAACGGCCTATTGCCGCTTAAAGACTTTAATAATTTTTCCCGCGTGTATCTTACTCTTTTTTTTGTCTCTTGTCAAGACTCTGAGCATTGACAAGGGGTTCGCCACCTTTACCTATAACATATGTGCCCCTTGCCATGCCAGCTCAAAAACGATCTTTTGGCTATCTGCAATGTCCTGGCTTTCAATTATTACACCTGCCTGCTCACGAAAAGAAAAAACCGCAACTTTGTCATCGTATATATTTATCTCATTTGTCATTTTAAATTTATCTTTCGGCAACAGGACTATTTCCCTCATTTGAGATTGATTTAGTTTCGCAAAAGCTTGGGACTCAAGTGTTGAAGGTACAATCCCCCTCACGCGAATTTTTCTTTTTATCCTTTCCTTAATATAACTGTCTATAAACTTCCGGCTTAAACCCGTAAAAATTTCATCAATTGATCCATAGCCAACTATGGTTTCTTTGGCTTTTAAAGATTCCAAATACATGGCCTTAAGCCCTTCAATTCCGTGATAAAACCTAACACGGGGTTTTTTCCGGCCTTTGTTATGAACCAATTGCAGCTGGGGGAGCAGGCGGGCAAACGCATCCTGTCTGGTTTTATATAAGTTAAAAATGGTTTCCGGATCTTCCGCCACATAATAATTCTTTTTGCCGCGCGCCAAAACCGAAAACAGCCCTCGTTTTTCCAAGTCTTCAATGAGTCGATAAACCGTAGGGCGCTTAATATTGGCTGCTTTGGCTATATCCTTTACAGCTGCCTCACCCAATTCCAAACCTGCCAAGTAAACCATGGACTCTTTTTCATTTAAACCAATATGTTTTAAATTCTCGAGCAATTCCGCACTTTGCATATTTGTTCATTATTTGGACAACAATTATATTCATATAATAGCTTATTTAAGCAAAATTGTCAATTTACTAGTAATTTTTGTAATAAATAATAGACATATACTTAATAATTTTGATACTATAGCTGGTTCCAAAAGGAGGAACAAAAATTATGTGGTTCGACCTACAAGTTTTCGTCACCCGGGACAAAGAAGATAAGGACAATTCAAGGATCTTCTTGCCTCTGGATCTCCCAGACTGGCAAAAGACAATAACCGAAGACGTGGAAAGTTGGGGTATGTACTGCATCCGTATTCAGAACAACCCCGAAGCAGCCGACGGACGGGAAAGCTTGGTGGTGCAAATCCTCCCTACTGCGGAAGATGCGTATGCGAAGCAGGGACAATATTTCGGTTTTTCGATGAAGCAAGAGGAGGCAACGCAGTTTGCGCAAGCCTTGATGTTTGCAGCAAATCAATTAAACGTGGGGGCTTAACAAACGACGCTGGTTTCTACGGTAAGCCAAAACCACCAGGCCACATAATGGTCTGGTGGTTATTTTTTTAAAATCTCTAATCTTTAAACTTTAATCTAAAATTACAGCCTATATCTCTTCACATACGGGGACTTTTCCACCACGTCAATAATTTCCTGCATTTGCTTGACCGCCTGGATTGGAAACTTTCCAAACGCCGACTCACCGGAAAGCATAACATAATTGGCGCCTTCCATAACCGCGTTAGCCACATCCGAAACTTCCGCCCTTGTGGGCCTGGGCTGCTCTATCATGGAATTTAACATTTGAGTCGCCACAATAACAGGCTTATGCACAAGCCGGCACTTGTGTACTATCATTTTTTCTATTACCGGCACGTGGCTGGCCGGCATTTCCACGCCCAAATCCCCGCGGGCGACCATAACCCAGTCCGTAGCCCGCAAAATTGCCGGAAAATTTCTTATACCCTCCGGCTTTTCCATTTTTACCACCGCTTTGGGAATTTTAAAACCTTTGGGCAAGTAAGTTTCAATAAGTTTTTTCAAACCCTTTACATCTTGCGCTTTTCGCACGAAAGAAATGGCAACCAAATCCAAATTTTTTGTTAGACCAAATTTTAAATCTTCAATATCTTTTTTGGTAAGACTCGGAATATCCAGCTCGGTATGCGGTAAATTTACACCTTTGCGGTTTTGAATAACCCCACCATTTACGACCGAACAAAAAACCAATCCGCCGCTAACCTTTTTTACCTTTAACTCAATAAGACCATCTTCTATAAGCACGGCGTGGCCAGGCTTAATGCTTTTGGCTATATCCAAGTCAATCTTAAAATCTTTACCAATTACCACTTCTTGGCCGTTTTTTACCAATAGAGGCTTTTTCAAATCTTTCACGCGGATTTTCGGCCCCTGGAGATCCTGCATAAGTAAAACAGGAATATTCAGTTTCTTGGAAACTTCACGAATATTTTCTATAAGCAAAGAATGGTTTTCATAAGTACCATGAGAAAAATTTAATCGCGCCACTCTCATACCATTTTGTATCATTTTGGTAAGCACGCTTTTATCTTGCGAAGCCGGGCCAATAGTGCAAATAATTTTAGTTTTTATAATCATACATAATATACAATTAATCGGTACTTACTAATATTAGTAAATATATTACATTACTGCAAACTCTCTCTACATCCACCAGCTAACAAGGGAAATTCTTGCTTTTAGCAAGGATTCCCCTTGTTAGCAATATACCCTTAAAATAATCCTGTCCGTTTATGTTTAACAAAAATTTTTTCCCTCTCCATTTCGCTAAATATTTCAATCTTCCCAAACACTCCATCGTATCCGCCTTCGAGTTTAACCTTACCTTCGCGGACGCGGATTACGGCTTGTCCGATTGCCGGAGTGCTAATTTTGGAAATTTCATCTTCAGATAAATCCAGAAGGATATCAAACTCTGTTGCCCGTTTCTGCTCACTGCCCACTAACCACTGCTCACTTGTCATTTGTTCATACATCTCCACAACTTTTTTGCTCTGAGTCCCCACGCCCAAGGTGTCAGCAATTATCTCTTCAAGCGGAATAACGCTTCTAAATGGCACGGCTGATTTCGGAATATACCCGTGTTCGCGGTCCGCGAGTTCAGCCACGCGATTTAATACCCCCACCAATAATTTTTTACCACAGACCGGGCATATGCCGCCCAGCTTTTTTGTTTGCGCAGGCAAGCAGGAAAATTTACAGTCTCTGTGTCCGTCCAAATGATACTTTCCTTCCTCGGGGAAAAACTCCAGTGTACACACGAATTCACGCGGATTTTTATTGCGTATAACACGGATAATCTCAGAGTAGGATAATTTTTTCTCGTCGATTTCAAACACATTTGCTTCCCTGCCAATCTTACGCAAAGAGTGAGCGTCACTATTAGATACCAACGAATACTTATCCAAATTCGATATTTGCCAATTCATTTTAGGATCGCTAGACAATCCCGTTTCTATGGCAAAAATGTACTTTGCCTGGTCGCCAAAAGTTTCCTCTATTGAGTTAAAACCAGACAACGAACCAAATACGCCAAAGTGCGGTGTCCAAACGTGAGCCGGAATTACAACCGACAGCGGATCTGCGTCCATAACAATTTTAACCAAATCGTCGCAATGCACGCCCATAATCGGCCGACCGTCGGACCTCAAATTTGCCCCGGCCTTTTCCAAGCCAGCAATAATACGATCCGCGGCCGCAAAATTTGGCGCCAGAATCATATTGTGCACCCGCCGCACCTTGTCGCCCTGCTTATAGATGCTGGATACCTCGCCGGTTACCATAAAATAAGCTTCGGATGAACGGCCCTCCTTCGCCAAGGCTTCGGAGGGCGGCCTGGAATTTTGCTTGTTATTACGAAGTTGATAAAGACCGCCCTTTGTTTCTTCAAGTTCCTGTTTAAGAATATTAAGCCAGGCCGGATGCGTAAAATCCCCGGTGCCAATCACACCAATGCCTTTTTTGTCAGCCCACAACCCAATACTTTTGGGGCTTAAATCTTGGGAACAAGCCCTGCTATACTTTGAATGAATTTGAAGATCGGCAATAATTCTCATATTGTGCTTAAATTAAATTCTCCGCTATAACCAATTGTTCCAGCGTATTTATTCCCAAAACTTCCTTGGGTTCAATTGGCAAACTATGCACGCGCTTTTTGTCTTTTATGGCCAGTTCTACCATATCGGTCAAATAATATTCGCCCTGACTATTTTTATTTTTCAGCTCTCGGATATTTTGAAACAGCCAAGTAGTATTAAACACGTAAATGCCGGGGTTAACTTCCCGCACTTGCTTTTCCTTATCGCTTGCGTCTTTATATTCCGTAATTTTTACAATATTTTCGTTATGATCCCGAATTATCCTGCCATAATTATTTAAACTCGCCAGTTCAGCGTTAAAATTTGGAGCCAGCGACGTAAACATAGAAAGCTCTGACTGCTTTGCCTGATGCAGCTGCAAAAGTTTTTTTATGCTTTCTGCTTTTATAAACGGCATATCGCCATACAGTACCAAAATATTTTCGGCATAAATTTTAGACTTCGCACTCATAACCGCGTGTCCTGTGCCTAACTGTCTTTCCTGCAAAGCATAGTCATATCCCTCACCCAGTACCGCCATAACATCCTTATACCGAAAACCAACCACAATTAATGGCTTGGCCAATTGGTTTATTTTTGCCACTTCTTCGAGCAAATGCAAAATAAGCGGTTTATTTTTTAACATAACCAGAACTTTAGGAGTTTCGCCATTCCCCATGCGCGTACCCTGTCCGGCAGCTAAAATAACTATTTGATTTCTCATAACAGAATAATCTATAAATATAATATTTCCTTGCGTTTTAAACATAAGTGAAATGACCGCGTACTATGAGCACTCGGTCATTAAGCCTTGCTCTTTCTGCATGGCTTGTCGTTTGGCGGATTTACTTTAACGCGATTGTAAGGCGAGAGCCTAACCTGACATGGCTGGCATAACGACTTACCAGCGACACTAACGTTTTTCCCGCACAAATAACATTTCATTTAAACCCTCCTTGCGCGAATGGAAATATATTTTTTACCTGAAAATTTTAACTGAACTGACATATGTTATAGTAATATTTTTAAAGCTTGCCCCATAAAAATTCAAATATCAGCTTCTGGGTTTCATAAATTTCGGGGTTTTCCACCACCACGCCCACAGGCTGTCCGCCGCTGTCCAAAGAAACATGAGCTACCTTGCCTGCGTAAATTATTTCGTAAGTAGCTTTCAATTCGCTTCCACCGACAGCAAATAATCCTTGGGTCGGCATCCATTTTCGCTCATCCAACCCTATAAGCTGGCCGCCTTCACCTAGGGCAACAGTGCGAACGCTAATTTTCTTTTTAATTCTATTCTGGCTGAAGTCCGGCATGGCTTCATAGACATTTTTTCTAACATTGGAGGAAGAATATACCCTGTATTGCTTATCCTGACTTTTACCTACGCAGTCCAAAACGTCTTCCAGAATTTGCCGAATACCCTTCAAGCCTTCATACATTTTTACCGCGGGCTTTCCCCCTTGCCGTTCAAACAACAATTTCATTTCGGGCATACTCTCTTCTATTTGCCTCTCCAGTTTATTTAGCTCTTCTTTTTTCCCCTGCAAAGCAGACAAAAGCTTTTCCGGCGACTCGGCCGCAAAATACTGATGACTGTCTTTATCGTAATAGCTCACCAAACCATGGCCAATAAGCGATTTTAATATGTCATATGTTGTTCCCCTGTTAACGCCGCTTTTGTGCGCAAGCATTCGCACCGGGGAAGGCCCCAATTCAATAAGCGATGTAAACACCGCGATTTCTTTTTCCGAAAGGCCAAATTGTTTTAAAATGGAATGAATATGCATTTTACGTAAAGTCTATTAGTGGCATTAACTCATTGTAAATTACAATGACCTAATAAATTTAAATGAATATATTTTTGCTATAAAAGACAAAAGGGAGACCAGCAGAGAGAGGGGGTAAAAGATTTATGATTTAGTTGGAAGGACGGGGTGTTATAAAGTACGAAGAGTACGAGGAATGGCGGGAGTTTTTATAAACCGTCTTCTAACTGTCATAAATCTTTCACATTTCTCTCTGCTGGTCAAAAAGTATTGTACCTATTATACCTCCTGAATGTTTTGTATCTCAATATTACTTCTTAACATATATTTTGTCAATATATTTTCTACAAATTATTACTATTCTTAAAATTACCTATAAATATAAGTAATTTCAACTAAATAAGTATAACTATACTTTCTACAAAATATACTTATCCACAATGCTTGTTTCCTTAATCTACTAATATAAACATTTAATTATTGATTTCTGCGCTAACATAAAACTGCAAATAAATACAAGGCCCCTAATTTAGGGACCTTGTAAATATAAATACTATGTTTATTCCACTACGCGCATAGAGACAAACTCCCCCATAGGCAGTGCCATATCCGCGGCATTTGCCGGCACTACCGCGGAAAAGTCGTTATCTTTATGCCAGGAATTATATACCGCCAAAGAAGGGTAGGCGTGCAAAACCGAATTATTGTCTATCCAATAGACTGTGCCGTTTTTATTAATATCCGTGCCCGGCAAATGAGCTTTGGTGGCAACACTCACTTCCTCGGCTTTGGGCAAGGCTTGCAGTTCCGGGTTAGTCACTATTAAGACCGAAGAAAACTTATGGCCCAACGCGGTAAACACGGCCGCGGAAGTAAAAGCATACCTTTTCCCGTTGCTAATTAAGTACACAGTCGGGTCTTCCTTGCTCTTTACCAAAGAACCGTCATAAGGCAGTAAAAGCGAGCCGGAAGGCAGTCCTGCGTCGGCTGCGGAAGCGGGTTTGGCATCTTTAAATTCAAAACCGTAAGACGCGAGCATACCAGGATTAGTAACGCCTTGTTTTATTCCCTGCTTAATTACATAAAATGTTCCGCGTTCATTAATAAGTCTCATATTGAGAACGCTTCGGGATTGTGAACCGGCGTTTCCACTTGCCAAAGGAGCAGGTGGAATAAACACAATTGCTGAAGAGCCACCACCGCCTCCAGATGAACCGCCGCCTGCACCGCCTCCGGAACCTGAATTACTTCCGCCCGAAGAACCTCCGGCCGGAGAACCGCTGCCAGTCGCCGGCGGAGCAGAGGTCGCGGCAGGAGGAATTTGCTCAGGGGTAGATGTACTCGCGGGAGAAGAGACTACCGGTAAAGCTAAAGTCTTAAAAATAAAATTTCCGGTTTGGCTCGAAAGACCATTTGCAGCCACTGACCTTACCCGAAAATTATATTGGGTATTTGGGGATAAATTTACAAGCTGCACGCTATGGCTGGTACTTTTCACCGCATCATTTAACAAAGCTGACTGGGATCCGTAATTTGTCGTTAAACCGAAATCAACCTGGCCGTTTGTGGCAACGTCAGTACTCCAGGAAATATTTGAAGTGGTGGCTGTAATGTTACTGCCGGTTAAATTGGAAATTACCGGAGCCGTCGGAGTCTGGGCCGGAGGAGTAGTTTGCGCGGGCGGAGTAGTCTGCCCGGATCCCGAAGACGGCGAAGCGTTGTACAAAGCCGTGATATCGCCGGTACTTAGAGCGGAATTGAAGATTTTTATATCATCCAACTCCCCGGTAAAGTAAGCGCCATAGCCATAATCAACCGGTGCGGTTCGGCCCACGGCCAGTGCGGTGCTGTTGGGCGCGGCGACAACCGCGCGAGCCGCGCTTGAAGACTGCGCGCCGTCTATGTAGAAAGTTACTCCTTGACCGAGCTTTATAACCGCGGCCACGTGGTGCCACTGATTGTCATTAATGATTTTACCGGTATCTGTAATGCTCCGAAGCGAGACATCGTAAATATTACTTAAGTTGTTTCCTCCCAAACGCAAAGCCAAATGGCCGTTGGCGGTTGTCCAAAGTAAATAGCCGGATTCATAGCCGCCTAAATCGTATTTGCCTAAAATAGTTTCCGTGCGGGCGGTGTTGGAAGTTTTTACCCAGGCTGAAAGGGTGAGGTCGGAAACCAAATCTACGGCCGAAATATTTCCGGCGCTGCCAAAACTGGCACTACCGTTAAGACTGCCGGCTTGGCTAAATTTCCCTGTATTTTGTCCAATGGATGTTAAAACCAAAGGACGGTTATTGCCGGATTTGTCAGCTAAAGTATTTCCGCTTGTATCGCTTGAGTCAAAAGTCCAGTGCGCAGCCGCGCCGGACGTTTGACTGGCTGGTGGAGGCGTCGGAGCGGGAGGATTACTTGGAGCGGGGGCGGCCAAAGAAAAAGTTTTTGGAGAACCGGAAAGCTGTATATTGCTTGCGCCAGAAGAATCGCTTAAATCTATCGCCCAGACCCAAGCTTGGTGCGACTTGCCGTCCTGGAAAGAAGCCGGCAATTGGTAATTAAACGCGTGGGCGCCCACGTCGCTTCGGGTGTCTGCCGCTTGGATTACCACAGGGCTTGCGCCGGCAGTGCCCGCGTTTTTATCTATGTAAATATGGACTTGTACGGGCAAAGAGAGATTGTCCGGATCTCTGGCCCAGCCGTATATTTTCCCCGCCTGATCAACCCCGTCAAGTGAACCTGTCGGCTTTTGGTTAGCCGGCGGAGTGGGAGCCGGAGGGGGCGTGGTAGCAACGGAATTTTTCACGGAAAAACTTACGGCGGGTGAATTGGTTACATTACCGACCACGTCCTGGGCGCGAGCCGAAACAGTATGAGTGCCGTCGGCCACCACCCGGGAATCAAACGGCACGACATAAACATTGCCGGCCGGCGGCTCCGTATAATTGCTGCCGAATTTTATGCCGTCAATTAAAAAGTAAAAGGAGGTAACTTTTACGTTATCTGTCGCCGAGGCTTTCAAATCAATACTGCCGGAAACGTTTTGGCCGCTCGTAGGCTGCTGCAAAGTTATGCTTGGCGCCTGAGTGTCGCCTGAGGCCGGAGGCGTTGTCGGTTGGCTTACGCTGTCCGTGGGAGCAAAGCCCTGATCATTGGTGATTAAGATTTTATCTATTTTAGCGCCGACTTCGCGGCCGCGCAGGTTAAGAGTATGCGAACCGGCTGTTAAATTAAACAGTCTGGGGTTTAAAGTTAGGGGCGAACCGCCGCCGCGGCCGTTGACTTTTATCCATTGCCAATTCGGTGACCATTTATTTTCCGCCATATCAAACACGTCTTCACCGGCTCCGTCCATGGAAACATAAATCGAATCCTGGCTCGCGCTTGGGGCCATTAGGCGCATCCATAACACATAAGCGCCGGCGCCGGATACACTAAAGCCGTAATTGGTTCCGCCCGAATCAGCCGTTGGAGAAGCAATGTATTGACCTCCGGAAGCTCCCGAGTCGCTTGACGCGGACATTGGCGCTGAAAGCGTGCCGCTTTCAGCTTCATAATATTGATACACTGCGTTAGCCGGGGCAGGAGGCGGAGTGGAAGGCGCGGATACCGAAAAACCAATGCTATAATCGTCGGTATTGGTATTGCCTAACGGGTCTCTGCAGCGCACGTAATAGGTGTAGGATGTACCGTCGGTCAGTCCCGAAACCGTAGCAAAATGGCTAAGGCTACCGGTAGTAGCAAAAACGTTCGGCATGGAGTCATAAGCCAATCCGGCGGAAGCGGAATATTTGCAGGTAGCCGCTTCATTGGTGGAAATGGAAAGAGTGGCCGAAGTTGTACCGGAATTTATTTTACCGGAAGGAGAACCGGCAAAACGGCTCGGCGGTAGAGTGTCAACTGTGGCAGGCGGAAGCAATACCGCGCCGCCGCCTCCTGCGAGCCTTACAATAAACGCGTTAAATTCGGAAGAAGTATGCTTGGGTTGGGGCGAAGCTACCGGCGCGGCTATGGCCGTGAGATTCATAGGGAAAGACACACTGCCGCCGCTATATGTTCCGCTTAAAATTACGGGACCAAAATAATTTTGTGAATCACGGACTTCATACTGGTCGCCCGGCTTAAGCACGCTTGATAAATCCACGCTTACGCTATTTTGCTTGTCCCAATTGAAAATTGTAACATGCGCGCGGCCGGTTTCGTATTTGGAAGGCCTCACAAATACTTTTACGCCGGTAGGAAAAGCGGAATAATTTTGGCTGCCGGCATCGCCGTAAGCCGCCTTCCAACAAGTCGCAAAGTCGCAATACCCGCCTCCGCCACTGTTTGAAAAATTGCCCGGACCATAATATTGGTTATTGGACATCTGCACATTCTGATTGTTTATCTGAAAATCCGCGGCAGATACGTTGCCGATTATTTTCCACCACTGATCTTTGGAAATAAACACATTACCCGAAACTTCACCCCCGTTGGTATTGGCAAGCTGAAAAACCGCATTTTGGCCGTGCAGATAATTGTTGCGAAATACCAAATTACTGCCCGTCTCCACGCCTTGATAAATGCTAAACCGGCTGCCCCGTCCGTCATAAGACATATTTTCTTCAAAGTCGTAATTCTTTAGGCCGCGGCCGGTGGCGGCAAAAAAACTGTCAGCGGAATTTCCCCACAATGCGCCGTTTAAAAATGAAGTGTTTCCAAGAACCCTGTAATTTACAACCGCCGTATTTGGGTCGCCGCTGCTGTAAGTCTGTACGCCCTCGTTCCAGCCGCCCCAGACAATATTGTCTGTGATCTCTTTGTACGCGCCGGTTTTGGCTACGTTTTGGCTATAAATACCGTGATAAATGCCGCGATTTTCCGCACTGCTGAAATCGCCGGTAAAATAAACTAAGTTGCCGTAGAATTCATTGCCTTCGCTACCCCGCCAGCCGCCAATGCCGTTGGCCGAACAATCATGCAAAACCAAATGAATAAACTTATCTCCATAAACGGGGTTATTCAAATCATAATTCACCCCCGGATTTGTGGAGATGCATTCAACATAGCGAATGCCGCTTCTGGATTTGGATTGCCAAATTTCAAAATCCATATACCACGTGTAGGACGACTTGGTGTTAATGGATCCGTCTATGGTAACCCTTTTACCCGGCTCGCCGCGCACTTTAATGGGATTTTGGGCTGTGCCTTTTAGTTTGGAATAAAATACCCAGTTATTGATTGAGTAAGACCCGGCCAAAAGCCAAATGGTGTCACCGGGCTGGACTTGAGCCGGATGGTTAAGCGCGGTCTGCAAATCCCACGGGCGCGACTGCGATCCGTCGCCGGTGGAAGTACCGGTTGGCGATACATACCACTGGTTGCCGGTAACAGCTCCGAGCACCTTGCTGCCGGTTTGATAATTTAAAATCTCCTCATAGGTAAGGGCTGAAACACCCAAAGGTAAAATTGAAACTGCCAAAAAATTGCCTAAAATTAATAAATAAAAAAATTTGAACATTTTTCCGGTAAATTTATTTTTTTCCATACGGTTATTTTTAATTTTCGCCCTAATTATATGCTCATAGATTCCCTGTGTCAAAGCACAACCTTCATTATTACATTTTTTTGTATATGTAAAAATGATGGTCGTTTGGCATCTTATGCAAAACGTTTGGCTTAAGTGCGGGAAAGGGGAAATCCCGCACAATAGCAACAGATCCGGATTTTGTTTCCCTTAAAAATTTTTCTTCCATTTTTTTCATAAGCGGAGGGTACAAATAGCAATAAATAACAGTAGCTTCATGCCAAGGTTCTTTAAAAAAATCTTTATTGAAAAATTGTGCTTTGGATTTTATAATTTTTGCCTTAAATTTAGCATACCAATATGTCCAGCCGGTTAACTCAAAACCCACAGACTTCGCGCCGGAAAGTTTTTCAACTAAAAAAACAACCCGGCCGTTTCCGCTGCCAAGTTCATAAAATACATCCTTTTCCGAAATGTTTAGTTCCCTCACAATAAATTCAATGTCATTCTTTGGGCTTGGCACAAATGGAACCCGAGTCCTTACAAAACCTATAAACGCGCTAGTCACCCAATACATTAAAAACAATGCCCAAATCAGCAACAATACTGCTACAGTATTTATAATCATGTTCCCAGTATAACAAAAAGGTCAAGTAAACAAAATATAGGGCAAGATTTACCCTTAATTAAACCTTAAAATCAACATTTAATACAAAAAAAGCCCGACTTTTAAGTCGGGACTTTTTATAAACGGGCAGCTACCTACTTTTGCATCCCTAAAAAGGGAACTATCATCGGCACAAGCGGTTTTGACTTCTGAGTTCGGGATGGGATCAGGTCGTACCCCGCCGTAAATGCCACCCTCGTTGTCCCATTTTACTTAACGCATAAAATATAAATTTACACGCTCCGTAAAATGCCTATTTCCAAAAATTACAACCCGTAACTTTTTGAATCTCGTCCCTTATGGAAAAACAACGAGGGAACACTTACTTAAATATATTTATTATTGGGTTTGAAAGAACATAGAATGCGCCAAAAACCGCTAAAACTGCCACTACTACTGCGCATACCTTTAAAGAATGTTTCATGTATATTCACGGATACACGGACAACACGGAAATTTCAAAAAAATAATCTTAAAAATCAATGAAATCCGAGTATCCGTGAATTTACTATCACAAATTGCTAGTCAAAAGAGAAATTATAACTTTCGGTTGATTAGTACTGCTCGGCTGAACACATTACTGCGCTTACACCTGCAGCCTATAGAAACCAGTGAACAGTGATTAGTGTTTAGTGAATAGTATTGCTACTACTCACTGCCCACTGCACACTAAACACTAGTTTGAATTACGGGGTAGTCTTCCCCGAACCTTTCGTCCCGATAAATCGGGACAACGAAACCTAGTTTTGTGGACGGCTTCACGCTTATATGCCTTCAGCGCTTATCC
>CAZPRQ010000015.1:0-6527 GCA_964589415.1 uncultured Candidatus Saccharibacteria bacterium
CATACAAATTGGGGCTGAATAAATGGTAATCATGCTTATCGACAAGCGTAATATTTACATGCTTGCCAAACCGCCGTGACAAATCTAAGGCTGTGCGAACACCCCCGAATCCGGCCCCAAGAATTACAATATGTTTATTATTTTTCATGTTTATTTCATTTCAGGCTCAACCCATTGCCACGAATCTATTAATTCCTTCAATTTGGTTTTATATTCTATATATGCGTTAAGTTTATATATCTGGCTGTTAAACGCAAACCACACGTTCAAAGTGCTCCAACCATCAGGAACATGACTCTCAAAGTATACAGCAGGCTTTCCCCCAACCTCCCATTTTGCGATGTTTAACATTTCCAAGTCAGACTCATCTTGCCGAATAATTTCAGGCGTTAATTCCTTGTTACTACTGTATGGCTCTAAAACCATTTGCATGGCAGTTCCGCTGGCAGACTGTAAAAACAATGTCGTATTTTCATCCCCATCCGGCAAGTTCACAATATATAAACCCTGCGGCATGACAAAACTAAACGGCAAATTTGGATGAGTAAGAATACTCCCTTCCAAATATTCACCCTGTACCTGACCGTTACCGATAACCTGAGGCATTGCATTGGAATTGGTTGGCAAAGGTGACGGTGTAGAATGTCCGGTTGAAACTTGCCTTTTAAATTTTAAGACGCCAACCACCGCAAATAAAAGCAAACAAACGGAAATTGCGGCAAATGTAAAATTTTTCATCATAACAAAATCTTATGTCTATATTATAGCAAATTCCCCTTAAAGGGTCTCTTTAAGGGGATTACCTAAAACAAGAAGAAGAAAACTAATTCCATTTTAACTTTACCAATTCAGTTGCTGCTTATATAAAATAAGTTAGACCTTACTTACCCAAACTATACAACCACCGTATTTCTTCTCCAGAAAAAGCGCGGCTACAAATGCCTATTTCTTCTGCTCCCTGCTTAATTTGCATTTGTATTTTGCTATCTGAAAATTCTCTAAAATTTGCCATAGCGGCCTCATGAGTAAAGTTTTGTCGTGATTCTATGTGTAAATACTGTGAACTACGTGAATTTGAACTATTCCTAAATTCTTGCGGCCTTGGGTTAAAGCTTACTCCCTTCTCATTGTTGTTTGAATATAAATATTTACTTAAATTTTTATACGTAGCCCGAATCCTGCCAACATTATGGGTAAAGGCATAAGCTGAATTTGTTATATTTATACCGCCGGATATGAGGGAAAAAGTAAAAATTTCTTCAACATATCTATGATTACTTGGGACCGCTGTTATATGGCCGTCGTAGTCACTGCTTCCCAATGTTGCTCTTAATTGGTTTTGGGAAAAATACTTACCAACCCATACATGCTCATTATTTTTCTCCACACTTTTTCCTAATACTCCAAAGCGGGAAACAATTCCGCTCAAGTTACTTTCCCATGTTTTTAATTGAGACGCGAATCCGGTTTGGAAATAACTGAAATTTCTATTGGCAGCGGGTTTGTATTCCGTAACAGTCTCTCTTAAAAACTCACTTGGAAGATGTGCCCAAATAGCTTCGCCAGCAACCTGAGGCTGGTGGTCTAGATTTCTGGCAGGTAGCCTCTCAAAGCCAGCAAATCGAGTTTCTACAATTTTTTTGTTTGCTTGATACGCCAATCTATCTAATTGCTGCTGGGCCAAGACAACCTGGAGCCTGGCTTGCTTTACTTCCAAATTACGGAACGTGGCAAACGTTAAAGTTGCGAGTAAAAAGACAACACCCGCAAACGTAATTCCAAACCAGACAGGCAATTTTACACCGGCTAATTCAAAAATTAAATATTTCTTCGGTATGTTTATTTTGAAACTTCTTTTAAAACCATGCAGCGCATTTTCTCTAAACTCCTTAAGACCGGGTACAAGTTCTTTTTCGGACAGAGTCCGACCAAATGGCAGTTTTGACTCGAGCACAGAATTTTCAAACATCGCATTGCCTTCAGAAAAGGGGGTAATAAACCTGGCACTGGGATGAATAGGATATTTCCTAATACCGAATAGTTTATAAATAAACAACTTCATACAATCCCCCTTTCACCTGTCTGGGGAAAAACTGACCTGGAGGATTTAAGCTGTTTTGCCCTTACATTCTGTAAACTTATTTTTGCCTGAGGGCCAAAACCTGAACCAAATTTAACATTTTTTAAGCTGCTAAGAATTTTTTGGTGTTTTTCTGCCTGTACTTTTACATATTCTAAAACGGCTTCCCTCGTTGTTAGCCAATCTCGCGAAATTTTAATTGCTTTTAACTTGCCCTTCCTGGCCAGCAACGACAAATACTCCGCGCTATACGGAGTATTGTAAGCTGCCTCGCTTATAGAAATAAGCTTACCGGAAGCAAATATCAATTGCTGGTCTACGGGTGACATGATAATCGCGGAATAACGCAGAATTTTACGCGGATAAACGCGGAAGCCTACGCTTTCCATTTTTGTTTTAGTTTTTCAGACAACTTCTACGTTTCTAATTTTGGAAAACATAGAAGAAAATTTAAATAAATACCCAATTACTACTCACTTCAATGTGTAACTTTGGCATTGCAGACTGTTAAATCAACAACAAAACTAAAATACAACAGAATTAACCAAATTTAGACACATTCAACATGGATACCAATATATAAACGTGTTTATACTTTCTAATTTTTACTTTCGTTTTTGTTTCAAAGTAGCCTTTGTTTTTGAAGCTAATGAAACGATAATATTTCGTTTCACCGAGCTTGTATAGGCTATCCGATACTTTTTCTAAATTTAGTATAGCAAAAAAAAGATCACTTGTCAATGATCTTATGCAATATATCCTTTAAAATCCGCGGTTCTGCAAGTAAATATAACTATAAAAGCTACTCATGACGCAGGGCTTCTATTGGGTCAAGCTTTGACGCGCGCCGAGCCGGAAACACGCCAAAAAGCAAACCAATAGCCCCCGCTACTCCAAGACCAAGCAATATGCCTTCGACAGGCACAGAAAATTTCCAAGCGAACCCAAAGGCGCCGGCTATTTTCGCTATGGCAAACGAAACTCCCGCACCGAACACAATGCCAAATCCTCCGCCAATGAGGGTCAGTAAAATAGACTCAATTAGAAACTCCCATAAAATATCCGATTGTTTTGCCCCCAATGATTTTTTTAATCCGATTTCAGAAATTCGTTCAGTAACCACCACGTACATAATGTTCATTATCCCCACGCCACCGACCAGCAACGAAATGGCGGCAATGGCTATAAGCAAAAAAGTGATGGCGTTTAAAATGGTGCCAAAAGTTTCCAAACCTTGCTGCGCCGTTTGCACCGAAAAATCATCTTTTACCGGATCGGTAATGCTGTGATTTTTTCTGACCAGCAACTTGACGTCTTCTGCGGTAGCTTCCGAAAGATTGGGATCCTCCAACTGCGCCAAGACATAAAAAAGATGGTCTATGCCCAACAATTTTTTTTGCGCCGTCTGGAGCGGTACAAATATTTGCTCGTCTGGATTATTGAACCCGAAACCGCCGCGCTCTTCGTACACGCCAATAACTTGAAAATTATATTCTCCCACGCGGAGCGTTTTGCCCACAGGCTCATCTTGCCCAAAAAGATCTACGGCGACCTTACTGCCTAAAATTACCACCTGCTCCGCCCCCCGGTCTTCCGCGTCGGAATAAAATCTGCCCGCGCTTAATTTTCCCTGGTCTATGGAAAACCGCTCGGCACTGGAACCAAAGATAAACGTATTTTTAGTCACGTTTCTGTACGACACGACTTTTTGTCCAATGACTGCGCCGTACGCCCCCCGCACGTTAGGCAAGCGGGCAATAGATTCAACGTCCCTCATTTTAAGCGTGGTAATGGCAACAGCCTGGTTCGCGCTACTGCCTTGCGCGCCGTTTGCGCCCGACTGGCCGCTCCTCGCACGCGTTGTAGGCGGGACTCGGGTCTCAACGGTAAGAAAATTCGTACCAAAGGCTTCCACCTGGGCGTTTACAAAACCACGAAAACCCTCGCCGGCGGCAAGTACTATAATTACCGTGGCAATACCAATAACAATCCCGAGCGTTGTAAGTCCGGTTCGTATGGGATTTGCAAAAAGTCCACGTACAGCTTGTTTAAATGCGGAAAACATAGAAAATTAGGTTTTAGGTGTTAGGTTCTAGGTATTAGGATTAAATAAAATTTGGTAAAAATAGATTAAAGATTTAAGATACTTCTCTACTAAATACTAAAAAGTGTTAAATGTACGAAATCGGGATAAATAGTTATTACAAAGTATCAAGTTCTGCAGTTCCTCTTGATTCTTGATTTAAACTTTTTAATTATATTTCCGCTTAATACTTTATATTACTGATCGTTATTCATAACGGAGAGCTTCTATGGGATCGAGCTTAGCGGCTTTAAATGCCGGGTATAGGCCAAATACCACGCCGGTTAAAATTGACACGCCGACAGCTAAAAAAATCGCCAATGGTGATATGACAAAAGCCCAATCATATCCGGCATACCGGGCTCCCAAAGCAATTAGATACGCTACCAAAATACCAATGACAATACCTATAATGCCGCCTGTCAGTGTAACCGTACCCGCTTCAAAAAGAAACTGATTTCTAATAACCGTTCTTCTGGCTCCCAAAGCTTTTCTAAGACCAATTTCCCGCGTACGCTCCGCCACGGTAACCAGCATAATATTCATAATTCCAATGCCTCCCACCACTAAGGCTATGGCTGCCATGGCAGTCAAAAAGAGGCGCAGGGCATTTGTAATATTTTCAAGCAGCTTAACGGCATCGGCAATGTCGCGTACGGAAAAATCCACGTCCTCCTCGTTCTTTATTTTATGCCTGTCCATTAATAGCCGCCGAATGTCCGCTATGGCCGGCTTAACATTTTCGGGACTGTCGACTTTCGCAATAATGCTCTGCAAATGATTAATGCCAAGCAGCTGCCGTTGGGCAATTACCAAAGGGATCCAGACCTGGTCATCCAAATTCGTGAATGCCGAACTGCCAGCCTCTTTGGTGTAGCCAATCACCACAAAAGGAACGCTCTTAATTTTTACCACCTGGTTTAAAGGATCCTGGTCCGCGAATAACTCCTCTTTTACTCCATGACCAAGCACAATTACATTGGCGCCATTTTCTTCCCGCTCGTCAAAAAACCTGCCTTCTTCCAATTCCACATTTTGAATTTTTATATACGCCGACTGGGTCCCCGTATAATAGGTATCCACGCTTCTGTTACCCCATACCACGGTGCCGCTCCCCCGCGCCACTGCCGCTACCGCGGAGAGACTGGGAACTTTGGTTTTGTCTCGCATGGCTTCCGCGTCTCCGTTAACGAGCGTCGTAACTTGTATGCCAAATACCGCTGCGGGCGGACCGCTCTCATCGCTCTTGCCCGGAAGCACGTTAATTAAATTGCTTCCCAACTTGGTAACTTGCCCTAAAACCAAGCTTTGCGCGCCAGCCCCCAGGGCAATTATGACAATAACTCCTGCTACGCCAATTACTATACCTAAAATAGTCAAAAACGACCGGCCTTTCCGGGCCAGCAATCCTCGAATCACAAGTTGGAACGTACTAAAAATATTCACAAAGTTGTCGCTATAAATTAACCGGCCAAAAAAATCCATTTATTTCTACCGCTATTTAACCAATTCCTTGTCTGACGTGGCTATGGTACGGTGCTTAACCTGTTCGTCTTCCACTATGAGACCATCTTTTATGCGCAAAATCCTTTTGGCATGATTGGCTGTATCGGATTCATGGGTAACCAAAATTATGGTTCTACCCTCGTTGTTAAAGCGCTGGAGTATTTCCATGATAATATTGCCAGATTTGGAATCGAGGTTGCCGGTAGGTTCGTCGGCAAAAATAATAGTAGGGTCTGTAACCAAGGCCCTAGCTATAGCTACGCGCTGTTTTTCACCGCCGGAAATTTGGTTGGTGTAAAAGTTCAAACGATGCGACAATCCCACCGATGCCAGTGCCTTCTGCGCGAGTGCGTCATGATTTTTCTTACGACTGTAAAGCAACGGCAGCTTGACATTGTCCATAACGCTGGTTCGCGCCAGCAAATTAAAAGACTGGAAAACAAAACCTATGCGTTCATTTCTCAGTTCCGCCAAATAATCGTCGTCAAACCCGGTGGTGTTTTTACCATCAAACAAAAATTCTCCGCTTGTCGGCCGGTCCAAAAAGCTTAAAATGTGCATAAGGGTAGACTTGCCGCTGCCGGATGGACCCATAATGGCCACAAACTCACCCGAGTCTATTGTAAAACTCACACCTTTTAATACCGACGTAACAACTTCGTCATTTATATAATCTTTTTTTAAATTTGTAACTTCAATTAGTTTCATACAGGGGTTTTTCTTATTCACTAATTCACGAATTAACACTAATTACACGAAGCTTTAGAATTATCCGCCTTATTGCATTTCGAAAGCACTCTTTGGTGGACTAACAAATTCTATTTCTTAATAAACGTAACAACTTCATCTCCCTCACTC
>CAZPRQ010000015.1:6627-13834 GCA_964589415.1 uncultured Candidatus Saccharibacteria bacterium
GTGGACTAACAAATTCTATTTCTTAATAAACGTAACAACTTCATCTCCCTCACTCAAGCCGGAAAGTATTTCTACCCTGCTTTCATCGGCTTCCAAGCCGGTAACAACTTCCCTCTCTTCATACGCCTTGGTGTTGGAATCTGTCACAATCCGCACAAACTTTTTTCTGTCCTTAGATATTATGGCTCGCTGCGGCACGGAGAGCACCTGCTGCTTTTCCGAAACATTAACAGTCAAATTCGCGGTCATGCCGGGTTTAATTTCCGGCATTTGTTCAATAGACACCGTAATTTTGTAATTTACCACCCCGGAAACTACAGTAGAGGCCGGATTTACAGTCTGTATTTTGCCCTTAAAATGCCTGTCTGTTCCCAACGAGTCAAAAGTAATATCCACCTCTTGGCCGGAACTTAGTGTAGCTATATTTGCTTCGCTCACATTGGCTTCCACATGCAAACTCCCTACATCCTGCAAAACCATTATGGTTTTGAGTGAAGTAGCTTGTTCACCTTTCTTAATATTGACTTCCGTTATTGTGCCGTCCGCGGGAGCTATTACCCGAGTATTGTCCAAACCCGACTGCGCCGCGAGCACCTGGCCTTGGGCGGAAAGAATTTGCGCCTGAGCCGACTGCACATCTGCCGGTCGTGCTTGGGCTTTTTTCAAATCCAAATTTGCCTGGGCGCTGACTACCGCGTTTTCCGCAGCCGACAAGGCCGCGGCGCGGGTTTCCAAAGCTGACTGATACGCGTTGTAATTGGTTACATATGTTGTTGCCAACGTATTGGGGATAGAAACAGTCCAGGTATTATTGTCAGGAACACTGGTAGATGAAAATTGAATATATAAACCCTTCGTGCCCATGGGCTGCGGAATAGTGCTAACCTGCCCGCTCCCACTTTCCAAACCGCTCACCTGAAAATACAACCCGTTACCAGTAGAATAAATAGTAATTTTGTATATTCCCTGCTCGGTTCCTATGTAAGAACCACTCACAGTGGCAGTAACTGAGCCTGTATTGCCCGTCCCCGCAACTGTCGCAAGCGCGGAGTTAAGCAATGCTTTATAAGAATTATCCACCAATACCTGCTGCTGTTTTTTTGTAATTTCCAGGCTGGACCGAGCGTTGTCGAGCGCCACCTGATATACCGTTACTTCTTCATTGGAAGACCCTGCCAGCACCCTGTTATAGTTGGCCTGAGCCTGAGCCAAACTGCCTCGAGCCTGGGTTAATGCCGCCAACTGGTCTTTATTGGAAAGTTCCGCTAAAACCTGTCCGGCTTTAACTTTATTGCCTTCATTTGCATTTACCCTCTCAACAAAACCGCCGGCTTTAAATGCTAACTGCAAATCGGTAGTGGAAACCACTTGCCCTGTGGCCAATACAGTCTGCTTTAAATCCTGCTTTTGCACCTTTTCCGTCTGAATATCTTCTGCCGGATTTCCGCCTCCAAAAATACGGCTGGCAATAAAACCACCCACAACAATAATAACAACTCCCCAAATAACGCGTTTTTTAGTAAAAATTTTCATATAATTATTTCTTATGCTTAAAAAGTTTAGATTGGGCAATGGGTCCGAATAATTGCTCAATTTGCCGTTGAATGTCTTTTGTTACCCCTTCTTCCGCCGTAATATTATCCATAATGGTGGAAATAATTTCTTGCAAATGCTCAACTTTAAACAATCCCAGTGCTTTACCCAATTTACCCATAACAATCAAGTGGTCACCTGGTTTTAAATTTAAATCTTTCCGGGCTTCTACGGGAATAACCACCTGGCCGCGTTCGCCCACCGTGGTAGTTCCATAAACTTTGTCCTTCTCCCCAAGTTTTGTGTCTATAGTGTACTTAGCCATTTTTTCTGTTTAATTGCGAATTTAAATGTATGACGTTTCATACTTATCATACCTTACAGAAACAGGACTGTCAAGCGAATGAGCTAATAAGCAAATATGCTAATAAGCCTATAAGCTAAGTAGCAAATAAAAAACCAGGGTAACCGTTAGGTCGCCCTGGGATTTAGATGTTTGAGCCCCAATTACCATACTTGCCGTGAAGGATGCTCCCCTGATTTTGGAAGTTTTGAGATAGCTTCCTCCATCAACTTACGGGCAAGATACCCGCTTATAGTGATTTTGCATTTTGGACAGAAGAATTCCTTTCCCCCCTGCCTAACCACAAGCTCGGTCTGGCAACCTTGATTCTTGCATTGAATTAATGTCATACATCCTCCCCTGCCGCTATTGCGGCATTGTTTTGTTTTAACTTGTCCACCCTGCTATTAAGCAAGGCAAACAAAAAACCGGCCTCGCTTGAGGCCGGGAGTTTTAGGTTGAGAACTAGTTTATAATCAACGCAAAATTCCTGGTCCCAGCCGGCTGGGTAAAATAAAAGAAAAACCAAAAATTTTGCTTCAATTGCTTCATATATTACATATTACATTAATTGCTCTAGCCTTGTCAACAACTTCTCTACTTTAAACTCTTTTTCTATTTTAACTTGTTCTGATTGTTGGTCAAATTCCTTATCCTGCTCCGCTTTGGGCACTACCACACTATATATAGTAGGCAGGTTTAAATCTATGCTTTCCTTTAAAGTCAACGCTCCAGCAAGTTGTTTAAATAATGGGTAATAATCTTTTTGGCTGCTTATTAAATCGCCCGAAGCTGGACGAATAACTCCGGCTGGAGATTTAATAAATGCCAATGCGCTTTCGGCAAAAAGTTTAGTAGGTATATAGCCTATGCTTGAGACAGCTTCTCTCTGACCCAAATTTTCCAGCAGTCCGCCTAACTTTTTTGCCACCTGGGTTAGCCAAGTTGTTTGAGTAAACCCGCCCACGCACGCTACGCCGGCAATTAACAGCGCGGCAAAACACAAAGGGCTGGACGCGTACCACTTACCCGCCTCAAGCTGGGTTACAATTTCTTGGCTGTCCACAATTCCATTTAATGACTGCCTACGGCCATGTGATCCAATTTGCCAAAATAAAAATGTATGTTCATTGTCAAATTCCGAACGCCACGCGTTCCTGCCAGGAGCCGTGAACACTAACCGGTAAAGCGGGTGGTTGGGCAAATTTGCTATAGTCAATAAAAATTCCTTAACTACCTGTTCAAGCGGCACATACACCGCTTTCGGGGCCGAAGGAAAAACCTCGTGCCAAATATTTTGACTTGCCAAGCTGGCCTGGTGGGAAAAACTTGTCTGGTCCAATAAATTTGCAAGCTTGGCAACGCGGGAAAAACTACGCGTATAATGGTTTAATTTTTCAAAGCGCGCCAAGTGGCTATTGTTAAATGCAGGAGTGGAAATTACCGGTAATGTTTTATACCGGCTTGGCAATACTGAAAAACGTCGCGTTTCGCCATTTGAATCATGGTAAAGCGAGCAGGCCGACCAAGATGAAGTATTGTTTAAAGACACGCTTTCAGTAGGCAAAATTATTGCAAATTCACTGGAAGAAAACCGCAGCGAATACATAATATCCGCGTTTACGAAAGTGGGATGTCCCCAAAGCCCATGGTGATCAATGGTAGAGACAATTGGCTTTGACTTTAATTGCGCGGACACAAGCGAGGCAAATTTAGCACCCACAAATTCCTCTGCTGTTTTTTTGAAAGCTTCCACAAACAACAAATCCAAGCCACCCGCTTGAGGTATTTGCCATGAATGAACATATTCCAAAACCGTACGCCGGCCTTCGGCTTCATAAATTGACTTAAGCGCCGGCCGGCGCAAAAAAACTTCCTGTCTTAAATAATCTAAAAATACCATAGTATACAAAATTATATACCATTCCTAAGACAAACAAAAATCCCCCAAACCTTACAAGGCTTGGGGGAAAAATGAAATTAATGGGATCCGGTAGAGGAAACATACCTAATTCCGGCTTGAAAATTGCCCGTTGTGCTGCCCAGACAATAATAATACCTATAATCAGGATATACTTGGGCACCATTTGATCCGAGATAAGCAGTACCTTGGGGCATATACCAATAGGTGTTCGCGGCTTGCCCGGTTACCGGGTTAACTGACGCACAAGCGCCATCTGCCGGCAAAGGTGCGGCAGGAATAGTACTGGCAAAATTTGGAGAAAGACCGTCCGGAATGCCGTCATTATTTGCATCGGCTGGAAAACCTTTGTTAGCGGCGTCAAACAAACCCATGGCCGTAATCATTTGCGTCATATCGCTTATGCGCTTGCTGTCACGTGATTTTCTACGCGCGTCCATAAAGGAAATAAGCGCAATGGAAGTCAGTAAAGCAATTATAGCCACTACTACTAGCAATTCTATAAGAGTAAACCCAAATAATCGTTTTTTTTGTTTTTGATTTCGCATGTATTAAAGTTGAATTTTATATTTCTATTATACCACATTTACAAGTCTACCAGGTGGATAAAGTTTAACCGGCTATTTCGCAATGCCTTAATTAATACCAAAACTTTTAGCCATACAGCATAAAATTGGCAAAATGCAGGTATTATACTCTGACTAAATAACAAAAATTCCCAATTTCTAAGCTATAAAGTTATTTCCAACCTTTTGTATACTTAGACCAGCGGGATAAAAAAAGTTTCCAATTTTTATTCCAATATTTGTCGCGATCTTTTTTGGAAATAATATCGGGGGTTTGGGATTGGCTGCCTTCGTGGTAAACAAAGACGCGCGGATCCACGTAAACATTAAACCCTTTATCGTAAAGTTGGAAAAGCATTTCTAAATCTTCACTCCCTGCCCGCTCATAAATAGGATTAAAGCCACCTGTGGCCTCTAAGGCCTTACGAGTAAACAGCATAAATTCTCCCCATACCACGTCCTTAAACTTTTGTAATTTATATGGCTTGCCAAAACTTTGATCCATTTTCTTGGTAAGTTTATTCCCATATAATCCAACTAACAACCATAGGGTTAGGGGCGAAACCATCCCTGCCTGTTTATCTTTATCCAAAGTTTGCTTTAAAGGCTTGAACCAGTCCGGCGGCACTACAACATCGTTATTTACCACAGCAATATAGTTGCCTTCCGAAAGTTCAATGCCCTTATTCCAAGCCGTGGATAGCGTTTCTATTTTATTAAATCTAAAATACTTATCTGCGTTTTGTTTAAAAAAACTTATGGCCTTTTTGTCCGTAGAACCGTTATCAATAAGAATGAGTTCGTAATCACCCTTTGTATATTGCCGGACGCTCGAAACAAACCTCTTGTTGACCTCAAGATTATTAATCACTACGACTACAATGGAAAGCGTTTTTTTGGCCATATTACTATATTATTTGTTTAAAATCTCTATGGCCTTTAGATTGGCCGGATCCGTGACGATTAACCTAGCTTCATTTAGGCTCATCCATTTTGTTGCGTGAAATTCCTGTGGATCGACGTTAAAATTTGAACCATCGGTTTCTACTAAAAACCAAATATCTAAATGTTCTTTGCAGGGCTGGGTCGGGTTGTTAATTGGCGTAATTGAAATAAGGAAAGGTTTGGGTAATTCAGGAAAAAAGTTCGCCACCCCCAACTCTTCCTTAATTTCTCGATTAAGCGCTTCGAGCAATAATTCACCTTTATCAATATGCCCTCCTGGCGAAAGCCATAAGCCGGATTTTTTGTGATGGACAATGAATACCTGTTTTGTCTTGGGGTTATACGGCAAAAAGTAAGCGCAGAAATGCGACATGTTTCCCGCATCTCGGGTTAAACCACCACCTACATTTAACCTTGTTAAAAACCGCTGGGCTAATTCCGGTTCCTGAGAGGTTATATCACCAACAATTTGTCTAATTTGTTCATTTAGTGTAATCATATATTTTCCGATTTTGTTGCAACTTCTAAAATATACCCGTCAGGGTCTTTAAAATCCACGGTATAAGAACTCCTGTTTTTATAACTGCTTTCAACCGGTCCGCGAATGATTTGCGCTTTCATGCTTTTTAAAAACTCGCCGACACTATCTACGACTTCTTTAGAATCAGCTAAAAAGCAAATATGCCTCGGACCAACGTTTTTATTAAAAACAACTGACTGCTCAATAAAATAAATTTTAGCACCACCATCGCTAAAACTTGTTTCATCGAACTGCTTCCAGCCGATCAAAGAAAAAAGCTGGCTGTAAAATTCCAGCGACCTTTTTAAATCCGAAACCCAAAATTCTATGTGTTTAATGCCTGTATCCATATTTATGTGTGAAATGACTTTTTGTTGGTAGGTGGAATGTAAAGTTCGCCAGTTAATTTTAACTCTGCTTGTTCACCGACAAACTTTCCAATAAGAATTGCTTTCCTAGCTTTCTCTCGCCAATCTATGATCTTATTAAATCGCTGCACTAACTGGTATAATGCGCTATTTCGCTTACTTAAGTCGTTTAGCCTGTCCTTTGGCCGTGGAAACCAAATATTACTAAAACGGTAAAAATTGTTAACGAACTCATTGACCGCATAATTTATCAACAGCAAAGCTGGATTATTATCGTGCAAACAGTCCTCAATATCCTGAATATAAGTAGCCATATCGTAATCTTTCCATGCCAGCCCCAGTTTAGTCAGTGACTTTGGTCCTTTCTGCCAATTTTGTTTGGCCTGCTTGACCAATCTCCCCAAAATTTTACCTTTGCTGTCATGCACAATTTCACCGCTTACAAACATAAATGTGGTTACGCCCCGTCCTTCCTGTAAATCTTCCTGAAATTCTTTCTTAATCTGTTTTTGATCATTGCAAAAAACTTCCACCCACTCGCCGTCAATTTTCCAGGTCTTTCTCCAACGTGGCACTCCGTCTTTTAAAATCACGAAAAAATCCCAATCCGCATTCTTACTAGCTTTGCCGACGGTGCGTGAACCGGTAAGCATAATAGCTTGGCAACCTTTGATTTTTTGAATTTCTGTTAAAATGGATTTTGGAATATTTATCATAAAGTTAGTAAGCTCCTTTGATCTTTTCCAGTGTTATTTTTCTTTCCTCATCATTTACGCGTTCTGTCTGGTTCATAAGCTGATCTTGCCAGCGGGGATAAACATGGAAATGGATGTGAAAAACATCCTGGCCGGCGGCGGGTTCGTTGGCTTGGGTAATATATACTCCTTCACATTTTAGGCCTTGCTTTACGACTTTAGCGGTTTTAATCAACTCGGCTATTATAGAACTACCGATTTCCGCGTCTAAGCTATAAATGTCCGGTATGTGCTTTTTGGGAACTACCAAAGGATG
>CAZPRQ010000015.1:13934-25952 GCA_964589415.1 uncultured Candidatus Saccharibacteria bacterium
GCCCATTTTAAGTCTTTGGGGTAATGGTGGCTGCGGGTAGAAGTAATACCCTTTTCCTTAACCGGATTTATTAGCCCTTTTTCTAAAACTGCCAGGCTTTCTGTATCTGGGTTTAAATTAAAATCGCCGCAAATAATTTTCTTTCCATTTGCCGCATCCATAAATTTTCTCACCCGTTCCGACTGCCACAGCCGCGCTTTGCTGTCGTTCTTACCGCCTCCTGTATATAGCCCATGCAAATTATAAATTGTAATCTCGCCATCATTATAAGGGACGGTTACGTACTGCAACAAACGGTTCCAGGCAACTATGCCTTCCGCCAAATCCAAATCCTCATCAAGCTTGAAAATTTCATAAAAGCCTTGCTTTTTAATTTCTATGCTTTTTCTTACAAACATTGCAAGGCCATAAGGCACTTTTGCTTCCCCTACTTCAAACTTTCCGGCTTCGGCATGAAAGCCTAAGAAATTTGGCAGCAATTTTTCTAAGGTAGGATATATATTTGTTACTACGCCTTTTAAACGGGCATCTATGCTGTCCGTTGGTATTCTTTCGCTGCCATTGAAAACTTCCTGAAAGCAAAAAATATCGGTATCTTCCGATTGCGTTTTTATAAATTCCAGCAAATCCTGATATATCCTCCCTCCCCAAATGTTTAAAGTAATGAGCTTCATATTGTTGCTATAAAAGTTTAGTGGCTAAATAAACTATCGGAATTTTATTGATAAAAATATTTTAAAAAAACAAGATTAATCGATTAGATTTTTATTTTTTAAATCATCAAAAATTAATTGATCCACTGGCGAGACCATGCCTCGTTGGGAATAATTAAACCAGTCTATTTTTTCTACCTCTGCACCTGGTGTTAGTGTGCCATTGTATTTAGCTGTATAGCAAGTCATTCTTACCATTGTGCCTTCGGGTTTACCGTGGGCTTGAGCTTCAAATACTCCGTAAAACTTTATGGTTTCAGGAATTAGGTTAACCTGCAGCTCCTCTTTAACTTCTCGAATCAGAGCAGCTTGGTCACTTTCACCAACCTCCCGCTTGCCGCCAGGAATATACCATTTGTCTTTGCCATAACTACAAGTCTCCAATACTTTGCGATCTTTTAATTCTACAAATGCCAATTTGTCAATATAAGTTTTTTCCATAAACTACGTTTGTTCCTTTAAAAATTCTAGCCTCATTGGCCACTGCTTATTTTTCAAATTTTGCAGCACTTAAAAGATTTTTAACTTTATCCAGCTCCCCTTTAAGATAAAGATTATCCGGATCAATTTCTACGGCTTTTTGATA
Source organism: uncultured Candidatus Saccharibacteria bacterium (assembly GCA_964589415.1). Taxonomy (GTDB): domain Bacteria; phylum Patescibacteriota; class Doudnabacteria; order UBA920; family UBA920; genus CAZPRQ01. Next base: position 15,234 of record CAZPRQ010000015.1, read on the forward strand.
AGCATTAACCGCTTCTTTATACATTTTTTTATTTTTGTAAGCCCTGGCTAGTCCCTGGTGAACATCCACATCATTTGGAGACTTAAGCTTGGCTAATTCAAGAATCTCTAGGGCTTCATCGTTTCTATTGTTATTACCCAATACAAAACCAGTGCTAATTAGCTCTTGCAGTTCCAATCCCACATTTGGTGCCCATACGGTCATAGGCAAATTCTTCCAGTATTCTTTTTTTACAAAAAACTTTAAACCTTCGTTTCCAGGTTTTTTTGCAAAAGCAGCAATATCGCTTGGTGTGGATCCCTGAATCTTTTCAGTCGTTAACTCTTCATTTTCAAAGCCAGGCCTTTCCAAACCATCTTGCATATCCTGCCATAAAACTTTGCCATCGCTAGCCACAACAACCAATAATACATGATCACCAATATGTCCCACCAAATAATTAATGCCAACTTCGTCCAGCAAAGCGCCGCCTAAGGTTGATGCGCCAACACAATTCATTTTTTTCTTACTCAATATCTCCGCCATATGACAAGTTCCCATATCATATGGATATTTACTTATAGCTTGTTGAAAAGAATTCGCTATCTCTATTTCTCTCGCGGCCAAAGCCTGGATATCACCTTTTTCTCTTAAAGAAGTAATTTCGGCTTTTAGGTTTGGTAAATCAAGTTTATCTACCAATCTAACTTCATTATTATTGGGGTCGCGCAATTCCCCCATTAATTTTTTTTGTCCCTCGCGGAATGCGGTGTCGTAAATTTTTTCCTTTTCTGCCGGATCCATACCCTCGGTTATTTCTACATCTGTAACTACACCATTTAACCTACTCCATTGGTCAAAACTAGATTGCTCAGGGGATTTAGAGGCTGCTTTAAACTCACCAGAAACATGGGTTTTCAATGGCTCCTCGGGAGCTTTCCATTCCGCTTGCTCTCTGTTAAATCCTTCACTTTCATTTATCATAAAATTAACTTAACCTTTTTATAGCATTCTCATACATAGGCTTTGCTAATTCTTTAGCTCGCACGGAAGTTATACGGTCAAACATCCACTGGAATTTTTCTCTTACTTTATCCTTGCCAACTTCGGCGACTTTGCTGGTTAAAAAATGTTCTATTTGATTTCCAAAATAACTCACGCTGTCCGCGTCTTTTAACAAATTTTGGTCGTCATTACCACCTACTTCATGTTTGGAAATAAGCATTTGCACACGGTCAATTAACTCTTGCGGTGCATTTTGTTCTTTAAGAAAGTCTGCAATAATCTTAGCTCCTTTATTCTGGTGATGCATTAAGTGATCTTCGTCAGTGAAACCTTTATTCGATGCTCTAAATCTCTCATTAGCAGTTTTATCTCTGAATGCGCGCTCGGTATCGTGAGCAAAGGCGGCTATACATAGTGCTTCGTCGGCGTTAGGCCTTAATTCCTTTAACCAATAAACCGTCCGTTCAAAATGCTTAATGTCGCCAAGGTTTCCGGCTTTTATAAAAGATTCCTTAACAAACTCCTTAACCAAGGTTAAATATTTTTCTTCTTCGTAACCTAAAATCCTATTATAGAATTCGTACTTCTTAATTTGGTATTGCTTATAGGATAAATTTGCAGCGGTTAGTTTTATTTGCTCGTATTCTTTGAGCAGGTCGGGATTATTTTTAAGCAAATTAAACACTTCAATCTGTTCCTGCACCTGTGAAGTTACCGGATCGGTTAAATAAATGCCTACATCCCAGCCTTGGCGCTCGAAATGCCAGCCAATGGCAGTAACTCCCAGCTTGTCCGGCTTGCCAAATTTTTCTTCCAATTTTGGTTGATGCAGTGGAAAGTCTTTAGCATCCGATAACACCGATAAATCTATATCTTTTTGTCCGGCAATCTTCAGTGGCAATGAGCCAATAAAAATAATTTCATTGTCCGGTAACAATAATTTAATTTCATCTATAATGCCTTGCGCAATATCAAGTCCGCGAGAATCCCATGGCAAAACTGTCATTTTTAAATCGTCCGGGATTTTAGATAAATATTGCTCTTGATTGGGAGTAAGCATGTACCTATTTTACCAAAAAACCGTATAAATAGCGACTGAATTGGGGATGTTTATTTGGGTTCAAAAAGTATCAAATGAACCATCCCAAAGCAGAGCTCCGGAGTATCAGCTGCAATCTCCCATGTCATGCCGCCTGCCTGCCATGTCTACCGACGAGGCAGGCTCGGCCGGGATGACACAAAGCCCGGCCCCACAAGCAAGCTGCGAGAAATTAGTGATATGAAATAGATGGGCACCATCTCTGAGATGGTGCCCATCTATTTCATCTTGTACGGCCTTACTCTTGACCCGTTTAATTTCTCCCATCAGAACTGTAGGAGCCATAGTTTTTGCGCCTCCGATGAACCAGAACCAGAACAAAAACAACAGTTTTCATTCATCCCGTGGCACGTAAATTCTCTATTCACCTAAAAAATCCTTCTCGGGTAGAAACCCTTCCAAATCCACAAAGTAATTTTATGACCTTAGAAGGGTGCAGGGCGTCCGGTTGGTCGCCCTGCCGTTGAGTGTTGTGAGAGAACTTCTTTCTACCACTTACTTCTGCTGGTCGGTTCCGGCAGAGGCTTGGGGACGAGCCGCTCCTCTACGAAAAAGAACTTCTTACTTGGCCGTCCTTCTCCCTGTTCGAGATCCAGCAGCAAATTCATCCGTTCTTTGCCAGCTCGGATCTTCTTAGGCTGGCCGTCTACGGCCGCCTCAGAAAAGATCACGTATCGGTTGTAATCCGTGGGCTTAGTGATTTTATCCTGATAGAAGACCGACGGGTCATCGTAACGTAGCAAGTCGCCATTCTTCATAAGGACAATGACAACATCCGCCTTGAGAATCATCTCCCTGTCAGGCGAATAGGCGCAGGCGGTGTCAAAATCCCGCAAGGCCTGCTCTCTTGTCTGGTCGACGGCTTGCCTCAGCCTTTGGTTCAGGAATTTCAACGCGCCTTTTTCTTTCCAGCGCGGCTTGGCCCAATCCATAATGACGGCGATGACGAATTCCTTCGGGTGCAGCAACAAGTGGCTATGCCCGAGAAAAACGTATTGGGGCAAGACATGATCCTTGTACTCGAATTTGGCCAACATTTTCCCATGGCCGCACTCATAGACCTGGACTGTGTGATCCCAGAGAAAATCCACAAAACGAGCCACCGGGTGGCTCTTGTCCTCGTAATACAGCGTCGGCAGATAGGGTTCCACGACAGGGCCCAAATTCTGCTTTTCATCTTCGGTAAAGAGGTAGCTGGCAACACCTACCCAGGCATTTAACCACCTCTTGTAGTTAGGCGCCATGGTCGGATTAGAGGCCAAAAACTCTACGATGTCGAGCCTCTTGAACCGTTGCTCAATCATCGCGTTGGCAAAAAAATCTCTCGGTAACATAACCTTCCTCCTATGGAAAGCTTATTGCCGGAGTATTACTCCGACAGTTTTTTAATTTTCACAATCTGGAAAATCCTTTGAGCATTGCACTTGCAAAGTACTGATTGTAGGTTTTACCCTTCCAAATCCACAAAATAAATTTATAAACTTAGAAGGGTGGGCAGGTATTTCTTCTGCCCTCCGCGCAAATTGTTACGTACAATATACCTCCTACTTTTTTGAATTTAACTAACGCTTCGTCATATCCAGGATAGACTCGATTGCGCGTTTGGCAATGGCTCCATAGCCGTTTATTGAGACTTCCAGTTGCCGCCTTGCCAACTCCTTCGCGTGGCTAACCAGCTCAGGAATGTGGGCATAAGCGTCGGCTAGGGTAATTTCCGCTTCATATTGCCTGCGCGCCTTGTCGACCGCGGACGCGAACTCAACCAAGATTGACGCAATATTTAACTCGGCAACATATTTAAGTTGCTGGTCGAGACGTTGCCGCGCAGAGCCTGATTCATTCTCAAAATAAAGCCTTAATGCGGCAAATTTTTCATCTACCGATTCTTTATTCATAACGCCTCCTCTATATTTATCCCTTCCAAATCCACAATCCGCCAACTAGCGGAATTTATGAACCCGCTTTTTTTGCGGGTTGCCCATGAGGCGACTTGGAAGGGTGGCGGAAGACATTACTGCTTCCGCCAAGATATAAATCCGTGCTTGTTAGCCGGTTACCGTGAAGACCGAGCGATGAGAAACTGCTCGACGGCATCCCAATATTCCCACACCCGGCCCATATCAAGCTGGCTCCGCCATATGTGCACCAGCCGGCCATGGCTGAACAGTTTTCTATAAGGCCAGCCCTGCCCAGACAGCTTCCGCTGCAACTCCATGGTCAGTTGGTTTACTTTTCCCCTTGCTTCGTCTTGCAATTCCCACGTTTCTTTGGCAGCGAGGTCTTTTTGCGCAAGCTGATACTGACAACACCGATAATATAGCTCAAAACTTTCGTATTGGGCGATGATTTTAGGCTTATAGGCTTGTACGAGCTTTAGGAACTCGACATCAGCCTTACGGCGGCGTTCTCTGGTGCTCGGCCTCAATTCTGTCGCCCAGAACCAGAAGGCCTGAATGAAAGTATACCAGAACGGCGCCTTGAAATTTGTGACTTGTTTTTTGGCATTTAGCCCCGGTCCTGTTTGGTGAATGACCTCTAATTCTAGCATTAATCTCCTCCTAAAATTTAGGGATAAAGGGTTTAAAACCCATAAGACTCCCCTTCCAAATCCACAAATAATTTTATGAATTTAGAAGGGGGCAGGGCGTCCGAAATGGAACACCCCGCCATAGAGAATCTAAATTGTGAACTCCGGTGGCGGCGGCAGCTTCTTGCCGACCAAGTCGTCCACGAGAACCCGGAGAAGCTCGGAGACGGCCTCAATAACTTTCTCAGCCTGATCCCGAGGTAGAAATCCAACGGCAGTGCAAAAATCCTCGAATTGATATTCAATGGGTGTACCATTGAAGCTCCCGATTTCCACTTCGGCAATACCGCCGTTCATCACTATGAGCTTCGAGTTAAGCACACCCAGCAAGGTGCTACTCTCGATAGCCAGGCGCCGTTCGGTCTCGAGCCGCACGTATTCCTCGGCTCTCGGCAGCAATTGCTTTGCAAGACAGTCATTCTCTAGATCGGCTGTTGCCGCATCCACACACTGCCTATGCTGCATAATGGTAACTACTGCGGCTGATTCGTCTAAAGCTATAGCCCGCCTGCGGTTTACCGCCTGCACATATTGCACGGCGATTTTCCTACTTCTTTGCAAACTGATTTCCATACTGATTTCCATTCTGTGCCTCCTATTTATTATAGTGTAAACGTAGCCGGCACCCGCCAACTACATTAAATTGCTAAACTTAACATACAATTATAGCAGAATTTAAAGAAATGTCGAGACGTGGAAGGCAGTTTTGAAGTAACACCAAAAACAGCTTTTTTCAGGCTTTTTAACTGCTCTTTTACGGCAAATGCCCTACCTAGCTTGAGCTAGGTAGGGCATTTATTCGCGTATATAAATTTAATTGTTCTAAGTATATCACTCTTTAAACCAGATGCTTGCGAGCAAAAGCAAAGCCGGATCCAATTTTGAGATACTTTTCAAATGCGATTGCCTTCTTTCCATTCTTAAATACACAATACCAAACCAAGTTAAACGGTGCTTTCGTAGAACTATATTTAGAGGCATGGCTATTGTGATGTTTGATCCTCTCCTTCAAATCGGTCGTGTAACCGGTATAGTAACTGCCATCTTTTCACTTTGAAGGATATAAACGTAATGCATGTTCCTATTATAACGCAAATGACCTACTTCGCTAAACCTCCTTCGCATAAAGCTACAGATGGTCATGAGCTACGTAGGACACTTCTTCGTGTGTATGCAATTTTACAACTTCCTCGAAAACAAATAATTATTTAATCAATCTTGTCTGGATTACAGCCCTACTCCGCCTTCTCCTGCGCTGAAGCTTCGGAAAAACAAGAAGGCTACGAAGGGCACTACTTCGCTTCTCTTCTTTTTGACCTAATCTAATGACCAATAAAAGCTCGAGAAGAAGTGCCTGCACTACGTAGCTTTAGCGAAGTAGTGGTGGGATGGGCGGGGATCGAACTCAGCCCATGTGACTAAACCACCAAACAATGAGCGTGAAATATTTTAGAAGGTCTCAAATAAGACCGGATTTTTTAAAGAACTTTGTCCAACTATTGATTGAAGGGTGAACGATTTATCTAAACTTATTAACTCTCTTCATTTTTACCTGATAAATCATATTTATCCTTATCTCGTGTAAAGACTTTGTGTAACATAGACTTTTCAACCTGAAAAAGCTCGGATAAGCTGCCAAATGAATACATTTTAGGATCAAGTTTTCTTAAAATAACTACAGCCCTGTTACGGACAATTTTCTGTGGATACATATACCCATGTTACCGTAAGGGTATACGATTGTCAAGTCGAAATTTCCACCCGTTTCTTGACGGTTTGCGCCTGTTCTGCCCGCTTTGCAGCGTTTTTCAAATTCATATAACAATTACAGCAATACCCTTTAGCGGCATGTTTATTTTCAGTTAGGCCACAATTCAAGCATTTCTCATGGTTTTGAGACCATTTTACAACACCTATTGTTCCTACATCGGCAGCTGCATTGTACACTAGAGTTCGTTCTTGAACCTGTTTAACTCTTTGGTAATTTTTACCAACATAAATCTGCGTGGTTTGTATTTTTTCATGACCAAGGAATACCTGCACATCCTGTATATCAGCTCCATTACTCCACATTCTCGTTCCAGCAGTTTTACGGCCGATATGAGGCCTGACTGTAGGGATGCCCGTCTTGCGGGCTATTTGCCGGAACACCCTCCTGACATCATCCGGCTGCAATCTTTCAAGAGGGTAGCCATTTTGGTGCGTTACAAACAATGCTACATGTGCATCTTTTCTAAGATTTAAATATTGTTTAATCCACCACAGCGACCAATCCTGAAATAATACCTTCCGCTCCTTACTGCCCTTACCGATTATAAAGGCTGACTTGTCCCCCCAATCTATGGAATCCCTATTAAGATTCATTACCTCTGAAATACGCATACCTGTATCTAAAATAGTGGTAATAATAGCGCGTAATCTAATGCCTTGTATCGTAGTAGTCGGAATGCAGGCCATTATCTTATCTAGCTCGTTTTCACTCCAAAACTTTACCTCTGCTTTAGGCTTTGGAGGGAGTTTAATCCTTTGAAAAGGCATGACATCCAAGTGAAGTTCTTCCAAGGCATATTTTAAGACCAATCGCGTGATCATTAGAATTTTATGCAAATACCCAATCGATGACCCTCGATCTATGAAATCTTTTTTTAAATTTAGAATATGTTCTATACCGATATCGCTAATGGTGACATCTCCAAAGTGCTTGGAAATTAATTCCAAACTTTTTGTGTATGTAGATAAAGTTGTTTTTGCAACTGGAGTAGGTCTCCCCACCTGACACCAGTACAGGAACTCCTGGCCGATTTCGCCGAAGCTCTTTTTTTCTTTTCCCATAGAGAATACCTTCCCTAAGTAGCGGGCAGTAAAACTCTGTGCCTGAGTTTTCCGCAGGTCTTCTGTTTTAATGACAGTCATGATAGTTTCTTGCGTCATGTATTTATGGTATACGAACGTTCACTCAAATACAATGACTAAAATTAATTAGGGGTTTTCCATTTTGACCCTTCTTTATCCACAAAGAAGTTTTTTAGTTACAAAATTTTTGCCAAAGATCAGGTAGATTTTAGTTACATGGGTTGAGTTTAATGGGTTAAGTTCCAATGCACGCATACAAAAAACCCACTTTTTGGGAACTACTCAGCTTGCAGGCTTGATAGTCGGAAAAAGTGGATTTCTCGTATTATAACCAAATCAAAAAAGAAATCAACTTACTTGCCTGCAAGCCCCCTTCTATGCTCTGGCTAAAGGGTGCCCATTGAGGGCGCAAGTAGTTATAATCCTATGTAATTGGTCGTATGTTACCTTGCGGTAAAAAAGATGTCAAATATGCTTATTGCCTGTTTATATTGGTAATCAATTTATCTGCAATTACCTCATGACCGGCTTCATTCCAATGGCCGTCACCCGGGATAAAATACTTTTGAGTAATTTCTTCCACGGGCTTATCTTCAGAAATGAAGTCCGGAAAATAATTAATGAAGTTAATATTTTTTTCTTTGGCAAATTGTTTCCAAATTTGCACTTGTTTGGAATCCAGGTCTTTGTTCTTAATTTGTGCTGGCCACGGATAAACAGCCACGTGCATTTTTATACCATGCTGTTGAGTGAGTTGGTAAAGCTGCTCCATATTTCGTAAAGACAATGGTATTCCCGGCTCTCCCCATTTTTTATACATTGCCTCATCAACAGTCCATAGTGACCGCTCTTCATAATAGTGAGAAGTCGGAAAATACCTAACAATAGCAGCCCGGCTGTATCGATAGATTATGGAATGCGTCGCAAACCAGCTATCCACCTGCCTCATGATAGATTCTCGGGTAGGTTTATCCTGGGGCTGAAAAGATTCATAAGTTACATCATCCACAATGTCGGATATGTCAACATAAACATATAACTCATTAAAGGACATTTTTTCAACTTCCAGCAAATACTTGGTACGAAGATAGTAGAGCTTTGTACTGAATGAAGAGGCCCCGGCATTTATGATTTCATACGTGTTAGAATCGACTTTTGCCGAAGCGAGCCCTGTAAAAGTTTTTTCATACGGCATGCCTACACCTTCTGTAAATGAATCTCCCATAATAAGAATTCTTTTCTTATTAGTCCGGAGATCTACTTTTCTGTTCGAGCTGTCTTTAAAACCCAAGGAATCCGTATACATTAGGGATTTATTATCCCCCCATGTCACCTTCCCTTTAAAATTACTTTTTAAGCCATGGTGATAATAATGATGTGGCTCATTGGGATTACCCGGTAAGGTTAATGAACCAATCAATAAATCAGAAACTACCCCAATGACTACTATAATACCTAAAATAGTTTTTTTGGGATTTTGTTCAAACCAGGTAAGGCGTCGCGGTAGGGAGTCGGGAGTAATGGGTTGTTCATTAATCGAGGACATATTCCTCCTTCCATTGCTGTTTTTCATTCCAGGCCGGCTGGGACTTCTTGGTAAATATATAATTATTAATGACCAGGCAGTCCATCTCAGTACGCATAAAACAGCGGTAAGCATCTTCCGGCGTACACACAATTGGCTCACCCCGAACATTAAAACTAGTGTTAACTATTACTCCGTACCCAGTCTCTTTTTTGAAAGCATTGATTAACTGCCAATAACGGGTATTTGTATCTTTGTTAACAGTTTGCAAACGTGCAGAAAAATCCAAGTGTGTAATGGCAGGAATATCAGAACGTTTAAAGTAAAGTTTTTCACGAACTGGCAAAGAATGATAATTACCTGGAAGTAAATTTCGTCTTTGCTTTCTTACATCCGCAACCAGGAGCATATACGGACTTGGTTCCGACAATTCAAAGTATTCTGACTCGTCTTCTTCCAATACCGAAGGGGCAAAAGGGCGAAAGCTTTCACGGTACTTGATTTTCAAGTTCATCCGTTTCTGCATTGCTTCACTTCTCGCATCCCCGAGTATGCTACGGTTACCCAATGCCCTTGGCCCCCATTCCATCCTGCCCTGAAACCATCCGATAACCTGTTCTTCTGATAGCTTTTTCGCAACTGTCTCACAAAGGTTTTCAAATGAGTCAAAGTACTCTGCAACGGCTCCATACTTTCGCATCATTCCCGCTACGCTTGTATCGGAGTACTCAGGTCCCAGGTAGGAACCCTTCATCGCATCTGGTTTTATAATTAAACGTTCTCCACCATAATAAAGATGATGAACTGCAAGGGCCGCTCCCAAAGCACCTCCTGCGTCTCCCGCAGCTGGCTGGATCCATACATGTTCAAACATTCCACTCTTTAAGATCTTTGCATTAGAAACGCAATTCAGAGCTACACCGCCAGCCAGACATAAGTTTTTTGATCCTGTCAGGATTGCCGCTGTCTTAGCTAATTTTAAAACTATTTCTTCAGTCACCTGTTGGATAGCCAATGCCATGTCGCAATGTTCCTGAAGCAGCTCGCTTTCTGACAAACGTCTCTCCAATCCAAACAAGTCTTTCCATTTGGCATCCTGAGTCATTGTTAAACCGACAGCATAGTTAAAGTATTGCTGGTTCAAGTGCAGAGAACCATCAGCTTTGACATCTACTAAATGGGCGTAGATGCTTTCTTTAAATTTTTTCACCGCCGCACCTTCCGGGTTCCCGTATGGGGCTAACCCCATAAGCTTGTATTCTCCGGAGTTTACCTTAAAGCCTAAATAATATGTAAAAGCAGAATATAGCAAACCAAGGGAGTGAGGAAAAGCAAGTTCACGCAATGGACTAATAGATTTACCTTTACCATAGCTAATGGAAGTAGTTGCCCATTCACCTACACCGTCAAGGGTCAGGATTGCAGCTTCAGAAAAAGGTGAAGGATAAAATGCACTAGCGGCGTGAGAAAGATGATGCTCAGAAAACAATAACTTTGTTTTTTTTGTATCGAAAGTGCCAACTTTTTGAAGTTCTTTCTTTAACAGATCCTTGAGTAAAAGCTTTTCTTTTACCCACACCGGCATGGCCATCAGGAAAGACTTAAGGCCTTTTGGGGCAAAAGCATAGTACGTTTCCAAAAGCCGTTCAAATTTTAAAAATGGCTTATCGT
>CAZPRQ010000016.1:0-24799 GCA_964589415.1 uncultured Candidatus Saccharibacteria bacterium
ACTGGATAAAAAATCCCACCAAGCCACCATGATTCAAACTTAAAAATTGGTTAGGTAAAAACACCCCGTCGCGGACATAAAAAAATCCAGACCGCTTTTCTGCCAGGATTTATATGGCTACAAATCTTTGCTATAATACGGGCAGAAGGAGGCCTTATGCCAACCAAATCCGACGAATCAGCGGATCAACCGAGTGAAAAACAATACTTGGTAACAAAGCTCCCACCGGTTAAAGAACTCTTTGAAACGGCATCGCAATTCCAGCGCTCTCGAATGCCCCCCAAAGAGAAACGGAGTCCGTCTTTTAGGCTTCGCCAACTAATCCACCGCTCAAAGAAGCCCTGAGATTTGCTTTAAGAAAGGACTAGTTATGCCAGGCCTAAGCACGGCCAACCGCGATGAAATCATCGGTCGTTTTTTCGATCCCCATGTCGACACCGATACGGAGTTTGAGGGCACAAAGCCAATCGAAGTAACGGCTAACTCCCCCTGCCCAACCTGCGGGGGGACAACACCGATGTCCGAAACTGACCTCCGGTGCTACCAATGCACCGGACAATATTTACAGGGGTAAAACCATGTCATACCCAACACGAGACGGTAATGTAACAGCGGTGTTTTATCTTCAAGACGACGGCACCGTATTAGGAATTGATCATCCAGAAGATCCGCGGATTGAAAAACTGCTGAGACAGTTCCAAGAATCCACAACAACTCTGAGAGCGGAGAATCGTGCTATCGCCGACGGTGCCTTTTTGAAAGTTCTCAGGAATCTCTTCGCTAGCCTTTAGCATTTTGCTAGCGAAAACGCCGCTTAAGCCACTTCCATGGCTTCGCGGCGTTCTTTTTTATTTGTCTTATTCGTCCAATTTTTTTCCCATCACTCCCATTTTCCCCTTTTAAACCCCTTTTCATCTGTGCCTATGCCCCAATCTGTGCATATGTGAGCTATTACTCCCGTACCGAATGGCACTGTAGTGAACATAGAAGTAACTGATAATGGGGTTGACTCTCAATTTCTGTTTTTCTACAATACATCCATATAAGGAGGCAACTTGCCTAACTCCAACCTGTGCACCTACTGTACCGAGGTCTCCTGTTTGGGGTGTCCACTAAACCCCGAGATAGAGCCTATCGCTATTGCAGGTTATAAACCCTCGATCTCAACGCCTAGGTGCCCAATCGACGGCTACCAACTCAATACCGACGGCAGCTGTACACGCTGCCTAATCGAAACCCTCTGACCAAAAACCGCCCGAGCTTGTCTCTGTCAACTGACAAAGACAAACTAAGGGCGGCGTTTTTTTATTTGTCTTATTCGTCCTATCAGTCCTATTTGTCCAATTTTTCTTTCAAAAGTTTATGAATCACCTGCGGATTGCCTTTCCCTTTAAGTTCTTTCATAGCCTGCCCGACCAAAAAGCCAAAACTTTTTTGTTCGCCGGCTTTAAAGTCGGCAACGGCTTTCGGGTTAGCCGTAATGATGGCATCAACAGCTGCCGATATCGCGGATTCGTCGCTCACCTGCTTTAAACCCAAATCTTCCACTATATTGGAAGGATCCCCGCCTTTTTCAAACATTACTTTAAAGACTTGTTTTGCCGCGCTAATGGAAATCTCGCCGGCATAGACCATTTTAATTAGCTCCGCCATATTCTCGGCGTCCACTCTTGAATCGGCGGGATTTTGGCCTTTCTCATTTAGCAATGAGCTAAAATCCTGCAAACACCAATTCGCCGCGGGTTTAATGAGCGAATTCATTTTTAAATCTTCTTTTTTCTCGCTTAATATCCAACTTTGCAATTCCGACACCACGGCTTCAAAATAATTCGCCATCTCTTTCCAATTGATAAGATTTTCCACATCCGCGTCTGGCAACCCGAACTCTTCCTTAAACCTCGCGCGTTTTTGCGCCGGTAATTCCGGCATGCGGTTTCTTAACTCATCTAAATATTCTTTTGTAAACTGCAAAACCGGCAAATCCGGGTCCGGAAAGTAGCGGTAATCATTCGCTTCCTCTTTACTTCTCTGCTCCACGGTCTTTCCTTCTTTTTCGTTCCACCCCATGGTTACCTGTTTTGGTGTTCCGCCTTCTTTTAAAATTTCTGCTTGGCGGACAATTTCATAATCTATAGCGGCTTGAGCAAATTTTATGGAATTGATGTTTTTAACTTCCACTTTGTATTTAGGCAAACCGGTCTCCCCTGGTTTGCGCACGCTAATATTAGGCTCCACGCGCATGGTGCCTTTCTCCATGTCGCACTCCGACGCGCCCAAATAACGGATAATATTTCTAAGCTCCGTTAAAAACGCGCCTGCTTCCTGCGCGCTTTCTATTTCCGGTTCAGTAACAATTTCTAACAAGGCGCACCCCGCGCGGTTATAATCTACCAATGAATAATTGAGTCCCTCCGGATGTATATTTTTCCCTGCGTCTTCTTCTAAATGAGCACGTGTAATACCCACGCGCTTAGCGCGAAGCACATTTTTATTCTCCCCCTTTGGGGGAGATGCCGAGTCAGACGAGGCAGAGAGGGTGTCCGGCACCTCAATATCCAAATACCCCCTCTTTGCAATAGGCTGGTCATACTGGGAAATTTGGTAGCCCTTTGGCAAGTCCGGATAAAAATAGTGCTTACGGTCAAACTTGGAAAATTCATCTATCTGGCAATTTAAAGCCAAGCCCACCATGGCAGCTAAACGAATTGCTTCCTTGTTAGCCACAGGCAAAGTCCCGGGCTGGCCGGTATTTACTTCATCTATGTCCACGTTAGGTTCTTTTTGATCCGGATTGTTAGCCGCGCGCCCAAACATCTTGCTTTTGGTAGCAAGCTGAATGTGGATCTCAAATCCTATAACAGGTTTGTATTCGGTTGATAATTCAAATTCTTTCATACTCTCTTGGCCGTCATCCTGAGGAGTGCATCCGACGAAGGATCTCAAAAATCGTCAGACAAATCTCTCCAAGTCGGGTTTATGCTATTAATTAAATTTATCTTCTTTTGCCTTGTCCATCCTTTAATTCTTTTTTCTTCTGCAATTGCTTCCATAGCTGTTGCAAATTCATTATAATATACTAATTTAGTTACATTATATTTTTTGGTAAATCCTTCTGTTTTTTTATTCTTGTGTTCATAATTGCGCCGTAAGATGTTGTTCGTTACTCCTGTATATAGCACCGTATGCACTTTGTTGGTCATGATGTAAACGAAGAAAGTTTTCATTGAGATTCCTCGTAGATGCTACTTCGGAATGACGGCAAGGGGGTTAAAGCATCGGATGCTTCTTGTGCCAATCCGTAACTTGTTGATAGGCATAGCCAACGTTAAATATTTTCTGTTCTCCCCACTGCGGACCAATTATTTGCAGGCCCACGGGCAGGCCGTCCATGGAAGGCGTTTCTCCGTCTTTTGGTCTGGCAAACCCGCAAGGCACGGACAGGGCCGGTAAACCGGCCAAAGAGCCCGGAATGTTCAACTGATCTGTAATATAACCGAAAAGAGGGTCTTCGGCTGCCTTGCCAAGTTTTTGAGCCACAGAAGGAGCACAAGGGCAAGCCAAAACATCTACCTGCTTAAAAATTTCGTTAAATTCATTTACTATAAGCCTTCTTACCTTCTGCGCTTTTTTATAATAAGCGTCAAAATATCCGGCCGACAACACATAAGTGCCGGTCAAAATTCGGCGCTTGGCCTCGTTACCAAAACCTTCCGCCCTGCTTTTCGCGTAAACTTCCATTAGGTTTTTTGCTTCCTTTGTAGTGTGTCCATAACGAATCCCGTCATATCTCGAAAGGTTGGAAGAAACTTCCGAAGGACAGACTATGGCGTAAACCAAAGACCCATACTTGGTATTGGGCAAACTTACCTCATGAAGCTCGGCTCCCATTTTTTCAAGCTCCCCAATGGCCTCAAGCACCCGCTCCTTGGTTCCCTGCTCCATTCCCTCTATAAAATATTCCTTGGGGATTCCAACTTTAAGGCCTTTAATGTCTTTCTGTAAATTTGAAGAGTAGCTGGGTACATCCACATTCCCCGTAGTGGAGTCTTTCTCATCCCTTCCGGAAATAATTTCCGCTATTTTTGCCAACTCTTCAACGGATGCGGCAACCGCACCAATGGAATCCAGGGAAGAACCCATGGCAATTATGCCGTACCTGGAAACCCTGCCGTAAGTTGGTTTCCAGCCGGACAGTCCTGTAAAAGACGCCGGGACTCGAATAGAACCGCCCGTTTCCGTTGCCGTTGCCCAAGGCACTAAACCGGCCGCAACGGCCGAAGCCGAACCGGAAGAAGAACCGCCCGGCATGCGGGTTATGTCCCAAGGGTTTTTGGCCGGGCCATAAGCCGAAGTTTCGCCGGAGGAACCATGAGCGAATTGATCCAAATTAGCTTTCCCCAAAAGCACGGCTTTTTGTTCTTTTAATTTTGAAATGACCGTCGAGTCATAAGGTGGAATATAGTTGTCCAAAATTTTAGACGCTGCGGTTGTGCGTATGCCCTTTGTACAAAATAAATCCTTAGCCGCGTAAGGTATGCCGCACAAAAAAGGATTTTCACCTGGAGAATTAATAAAATCATCCGCGTCCTGGGCCTGCCTTAGGCCTTCTTCCTCGCAAACTGTTATAAAGGAATTGAGCTCCTTGTCATATTTTTTTATCCTATCCAAAAAATACCGCGTCAATTCCACAGAGGATATCTGTTTTGAATCTAACAATTTTCTTAATTCAGATAAGGATAAATATTCGTAAGTCATAGTGAGCAGTGGCTAGTGGTCAGTGAACAGTTTAAGACAATTTATTCATTAGACTATTAAGCATTTTTTGGACTTCTAAATTCAAGGATTCGGCTTTTGAATAATCAATTTTTGGATAAAGTTTTTTAGCAATAATTATTTGGGTTTCGAGCTCCGCGGAAGATCCGTATGAGATTCCCAAAAACTGCTTAAATTCCGCTGTGTGGTTTCTACATGCGCCCTCGGCTATATTTGAGGGAATTGAGACAACGGCTCTTTGCATTTGCGAGGCAAGAGCAAATCTTTCTTCCGGTGGAAACTGTCTTGTAATTTTATAAACTTCAAAAACTAATTCAATACTCTTTTGCCAAACGATTAATTCTTTATAGTCTTTCACTTTCATACTGTTCACTGGTCACTAATCACTGTCCACTATAGTATTGCTTTGACTTTGTAGTACCCATCTTTCATCTCCGGCGCTTGGCTAAAAATTTCCTCACGGTTACCGTGATCCACCACCACGTCATCCCTCTGTACGTTAACCAAACCCGTTACCTGAGAAACTTCTTCCAAGCCTTCTACATTAACCTGCTTCAATTCTTCCACATATTCCAAAACCGCGGAAAGATCCTTTTGGAATTTCTCCACTTCGGCTTCGGTTAGTTCTATTCTTGCCAATTTGGCAATTTTTTTTACTTCGTCTGAAGTTAACATATAGTATATTATATAAAAAATTCCCTCTTTTTACAAGGAAACTTTTTACACGACAAATACACCCAACTACTCGCCCTCCTACCAATCTCATATTGTTTGCCTAGCCATTTATACTAAAAACAGGTAGCACTTCCTAATTCCGTAGTTTGGCAACTTGCTTAAAAATAGAGGAAATTAACTGACGCTGAATATTTCGCCCCATATCGGCAAATAACTTGCGGCTTTCCGCAATAAAATCCAAAAGCGGATCCGCGCTTGCGTACGAAAACAAATTTGCCTCTTCCTTCAGCATATCCATAAGCTCCAAATGACTGCTCCAGTTATTGTCTATAATCTGCAAAATTAAATGCTGGCTGGCTTCATATATTTGCGGATGGTCTTTTAACAGTCTTGCCTCTTTGGCGAAATACGCGGAAAATTTTTCCTTCATTTTTCCAACCTGCTCCGAATTTGTTAGGGGTTGTACCAAATCGGCCTCTTCAATGTCGGCCGAAAAAACCTGTTTCAATTCCTTAACAATATATTCCGATTTTCCAAGAATAAAAATATCATCTACCATATCGACAATACTTTGGAGCAAAAATTCTTCCGTGGCTTCATTATTGTCGAGTAAATGGTCGCGCAATTTGTAAAGCTGAGTTCTTTGAAAATTAACCACCCTGTCATATTTGTACAAATACACCCGGCTGTCATAATTTTTGCTTTCCACAAAATTTTGCGCCTGGCTGAATGCCTCATCCAGGCTTTTGCCGGAAATATATTCGTCTTCCGGCAGATCTATATTTTCCATTGCGTCAATTATCCGCTCACTGCCGAATAGCTGCATAATTTCGTCTTCCATGGAAATTAAAAACTGCGACTCGCCAGACTCCCCTTGCCTGCCCGAACGGCCAACCAACTGATCATCAATCCGCCTGGATTCATGGCGCTCGGTACCAATAACATACAGCCCGAGGTCTTTAACTTCTTCCGAGAGCAAAATATCGGTACCTCTGCCGGCCATATTGGTTGCCACGGTTATCATGCCCTGGCCGCCGGCTTTGGCTATTTTTTCCGCTTCGGCTTTATGATCTTTGGCGGTAAGAAGCTGATAAGGCATATTCAATGTCTCCAAAACACCAGCCACCGTATGCGCCATTTCCACATTTCTTGCGCCTATTAATATAGGCTGACCGCGTTTATGAATTTGCTTTATTTTCTTTGCCAGCCCCTGCAATTTTCCTTTTTTGGTCTTAAAAAAAAGATCGTTATGGTCCACGCGAATTAACGGTCGGTTTGTGGGAATTTTAACCACGTCTAACTTATACACCTCGTTAAATTCCTGACGGGCTGCCATAACAGTCCCGCTCATACCGGAAAGTTTTTCGTACATAGGGAAAAAATTCTGGAAAGTAACGGCTGCCATTGTACGATCCGCTTCTTTTACCTTAACTTTTTCTTTAGCTTCTATGGCCTGGTGCACTCCATCGGTAAACCTACGGCCGGGCAGAACCCGACCGGTAAATTCATCTACAATTTCCACACCGTCTTTTGTGACTATGTAATCTTTATCTTTATCAAACAGCGCTTTCGCCCTAAGACACACGTCCAAATAAAACACATACATAGGATTTTCTTTGGAAAAAATTGGCTGTCCGAGCAAAAGCGAAACCTTCTCGAGACCCTTGTCTGTCATGGCAATATTTTTATGCTTATAGTCTACGGCGTAGTCTTCATCTTCAACAAGCTTTTCGGTAATGCCAATGAACTTGTCATAAAACTGCCGCTCTTCCTTAATGGGTTCGGCAATAATAAGCGGGGTACGCGATTCGTCAATTAATATACTGTCTATTTCATCTACAATGCCATAATGTAAAGGGTGATGCTCCCTCAACACGCGATCCGGCTTAAAATACACTAAATTGTCCCGCAAGAAATCGAACCCGATTTCCTGGTTTGTAACATAAGTAATATCCGAGGCATAGGCCTTGCGCCGCTTGTCATTTTGCATGTCTGAAGTCACAAAGCCGGTACTTAGGCCCAGCATGTCGTATAACCGGCCCATTTCTTTGGCATCTCGCTCAGCTAAATAATCGTTAGTGGTAATAATATGCACTCCGTGTCCCAAAAGAGCGTTTAAATACACGGGCATGGTTTCGGTAAGCGTCTTACCTTCTCCGGCTTTCATTTCCACCACCTTACCCTGGTGAATTACTATACCGGCCAAAATTTGCACATCGTAGGGAACTTTACCCAAAATTCTCCTGGCAGATTCACTAACCACGGCAAAAGCCGGGACCAATAATTGGTCGAGCGTTTTACCCTTGGCTAAATCATCTTTAAACGCCAAGGCGGCCAACCGCAGTTCCTTTGGAGACCAAGATGAAAGCTCCTCTCTTTCACGCACGATTAAATCGACTTGGGTTTGTAAATTTTCTACAACCCTCTGGTCCAAAAAGGAATTTATTTTTTGCCTTAATTTATTTTCAAATTCCACAATATTTTCAATTTTTTTGTTTCAAAATCATTTTCTACACATTCAATATACCATAAACTATGAAATTACAGAATTCGCGCGGACGCGCAAATTCTGTAATTTACAACTTAAAATGTATCTTTAAATCCGCGTCGTTATCCATTTCATCAATGCGAGCTATACGAATATAAGAATCCAGGCCACTTTCTTTCAAGAACATCACCCCCTCCATATTTATCGGGTGAGGACTAATAAATACGCTATTTTGGATCATTAAAAAATTCTGCGCTTTTAGAAGTCTGCGTAATTTATCACGTTTATGCTTAGCGTCCTCCGGAATATCAAACATCACAACACGCCATTTACCGTCCCAAGCCGTATACTGTTTAAATCTTGCTTTTTTAAACAGCAGCTCAAGTTCCCCTTTCTGAGTTAATTTAAGAAACTTCTTCCCATTTTTACTTACTTCCTCAACCAACCCACGGTCCTTTAAATGGTAAGCGCTGCGCTGTGCCTGTGATCGTTCCAACCTCATCATCTTTTTTCTCCAAGATTCAGAATACGGAATAGGCCATGGGAAAAGCCCACTGGCATCAGAAATAGCCACTAACAAATCTGAACAAAATGTACCATATTTCCCTGGCATATACACCTAATTTTACAGTATTTACGCGGCCGCGTAAATACTGTAATTATTTCATTTATATTGTACACCTAAATTTTTTAACTCGGGCTTCTCAAGCAAAAATTTTCTTACCGAGTCCATTGCCAGGTTGGCCGCCATTACCGCATCGCCCGAATGCAGGTATCGCACAGCAAAGTTGGCTAAC
Organism: uncultured Candidatus Saccharibacteria bacterium; assembly: GCA_964589415.1. Classification (GTDB taxonomy): domain Bacteria; phylum Patescibacteriota; class Doudnabacteria; order UBA920; family UBA920; genus CAZPRQ01. The sequence goes on from CAZPRQ010000016.1 coordinate 8,734, forward strand.
AACGTGTCGCCCGCGCCAATGGTATCTCGACCAATCACAGGATTAGGGAGAGACAAATAATATAACTTCCCTTTCCAATATAAATCTAACCCCTCCCCACCTTTAGAAATTATTAACAATTTTTTTTTCTGCTTACGAACAAGATTCCCAGGTAGAAACTTAACTTCAGATTCAGTAGCTTTTAAACAAAACACGTTCAAATTTTTACCTTCTTGCCACAACATACGCCTTGAGGAATCTTCCGGGTTGCGCACATAACCTTGCGCGTCTATAAACACTAGGCCTTTAAAATACTCCAGGCCGTTTAACTCTATTTCATTTATTGTAGTGGAAATTAGCGCGCCTTCGCATGCCATATTCGCGTACCGGGGAGTAAAGGCCGCGGCCTTGGCTACAAGTTTGGTATTGGTCTCGCCTGCATTTGTCATAATTAACTCTACTTGGGCGGGCGTACTGGCAGTCAATTCAAATTCTGCTCCCAATCTTTCCAAGGCATTTTGAATAAAATACGCGGGGCCGCCTATTTGGCGCTTGAGTTCATTGCGTCTTTCATCAAGCAAAATATCTTCCGCAAAACTTGCAAATACCCGAAGCATATAAAATAACTCTTAAACACTGGTTAATTCATATGGTTATTATAAGCCTATATTTGTATGTTGGAAAATGTTATAATACTTTTGCGTTTAAAACTTAAATGAAAAGTATATGATAATTGCCTTAATAATCATTGGTGTGTTAGTCATTGCCTTTGTGGCAATGTACAATTCCCTGGTTGCTTCCAAAAATCGTGTAGACGAAGCCTGGAGCGATATTGAAGTCCAGTTAAAGAGGCGCTATGACCTTATCCCCAACTTGGTGGAAACCGTAAAAGGCTACGCGGCCCAGGAATCCAACGTTTTGGAAAATGTGACAAAAGCCAGAACCATGGCTATGAACGCTGGCAGCTTGCACGAAAAATTGAAAGATGAAAATATGCTTTCCGGAGCTTTAAAGTCCTTGTTTGCCGTGTCTGAAGCGTATCCGGACTTAAAAAGCAACCAAAATTTTATGCAAATGCAAAAGGATTTAACGGACACGGAAGACAAAATCCAGGCCGCCCGCCGCTTTTACAACGGCAATGTACGCGACTACAACACAAAGCTAGAAACCGTACCCACGAACGTAATTGCTTCCTTGTTCAATTTTACCAAACGCGAATTCTTTGATATAGATGAAAAAGGTCCGGAAGGCCAACCAGTCAAAGTTTCCTTTTAGGAAACTTTGACTAGCTTAAAGTTATAAAGTTAAAGGTTATAAAGTAATCGCATCCTGCAATACTTGTTAACTTGATTAACTTTATGAACTTTATAACTAACTATGCTCACCTACGACCACATCTCCAAAAACAAAACTGAAAGCTGGATTTTAATATTCAGCTTTTTGGTCATTATTTCCCTGCTCGGCTTTGTGTTCAGCCAGTATTACCAAAACTCCAGCATATTGTACTTTGCCGTGGGATTTAGCATTTTTACCTCGTTTATCTCTTATTATTTTTCCGACTCCATCACACTAGCTTTGTCTAAAGCTAAAGAGGTGGACAGGCAGTCTAACCCGGAACTTTATCGCCTCGTGGAAAACCTTTGCATAGCCGCGGGGCTTCCAACTCCTAAAATTTATATAATAGATGACACTGCGCCCAACGCCTTTGCAACTGGGCGAGACCCCCAGCATGCGGTTGTGTGTTTTACCACCGGAATACTTCAAAAACTCGAAAAAACGGAACTGGAAGGCGTGGTAGCCCACGAACTTTCGCACATTGGTAATTATGATATTAGAGTAATGACTCTGGTTGTGGTATTAGTCGGCACAGTCACGCTCCTTGCAGACTGGATGCTACGGGCTAGTATTTTTGGCGGACGCAAAAAAAGCAACAGCGAAGGCGGAGGGCAATTGCAAATTATTTTAATTATCGCCGGAATTGTTTTAGCCATACTTTCACCTATTATTGCCACGCTCATAAAACTCGCGGTTTCCCGAAAGCGCGAGTTTTTGGCCGACTCTTCGGCCGCGCTTTTAACGCGCTATCCAGAAGGCTTAGCCAAAGCGCTTGAAAAAATTAGCGCGGACAAAGAACCTTTGGAAGCCGCGAACAAAGCCACGGCGCATATGTACATAGTAAATCCCTTTCACGAAGACATAGACCCATCGGATGCACTCAGGGCAACTTCTGCCTCCGGCAGAAGTTGGCTTGCTTCTATGTTTAACACCCACCCCCCTATTGAAGAAAGGGTAAAAAGGTTACGGGAAATGAATTTGTAGGGGAAGTCATTGGCTTCCTTTTAAAATGGGCGGGCAATGCCCGCCCCTACAAAGATGGAAATACAAAAACCTAAAAGGAAACCAAACCGTTTAAAACAATACGATTATTCCCACCCTGGTTATTATTTTGTGACTATCTGCGTCCACAACCGGGTTTGTTGTTTTGGCGAAATAATAAAAGGCAAAATGGTTTTAAATAAATATGGAAAAATTATCGAAGCATGCTGGCTGGACTTGCCACAGCATTATTCCAATTGCCAATTAGATGCTTTCCAAATAATGCCAAACCACTTTCATGGAATTCTAATACTTTCCCCTGTAGGGAACGGTTTTAAACCGTTCCCTACCCATGGGCTATCTGAAATAATACGCGGATTTAAAACATTTTCTTCCAGACATATAAATAAACTCAACGAAATTCAATTCAATTGGCAAAAATCTTTCTACGATCATGTCATCCGCCGCGACGAATCCTTGGACAAAATCCGAGAATACATTGTTAACAATCCTAAACAATGGGAACTTGATACCGAAAACCCAAAAAACCTAAAATAACAACCTGCCAATCACCTCCGACCTAAAACCCCGACTTTTTAGCCTGTTGGCAATTTTTTGTTTTTCTTTATTTCCCCCATCATCTCCGTATGTCCTATATGTCACTTCGTCACCGGACGCTTTGTTTTCTATTTTATAACCAATTTTTTTTAGCAAACGCTCTGCTATTTTAGTTTCATCCGCAACCGAAAGACCACCCTCTAGCGTGCTCTCAATAAGGGCAATAGGCAATTTTTTCTCCATCATTTTTTTCTTTATGCCGAAATATCCAAAACTGCGGTAGGCCTTCAAATTCTCCAAAAAAACTTCGGCATATAAATTGTCGTCCAAATACCGCTGGCTTTTGAGTTGTTCTATGACTTTTTCTATTACAGGCGCGGTATAACCTTTACCCTCCATTTTTGTTAAAAGCTCGCCCATGGTCCTAAGTTTCAAGGACAATAAAAACACGGCATATTCATATGCCTTATCCGCGTTTTCCGGTTCTTTTGTTTTTTGGGTTTTTTTAAACATAGAAGGTCCACAGATCGCAGATAACTCAGATTCACAGATTAACCACCAGCTCGTTGCCTGGTATCAACAAATATTAAATTTCCGATATCCAATCTGTGTATTAGTGGTTATCTGTGATCTGTGTACATGTTTAGCACTCTATTGACATGACTGCTAAGCCTGATATAATAATCATATCATGTTATAATTATAATGAAAATTAAACGATTCTACTAGAATCCATCTTGAAAAAAATTATTAATGTATTGTTGTTTTTTCTGTAAATTTCCGTGAATTTTAATTATTATGACAAATTTCTCATACATATTAGAACGTCTTTCCTCAAGGGCCAAAAACGCCCTCATTTCAGCGCAATTGGTGAGCGAGGAGCTCCATCATGACCATATTGGCTCTGAACACTTGCTTTATGGGGTTATTTCGGAAAAAACTTCTTTTGCCGCTGAAATTTTAACCAAAGCCAAACTTACCCCGGAAATTATTAAACAGGAATTGGTACTGGTTAACACTAACAACAAAATTACAAACTGGAAGCCGGTGCTTTCGGAAAATTTGAAATTGGCAATAGAACGATCTGCCATAGTAGCCAGCCAGTATGGCTACCAATTTATTGGCACGGAGCATTTCCTTTATGGACTCCTTTCAGTCCGGCAAAACAAAGCCAAGGTAATTCTCTCAAAACTTGGCATAGACATATACGAATTGGAGCAAAATTTAATATCGGTATTTGAAAATATTTCCAAATTTCCGGAAATTCCAAACCAGGACCCCAACCAAATGGGCGGCCCAATTGGCCCTTCTATGGACCCTCAACCTTCCCCTGCCGGCATGTCCAGGCCTGGTCAAAATGGCAAGCAGTCGCTTTTGGAATACTTTACCACAGACATTACCAAAAAAGCCAAGGACGGGCTCATAGACCCGGTTATTGGCCGCAAAACAGAAATTGAACGCATGGTTTCTATTTTAAACCGGCGCACCAAAAACAATCCCATTCTCATAGGCGAAGCGGGTGTGGGTAAAACCGCAATTGTGGAAGGGCTGGCTTTGGCCATAACCAAACGCGAAGTGCCGGACTCACTGCTCGACAAAAAAATTCTGTCGCTGGATTTGGCGCTCATTGTGGCCGGCTCCATGTTCCGAGGAGAATTTGAAAATCGCCTTAAACAAATTATAGAAGAGGTTAAGGGGGACAAAAACATTATTCTATTTATAGACGAACTCCACACCATGGTCGGCGCCGGCGCCACCACGGGCAGTTTGGACGCGGCCAATATTTTAAAGCCGGCTCTTGCCCGCGGCGAACTAAGGGCTATTGGCGCCACTACTTTAAACGAATACAAGCAGTTTATAGAAAAAGATGCCGCCCTGGAACGTCGTTTCCAGCCAATTTTGGTGGAAGAGCCTTCCAAAGACGAGGCTGTGGAAATATTGCGCGGGCTAAAGCCGAATTATGAAAAGCATCACAACGTTACCATTACCGACGAGGCGGTAAAGGCTTCGGTGGAACTTTCTTCCCGCTATATACAGGACCGGTACTTGCCGGACAAGGCCGTCGATCTAATAGATGAAACTGCCGCATTTTTACGGTCTATAAATTCCTCTTCCAAACTGCTCCGAACCACAAAAAAAATAGAAGCCGATTTGCAGGCATTGGAAGAAGAAAAAACCAAGGCTGTCTTAAACCAGGACTTTACCACTGCCCTGCATTTGCGGGCGCAGGAAGAAAAATTAATCAAGCAAAAAACCGAATTAAGCAAGGGTCTCGCAATTGAAAACAGCACGCCAAAACACGTTATAACCGGGGAAGACATTGCCCATACGGTTTCCATGATGACTAAAATTCCGTTAAGCAAGTTGGCAAAAGCCGATGTTAGCCGCTTGTCGAATTTAGATAAAATTTTAAAAACTAAAATCATTGGCCAGGACGAAGCCGTGGAAGAAGTGGCAAAATCTGTCCGCCGTTCAAGGGCGGGAATTACCAACCCTAACCGTCCCATGGGCTCGTTTATTTTCTTGGGCCCCACGGGCGTAGGCAAAACCGAAACCGCCAAAGTTCTTGCCAGAGAAGTGTTCGAAGACGAAGACGCGCTTATACGGGTGGACATGTCGGAATTTATGGAACGGCACAATGTTGCCAGGTTAATAGGCGCCCCAGCCGGCTATGTCGGCTATGGCGAAGGCGGCCAACTGACCGAAGCCGTGCGCAGGAAGCCGTATTCCGTGGTTTTGTTCGATGAAATAGAAAAAGCCAATCCCGATGTCTTTAACATACTCCTGCAAATTTTGGAAGACGGCCAGCTCACCGACGCGGCCGGAAAAAAAGTAAACTTCAGGAACACCATAATAATCATGACTTCCAACCTCGGCATGCAGGAACTTACAAGCCACGCCGTGCGAATAGGCTTTGCCGAACGCGAACACGCGGAAACAGACAGGCAGAAAAAACTGGAATCCGAGTACGAACATATTAAAACCGGGGTGCTGGATACACTCCGCCAGGAATTCCGCCCGGAATTTATTAACCGCATAGACAAAATAATTGTCTTTAAGCCTCTCGGGATGGATCAGCTTAAAAAAATTACCCAACTGCAGCTGGCCCAATTACAGCAGCGTTTGCTCCAGCAGCAAGTTCAGCTCAAATACACGCCTTCCCTAATTAAATTCATTAGCGAAAAAAGTTTCGACCCGGCGCAAGGAGCCAGGTTTGTGCGAAAGAATATTCAAGATTATTTGGAAGACCCGCTGGCGGAAAGAATTATTTCTGGCAGCTCAAAGGAAGGCGCTCAAATTACCGCGGACCTAAAAAAAGACAAAACTGTCTTTACTATTCATAAAGCCTCCAAAGTTGCCGTGCCGGCATAAAAAGAAATATCTTGAAACAAAATAGAAATATATATAAATTTAAGTAGAAATGCCCCCAAAAGGTGTTTCTACTTATTTTGTTTCATTCCCATATTCCAATCTACCCATTCCATAATATTTCTATCTTTCTATTTTTTTATTTTTCTATTTTTAAATAGTTCTTTCCATGTCTTTTAAAGAAAATTTAACCACGACTAGACTTGCAGCTTTGGACATTGGCTCCTGGCTTTTAGACTTACTATTCCCAATTCGCTGCTTAATTTGCGGACAAGAAGACAAACAATTTATTTGCTTATTTTGCAAAAGTCAGCTGGAGCCGGTTAACGGACAAATATGCGCCATGTGCCGCAAGTCTAGTATGGGCGGAATTACCCATGCTGGCTGCCAAACTGCCTGGGGACCCAACGGGTTAATTTCGCTGCTTAATTACCAAGACACCAACGTGGCCCGCTTAATTATTCAGGGTAAATATTCTTTTCTGCCCGGGGTATTTGAAGCCTTTGGCAAATTATTGGCACATACTATATATGAAAAACACGACCATCTGCTAAAGGAGCAGTACTTGCTTTGTCCTTTGCCCTTGCATACGCGAAGACAGCGCTGGCGAGGTTTTAACCAGGCGGAAATTTTATGTAAATTTGCCTCACAAGAATGGCAAAAAAATTATTCTTTGCAAGTTCCAATTATAAATGCTCTTATTCGAAAAAAGCCTACTAAAACGCAAAAAGACCTTAAGCGGGACGAACGCTTAAAAAACATGGACTCGGCCTTTGGACTGTCAGCCAAATCTTTAAATCTTGAATTTTCAATATTAAATCAAAATCTTATTCTTGTGGACGACGTAACCACCACAGGAGCCACCCTGCTGGAAGCAACAAAAGTACTAAAACGCAATGGCGCAAAAAATGTTTGGTGCGTAACCATTGCCAGGGATTGAAAATTTTGATATTATTATAGGGATTTTTGGTCTCTGAAAAAATGACTAAACTTGTCTCGCCAAAGGAGAATAAAGTCAAATATTTATTGTAAATGCCTTAACAAAGCCTAATCAATCATTCCTATACTATATTAGCTCTATAGTTTTGAATGTAACATTAGCAAATAAAATCTTATAAAGACGGCAGTTGGACTTTAAATGAATAATAAGTGGAGAGATGGCTGAGTGGTCGAAAGCGGCTCCGTGCTAAGGAGTTGTCCCGTGATAAACGGGACCGTGGGTTCGAATCCCACTCTCTCCGCCATAAAACACACCTAAACATTTATAGGTGTGTTTTATTTTTACCCAAATAAAAAACGCGCCCGGAAGTTCCGAGCGCGTAAAGCTTAACGGGAGTACTGGAAGCCAAAACGGACTGTTGGGTCCGCGCTGACCATCCAAAACTCCGTCATTAACTGAAAATGTCCCAATCGCTGGTGGCGCAAGATTACCCGAGGCTCGCCTACCGCGGGCTTGGGGCCAATTCGAAAGCGCATAAACCCTTCCGAATTTACCCTAAAGCCTTTGGGAAGCTTAGCCTGTTTAGTTACCCACGCCAGGTAAATTTCCGTAAAATGCGTGGGGCCCCGAATACGCCACAAAGGCCCGGCCGACAAAGACTTAAAGCCCGGGGTAAGAATCTTCTGCACTCCCCAAACTTTAGTCAGCGAGACTTTACTGCCAAACTGGACGCACGTAGCGTACCAGTCGCGGCAGAATTCCACCGAAAAAGGCACGGCCCACTTCTTCCAACCTAAGTCCACCCCATTGTTGGAAAAGAACTGGTTTTTGCGCTCGCCGATTTCCGCAAAGCCGGAACCGGAAACCTTGAGCCCTTTTAGCCGTTTCCATGCTAAGGAAAAGTTATAATTGGGCGAAGATATAAAACCGGCATTGGGACCAAACGTAGCCGGATAAACTTTTACTCCCCCATGCAGCACGAAGCTTGGATGCGTAGGCGGAAGTTTTAGTTTATAATCGTCAGGCGACTCAAGCACCTGAGAAATACTTTGGCCTTGTTTTGGCTCCAGCTTCTTTAATATTTGCTGGGCTACAGCAGCTGTACTTCCGCAAAAGCTAAAGCCAATAGCAACCACGTACGAAGCCAGACGAGGAAGCTTCGACCCAAACAGTGCTCGAAACGACCAACCCAACCTTTGCCCCCGGCCAAACAGCATTACTGCTAGGGCAAGTAGGACAAAAATGCCAGAACGACTGAGCTTGTACCTAAACAACCCCACGGCTTCGGTTGAAACCGTTTGCACAAACTTTGGCCGTAGAGCGCCACGCTCTTTCGAGTAAGCTAGGCAAACCTCCTGTCCTTGCTCGCTGGAACAAAAAGCACTCCGTTCGCGATCAAGCAGATAGGAAAGCTCATTTACCTCATGCGCGAACTGGGTAAGGCATTCCATGTCACAGGAAAATTCCTGCGGAAAGTCTTTACCCGGAACCTGCGTGTGGTCAGCGACCCAATCAAGCCGGCGAAGCAGGGACTCAATTGTGTGAGCATTGTACTGTCCGGTGTTCCGAAGTTTTTCACGCTCCAAAACTACGGACTGAACTATTTGCCGGGCAAAACTCTCGGGTATGAATCTATTTGGTGACACGTCCCGCTGCACCAATTTAGATCCCATTATCCTAACATGCCAATCCCTATTGTACATGTCAGGAAGAAACCACAAGCCTACCGCGCCCATTAAAAGCAGCAGCGCGATCATATTTGGCAGTCGCAACTTCCATTTCATTGCGAGGCCTCCTTTTCCTAGAAATACTGTGCAAGGCACAGTTAAATATTAAAACATTTATTTTACATTTTGTCAACCTTTTTTTAAAACATTAGCGCAACAACCTCTGTCATCCCGGAATTTTTAGGGCTGTAAAAATATCCGGGATCCAGAAGTTGTCTTAAATACTGGATTATGAGTCTCCGCCCTCACTTCTAGCTTCGTAAAACTACTCTGGATTTTCATAAAGCTTCGGTGGACACGCCCGATCCAATCGCCCGAGATGGTACATGGGGGTTACTGGATCCACTTTATTTAAATTACTTTGCAAGTTTAACATCTATTATTTATACTTAAGTAACTAAAGGTTATGCGAAACAAATTCCCTCAATTTAAAGAAAAAGACCTTGTTTATTTTGGCTGGAGAAATGAGCCGTATTTTGCGTCTTCCAATATTATAGAGGGCATGAATAACCGGGCGGCTATTAAAAAATATTTCGGCTTAAACTCCGGTATTGGCATGTTGCAGGTAAACTGTGACTTTTACAGCTTAAAGAAAGACATGGACGCATTTACTGCCGAATTTGAAAAAAAATTCCAAACGACAGACAAGCACTACGGGCCAAAAGTAGTAAATAATTGCTTCTCTTCCGGCGAACATTTGGTAAAAACCGCGAAAGTTATTTATCACACAGCCATAAAAAAACAGCTCCCCGCTGCCCAAATAATAAATCTTATAAGCACTTTCCATAAAGAAGCAAGAAATTATTGCGCGTATTATTTAGTTGCGTGGTTTGACGCCCCTGGCAAAGCCTTGGCGCAACATCTGGCAGACAAATACTCCTCTACCCCGGCACAAAGTAAGCGCTTATATGAAATCATAACAAGTCCCAGCCAGGAAACCGCTGCTGAACACGAACAGACGGACTTTTTAAAATTATGTTCGTTAAAACTTTTTAAAAAAATGCTGGAAAAGCGCGCGGCCAATCACGCAAAAAAATACGGCTGGCTGGGGATTCGGTACTATGTAGGCAACGCATGGACACAAGCGGATATTTTAGAACGAATGCGGCATAAAAATGCCAAAACTGCTGCCCAAGAACTTGGGCACATACTTGACTATAGAAAAAATTTAGAAAGGGACTTAAAGCTATTTTTAAAGCGCGCAACTGCCCAAGAACGCACCATGGTTGCCTACATTCGCGATGTCGTCTTTTTGCGCACACAGCGGGCGAACTATTTTCATTTGGCTTCCTTCTATATGCTCCCGTTGCTATGGCAGGCAGCGGATAGATTGAATTTAAACCTGGACGAACTGTTAAACTTCAAGCCAACAGAAATTATCCATGCTATAAAATATGGCGAAAATTTAAAATCGGCCGCGCGAGAAAGGTCAAAAAATTTAGTAATGTTAATACGGGAAGAACCCCAATGTTTAGCAGGAAGCACTGCTAATGAATACATAAAAAAACACCCTTTCCTGGCAAGGAATGTCAGGCCTGTAACTTCCATTTCCGGCACTTCGGCCTATGAAGGCAAAGTCACGGGTCAAGTAAAAATTGTGTTTAGCGGCAAGGAGTTGGGTAAAGTAAAAAAGGGTGATATTTTAGTCACGAACATGACCATTCCCCCTTATATTGCTGCTATGGAACGCGCAGTCGCGTTTGTTACCGACGAAGGCGGCATACTTTGCCACGCGGCCATTGTTGCCAGGGAAATGAAAAAGCCTTGCATAATTGGTACCAAAATAGCGACAAAGGTTTTTAAAGATGGTGATACGGTTGAGGTGGACGCAAATAAAGGAATAGTAAGAAAAATTCGCTAATCTAAACTCCCCACCTCGTTCGCAATTGCGAACTAAGTTGTGAAAAATAATATTTAACTCATGCTACCTAAAAAGGGTTACTACATTCCGCGACTAAGGGAAATGGACATGGTTCCTTCGGTTTGGAACAATTTTTCGGAATGTGGACTGGGAACAGAAAAATGGCATGGAGTAAGAATTAAGTTTTACAAAGTTTTTTTTCAAAATCGTACCCATATAGGCATATTTAAAGAATTGGAATGGAACTTAACCGGACAACACCTGCTAAAGCGGTTTATTAAAAATCCCGGATATTTTAATAAAATTTGGCGGGCAAATGAAAAAACAGGCAAGAAAACAATAAACCTCTCTCGAAAAATTATTGGCAGCCTAAAGCACGCGCATCTTTACAAGGCACTGGAAGCCCTGACATTACTGAAAAAACTATGGATTGCCTACGACCAAATAAATGTCCTGCCGTGGTTTTTTGGCGCCGAGCCTTTAAGAAACCACCTAAAGTATGAGTTAAGCGAAAAATATAAAATTGGTCCCGAGGATTCAGAGATTCTATTTAGGCCAAACATGCCCTCACTTGCTGCGCAAGAAGAAGTCGCTGTATATAACGCGGCAATTAAATATTTAAAAACAGGCGCAGCCGCAGTCACAGCAAAAAAAATATCTCAAAATTTCGGATGGATGCCTTTTGGCTATGACGGACCAAATTACTGGGATAAGAATTATTATGAAAGAAAAATAGAGAAAATAGCGAAAATTAGACCGGAACTACTTAGACAAAAAATAAAATTACTCACGGGCGGCTTCCAAAAACTTTTGCGCCAACAAAACAGGCTAATTGCACATTACAAATTAAATTCCACTATTAAACGCCTCTTAGACATCGAGCAAAAATTGTACATACTGACCGATGAAAGAAAAAAGGTCCACTCTAACATAAATCATGCTTACCATGCAGCGTTGAAAATTCTGCAAAAACCCAGCGAGCTTGCGCTTCACGATCTTAAGTATCTGGACGCGGAAGAAATAATTAGAATGTTTAAAACCAAGACATTTAAGAAATGTGGGACACTTAGTGCAATAAGGCAAAAGAGTGTGGTTTGCTGCTACACCGCAGGTGGAAAAAAGGAAGTAATAATAACCGGCAAGCACGCGGGCAAAATGCTTGAAAAATTTACTTATCAAACTTCCCAAAAAAATGAAGTAACCGGCATGGTGGCAAACCGTGTCGGGACTGGTATAATTCGAGGTGTGGTTAAAAAGATTGTAAATCCCAGGGAAATGTCTAAAATGAAAAAAGGACAGATACTCGTAACCTGGATGACTACGCCGGATTTTGTACCCGCAATGAGAAAAGCCAAAGCCATAATTACCGACGAAGGCGGCATAACCTCGCACGCGGCCATAGTCTCTCGCGAACTGGGTATTCCTTGCATTATTGGAACTAAAATAGCTACCAAGGTGTTTAAAGACGGCGACGTGGTAGAAGTGGACACGAATAAAGGTGAGGTAAAGAAGGTATAAAAAAAGCCCGAGCATTGCTTTCGCAACGCTGAGCTGTATGTGGTGGTGCTAACGCCGTTAGACGGCGTTTTTTTCGGGCACCCCAAGCGCCCGAACCTCATCCGTCCAAACGATTTTGCCGTCTTGTACCAGTATACGGTAGACGGCGGCAGATTTCGCGTCCACCAACCCGAACATGATCATGCTGGGCCGACCGGCACAAACAACGGAGTTGTGGGGCAAGGAAACGACCAGCGCCTGCGCGGCGAGAGCAGAGTCCTCTAGGGTAGTGTACTGCTCATAAGGTACGAGTTTGCCAGGCACGAGTTTGGCGTCTGAAAGCCTTACCCAGTTCACCACGTCCGAGTCAATTGCCTCCCCAGACTCCGGGCCGCCAACTATGGCGGTGTAGCGATTTGGGGTCAGTCCCAGCGCTTCAGCAACATCAAGGTGACGCTGTCCTGTGCCCGACACCACACAGGCTATGGGTAAAGGCAACAGATTTCGAAGAGAGGATACCTCTTCAAACCCCTTTTCCGTCATACCTGGGTTTGCCCCTCCATGCTTCCGACCATGCGTCACAACAAAAATTTCTTTTTGTTCCACTTTTTCCATCCCTCCTTCTGAGATGGCTTTTTAGTATACCATAAATTTATAAAATGTCAAGGTGTATGTCCCACCTTTTTTTGCTAATATAAAGGTGCTTTTACATTCAAAATATAAAAAATTCCGTTGCTATAATTTACCAAATACCAAAATAACCCTAAAAACTGGGGTTAAAATTTTTTAGAACCATAGTAATGAATAAAACTATACCATTCATAGGTAAAAACTGGGTTTTTGGGGTAACCAGGAACTCCTCGGTATTTCACTCCATACTCGTACATGAGGGAGATTTGGTTTCCGAAAAACTCTGGCATATGCCGGCCAAGGATTTGTTGTACATAACGCTTAACGGCAGGCATCAGGCGGCTTTTTTCAGTACAGACAAACTGGAAGAATACGAAAAAGCCTTACACTCCCTATTTTCCTCGCCAAAAAAATTGGCCTGGGTTTCTGCTAAATATTCCAAATATGGCAATAATTTACTTAAGGCCAGCCAAAAGTTGGAATCAGATTTAACTCTCAATAATTTTACTAATTTTTTAAACCACTACGCCGTATTAACCAACGGCTTATGGCTAACCGCAATCGCGGGCAGGCATTTCCATAAACTTTTATTGGAAAATTTAAAAACCCACTACCCTGCCTATTCTTCCCAAGAGCTAGATGCCCTAGCCGGCACCCTTACCTACCCCACAAAGCACACGCCGCTTATGCAGTCACAACTCTCCTTGCTGAAAATTGGCTTGGCAATTCAGAATCAAAAATCCAAAACAGAAGTAAACAAACTGATGGAACAACACATGGAAAAGTATAGGGTAATTCCTGTAAATTACAACGAAGACCCTTGGACAAAACAAGATATTTTAAAACAGCTTAAATTAATATTAAAAGGAGACTGCAAAGCCGAATTGGCAGCGTACAAAACTTCCCATATTAAAAAAGTTAAGGCTGCACAAAAAGCCCTTCAGCATCTCCCTACAAATAAAACACGGCATTTCGCCCGCGTATTACAAAACATAACCCTGCTAAACGAATACCGAAAATTTATTTTTTGCAACGCAAGCCTGTCCCACCAGGACATTTTTAGAAGAATTGCAAAAATGTACAATCTTACTAACTGGCGCGAGTGCCTAAAGCTGACTCCCGCGGAGATAATCCAACTCTATTTTTTCCGTAACCCCGCCCCGCTAAAACAGCTCCCCAGGCGAACTGTCGCGGCTGTGCTGTTTAACCACGCGACACAAACCTTTAGGTTTTTTCCAAAAAATAAAGTTCAGGCGTTTATAAACGCCATGAATCCCGGCATATTACAAAAAAACTTCCAAGCACATAGCCTGTCAGGAACAGTGGCTAACCCAGGAATGGCAAAAGGAAAAGTAAAAATCATACTTGGCAAACAAGATTTTCATAAATTTAAACCCGGAAATATACTCATAGCGCCAATGACCTCCGTAGACTTTGTTCCGCTTATGAAACAAGCCGCGGCATTTGTAACTAACGAAGGGGGCATAACCTCCCACGCGTCCATAGTCTCGCGAGAAATGAACAAGCCTTGCATTATTGGCACCAAAATAGCCACTAAAATCTTTAAAGACGGAGATACGGTGGAAGTGGACGCGAATAATGGAATAGTAAAACTAATAAAATAACAAGTATGCTGTCAAAAAAAGATTACATAAAAATTTGGTCCCGTGAATACACGGTGCAATATTGCGAAATAGCAATGCGCTGCGTTTCAAAATATACATCGCCGCGGGTTATGCCCCCTAAAATGGATATCTTTTTCATTCCCGAACAAAAAAACAGCAGCGTTTTTGTGGAAATACGCCAACTAAAAGCAAGCGACGAAGCTTTGGAACAAATAATTTTACACCCTAAAAAACAGAAATTATTTATAAACCAATTCCATAAATTTGGGCGGAATTATGTGGCCTTTTCCAAATTTATTGGCAAAAAAAACCTAAGCGGCATAAACACAGCTAAGTTAATTAAATTATACAATGCCTATATAAAAATTTGGACTCAATATTCCCATTTCTTATGGGCGATTTACGATTTAAACGAACTGGTTGCCCATAAGGGTAAACTAATACTCGAAAATAAAAACTTAAATCCCAAAATCCACGAAATGGCTACGCACGCCCTGTTCGCGCCAAGCAAAAAAACCGGCATTTTAAAATTACAGGAAGAGTTAGAAAATTTAAAATTACGCGGACATAAAACCCTGCCGCCGCTACAAGCAAAAAAAATAATAAAAAATTACTGCTGGATGCCATGCCTAGACTTGCAAAACGAGCCCTGGACAGAAGCAGACGTTAATAATTTTTATGAGAATTTAATCCCGAAAAAATCCGCTTTCCCCATAAAATACTCTCCTAAACTTATAAACCTAACCGCGGAAGAAAAACGTTTTTTCCGCTTTGTCCGGGAAATTGCTTTTTTAAAAGACTTGCGCGATGTTTACCGCAGACAAGGCATATACCATATTTTACCACTATACAATGAGATAGGCGCGCGGCTAAAAATCCCCCGCCGAGATGTGGCCAGCTTAACGACCAACGAAACTAGAAGCGTCTTAAAAAATAAAAGAACGATTAATATAAAAAATTTAATTAAGGGAAGAAAGCGTGGGTACGGCATGGTGTGGGCAAAAAATAATATTATCGTACTCACCAAACCTAGAGAAATTTCCAAATTAACCAGGCTTACAAAAGCCAATGCCGCTTCCAAAAAAATAATTTCTGGTATTGTTGCGTGCAAAGGAAAAGTTCGGGGCACGGTTAAAATAATCTATCGAGCGGAAGATACTCGCAAAATCCATAAAGGCGACGTGTTAGTCGCCATAACGACCCACCCCGACTATGTACCTGCCATGCAGCGCTCAATTGCCATTATAACTGACGAAGGGGGTTTAACATCCCACGCGGCAATTGTGGCCAGAGAATTAAACATACCCTGCATTGTGGGGGTAAAAACAGCAACCCAAATGCTAAAAGACGGAGATATGGTGGAAGTGGACGCGAATACGGGAATTGTAAAAAAATTATAAGTGCAATTGTAGAAAATAAAAAGCCAGACATGACAGTCTAGCTAGTTTGCGCACAACAGCGCTTTTGCGTTACTTTACCAATTTCTTGGCAGGTAGTCTACGTCTACCGTATACCCACTCTCCCCCCTTATTACTATATTTCCCGGGCCTTCGGTGAGAAGTAC
>CAZPRQ010000017.1:0-23698 GCA_964589415.1 uncultured Candidatus Saccharibacteria bacterium
TGTAATTTAAAGGCCCATAAATGGGCAAACTACAATTATATATACATTATAAGCTTAAGAAACAAATATTATTATGAAAACACTTACCATAAACCAACTCTATGGCGTAGGCGCTGCTGCTGCAGGCTTAGGTATATTGTTTAATTATCTTTTCTTTAACCATGTTCCCGGCATTTCGTTTGTAATATATATATCGCTTGCATTCGCAGCGTTTTTTTATTTTGCGAAAAAATATGAAATAAATATACCCAAAGAAGCTAAATGGTTTGTCCCGCTTATTTTATTTTTTTCTGCCATGGTCGCTTTTAGGGCGAACGAGGTTTTAATGGTTTTTAACATTCTGGTAACTTTAGTGCTTCTACTCTTGTTTTCGCGCCATGTGGCAGGCAAAAAAATTCAGAATTCCGTGTTTTTTGACTTCATTAAAACGGCTGTCATGGTACCGCTTAAAATGTTGGGCAGTGCCTTTGCCAGCCTGGCTCGCATGCTTTCGGCTCAAAAAGAATTTGCCGGACACAAAAAAACCACGCAGGTTATAAAAGGCCTGCTCATAACTTTGCCCATAGCCGTAATTTTTGTATTGCTGCTAATTTCGGCAGACGCTGTGTTTGAAAAAACCGTAAAAAATATTTTTAACTTTAATATTCATTTTGGCCGTAATTTCACCCCTCAACTTGTACTGTTTTTGTTGTCTTCACTTGCCTGGTTAGGCGCCTTTGCGTATGTTTTACAGAATTCCATAACCATAGAGCCCGCGCCTTTGGCCAGTAAAGAGCCGGTTTTTAGTTTGGGCAAACTGGAGGCCAACATGCTGTTTGGCGCAATTAACTTTATATTTTTAACTTTCGTAATTATTCAAATTAAATATTTGTTTGCCGGCCATGGGGCGGTTACAAGTTTGGGTATGACATATGCCCAATACGCCCACAAAGGTTTTGGCGAACTGGTGCTCGTTGCCTTGCTTACATTTGTTACCATTTTTTTGGCGGAAAAATATATTTATAAGGATGAAGCCGGCAAAAATAAAGCCTTTACGTTTTTAAGCCTGGCGGTTATTGTGCTGGTTTTGGTCATAATAGCCTCGGCATTTACAAGGCTTACGGTTTACGAGCAGGCTTATAGTTATACTTTTTTGCGCGTATTGGTCCAGGCATTTATTGTTTGGCTTGCCGCGGTTTTTGTTTGGTTGGGTTATAAACTAACGGCTCGTATAACCGAACAAAAATTTGTCTTCGGCATATTTTTATTGGCAACAACTTTCTTTGTAATGCTCAATATTGTAAATGTGGACGCTTTGGTTGCCAGAAAAAATATTGAGCAATTTGCCGCGGCCGGGAAACTGGACTCTTGGTATATTACGTCGCTTTCCGCCGACGCGGTGCCGGAGTTAATTCCTCTTGTAGATTCTACATATACAGACCAAAACGGCCTCCCTCTTAGTGAGACCGTTGCCATTGCACTTAAAGATTTTGCAAACAACAACAAATTACAAACTTGGCAGTCGTTTAATTATTCTAAGTGGCGGGCACTGCAGTTGGTTAAGGGTCAAAATTGGTAGGTAGGCATGGGTATTTAGGGTTGACAAACTCATAAATAAGCTTTAAATTTCACTTATTAAATTCCACTGGAGGCTCCATGTATTCACGACGAAAACCTCGACCCGTGATTCGCGCTTTAGATAATTTTGAGCTTGAAGCAGAGTGCGAGCGGTTGTTGTCTTTGCTTTCTCAAAATTCCCAGCCCATCGAAATGGCTCTAGATGTAACACCTTTCATCGCCGCTCGTCAAATTATCCAGATAATTCGGCGATTGGAAAGGAACGGATATGCGGTTGAGGTGGAATGCTTTGACCAAATTCCCGGCGAAACGCAGCGTGTGTGGCGGTTTACGCCGAAGGGGTCGGTACGGCTATTTGTAACTCGTTGCGAGCACGGGCCCAGTGAAATTTCTGAGCCGCCAATTCAGCCATTGACTCCGGACCAAGTTCGGGCGTTTCTCGAGGAAAAGAGATGTTCCGAACTCATGACTCGCAAGCGACGACAGATTCCTCATGGTCTAACGAAAAAGGAACGGCAGCGAGAGTGGTGGGCAAGGAATGCATCAGCGGTTAATCAGCATTTGAAAACCTTACATCGCGGCATGTCTGTAGGGGAAATGCAAGAGCTGAGTGGTACGACCCCGGTTCCACGCCGCTTTGTTCCCGGGCACATACCTTCACGAACCCACACTGAGGATGTGGCGGAATAGTTCGCCGGCTTGCACGGGACCCATGTGGTACCCGTGCTTTTTTTATTTGCCCCTGTCTTAATCTCAAGAATCCCTTACAGCTTGCCGCAGGGTAATTTATTTGTTTACCCTTACATATAAATGCTACAATAGCGTTATTAGTAAAATATTTTTATGTCACAAATTTGGCTTTATTCTTTGCTTGGTGTTGCTGTAGTCAGTCTTATTTCTTTTATTGGCGCCATTGGGCTGGCGGTAAATCCCGAAAAGCTTAAGCGTTGGCTTTTGTATTTGGTCAGTTTTTCAGCCGGAGCCCTCCTGGGCGATGTGTTTTTGCATATATTGCCAGAATTGGCCGAGGAAGGTTTTCCACATTTGGCCGGTGTGTACATTTTGGGCGGTATATTTGTTTTCTTTTTGCTTGAACGACTTATTCATTGGCATCGCGCGCATAGCGAACATAGTGAAGAAATTCACTCCGCGGTATATTTAACTCAGGCCGGCGACACCCTGCACAATTTTATAGACGGTATAATTATTGCCGCAAGCTTTTTTATTAGCATACCGGTGGGTATAGCTACTACCTTAGCGGTAATTTTTCACGAAATTCCTCAGGAGATTGGGAATTTTGCAATTCTCATTCATGGCGGCTGGAGCGCGAAGAAAGCGCTGTTGTACAATTTTCTTTCTGCCTTGGCTTCTGTGCTGGGCGCGATTTTAGTATTGTTGTTTGTCCGCGGCGCTGGCGAGATACCAATGTGGCTTACGGCCATAGCCGCCAGCAGTTTTATTTATATAGCTATGAGCGATTTAATTCCGGAAATAAACAAGGAGCAAAATCGCCAAAAATCCGCCCTGCTTATGATGGCCATGTTTTTTGGCATGGCGGTCATGGGTTTACTGCTAATTTTGGAATAACAGAAAATTTAAATTTGCCAGAAAAATTTGCCAGAATCCGCCCCATATGCTATACTTTATCCATCATCTTAAATTTTAGTGCAGCAAGTTTAGGCTTTGTTTTTTAAGGGTTAGTCCTAAGTAAGTTGAGTCTAAAGTTTAGTTTATAAGTCAGATAAGGGTTTGGATGATACTCTTATAAAGAAAGCCTAAACAATGGCAAAGAAACTTTTCGTGGGCAGCCTGCCTTGGGCCACCACGAGCGATGATTTACAGCAGTTATTTTCCCAACACGGGACCGTATCTTCTGCTACAGTCATCACCGATAAAATGTCCGGCCGCAGCCGCGGTTTTGGATTCGTAGAATTTGAAAATGACGCAGAAGCTGATGCTGCAGCTAATGCTTTAAATAACACCGACTACCAGGGTCGTACTTTGGTGGTTAAGGAAGCCAGGCCTCTTGAAGATCGCCCGAAGCGTGACTTTGGCGGTCGCGGCGGTGGCGGCGGTGGTCGCGGTGGTTACGGCCACGGCGGAGGCCACGGCGGTCATAACGACAACTACTAAATTTGTCTCCATTTCCCGTCCCCCTTGGGGGGCGGGTTTTGTTTTACCTTCTAATTACTCTTTGATATACTGTATTTATATGTTACACAAAAGACATAAACATGACCTTATAATAATTTTCGCGCTTATTGCCTTTGGCGTAAGTATATATTTGTCTGTAACAAGTTCTCTGGGAGTAACGGTGCCCTGTTCCACCTTGGGCGGGTGCGAAGCCGTATTAAATAGTAAATTCAGCAAGCTGTTTGGCTTGCCCCTTTCCTATTTTGGGGTGTTGTATTTTGGCGGAGCGGTTATTGGCGGTTTACTTGCGAATCACTACGCTTGGGGAAGAAAATTGCTTACCGTATTTTTGGCAGGAGGCTTGCTTTCCGCCGTTATTTTTTTGGGATTGCAATTTCTTATTATTCGCCAAATTTGCCAGTATTGTCTGATTGTAGATTTAATTGCCGTGGCTTTGTTTTTGTGGGATTATAATATTGAACATTTGGAAAAATAAATTTGAATATATTGACAGGCGTGGTATAATAAATAAAAGAATTATAAAGAGAAACAAAAATGTCGGTAATTACACTTATTCCCTTGGTCTGGACAGGCTTAACGCTTTTAGTAATAGGAACCGCCTATTTAATTGTGGAAGGCGTTAGGGTCAACCGCTTATTTGCCGAGTCTATAGTTGGCAGGCTGGTTCGTACGCTTGTTGTTGTAGTTATTATTGAATTATATTCAGTGGCTATAGTTACTTACGCGTACCTTATGTTTTATCCGGAAGGAGTACTTTTTATATTACCAATTATGCTGCTTTGGATTGTAAGCCTGCTATACGCAATTTTCGCGGTTAGAGCCGCAAAGCAGCAAGTTTCAAAACTTATTAATTAAAAAAACAATTAATTTTTTTATATGCCTCAACAAGCTACTATACCTCAACAAGAATACGATCCGCGCTGGTTTATTTGGACCATTGTATTTTTAGTAGTAACCGGAATTTCTTTAGTTAGCTATATTATTTTGAGTGAAAACCCTGGACAAAATGTGCCAGACTTTTCACGTCCATCACGTTCTGTAGATTCGGGAATGACAGTCAAACAGTAAATTCAGGTTTACGGTTAATAGAAGACACTATTTTTAGAGACGAGACTATTAAAAGTTTTTTAGTTGGTGTATTTAAAATAAATCCGCACTTGCGGATTTTTTTATTTTATGCTATAATATATTTAAGGTAAAACCTACCAGAAACCAAAATAAAAAATAAAAAATAAAAATGTTATTTGCCCCGCAACAAACCTTTTTAGGTTTGGGAGTTGCTTTTTTCAAGAGTTTTTTTGAGCATATTCACGACCATGTTGTGCCTCATGCCAGAAATAACTACCATCCGCATCTTTTTGGCCATAGAGCTATGGCCCTGTTTTCGGTTTTGTTGGTAAGCGTTAAAATTTTCAGCGTCAGTTTAATTACATTTGGTCCGGTTTTACCGGCTTATTCCTCGGCCATTACCAGAGAAAATATAATTAACCTTACAAACCAGTCTCGCCAAGCGTTTGGGTTAGCGCAATTGGTGGAAAATTCCATTTTGCACCAAGCCGCCCAAGCCAAAGCCAACGATATGTTAGCCAAGGGGTATTTTTCTCATACGTCTCCCGAGGGCAGAACTCCATGGGATTTTATTGTTGGCGCAAATTACAATTATTTGGTGGCGGGTGAAAATTTGGCGGTAAATTTTAGCCAGGCGGAAAATGTGGAAGAGGCCTGGATGAACAGTCCGGGACACAAAGCCAATATATTAAACCAGAATTTTGAAGAGATTGGCATAGGTATCGTTGAAGGAGAATATCAGGGGAAAAATTCAATTTTTGTGGTGCAAATGTTTGGAACCCCCAGCGTGCAAAAAGTTACTTTGGCGGAGGAGCCTACGAAAGTAGAGGTAAATAACGTTCCAGCCTATAAATCCCAAGACGAAAATTCATCTGCTCAAAAAGTGGCTGGAATAAACATGCAAGCGGAAGAAAAAAAAGAATTAGCGATTATAAATTCTCGTACCATGGCGGAAGGTTCAAATTTGGCAATAGAAGCCAATATTGAGGGTTACCCGGTAAAAGTATTTGCTGTGTATGGGGAAAAAGCTGTGGCCATGGCTCCAAAAGCCGATGGGACATGGGTAGCGGATATAGAAATTTCCAAGCTGGCGCAAAAATCCTCAAACTTGCAAATTAAGGCTTATGACATTCAGAATAGGCTGGTACAAAGTCATATTGCCAGCTTTGCGGGCACGACCCCGGAAAATTATAAGATAGTAAAAAATGACAGTCCGGTGGAAGTGGGTTGGATGGGCAGGGTATTTGACCCTAAACAACTGGAAAACAAGCTATATTTAGGATTTATGGCCGTATTTTTGACAAGCCTGGTTATTGCTTTGGCAGTCAGGCGACATGTCCATCATGTATCAGTAGTTGCCAATGGAGCTTTTGTTGTTATGTTAGCCTGTCTGTTGTGGGTAATGGGATAGCTAAGTATTTCTTATTTGTGAACAATTACTAAAATAAAAACTCCCCTGCCGCCGGCGGGTGGAGTTTTTATAAATGTTGGGTTTTATATTAGCCCGGTAATTTTTTTAACGAAAATATAATCAAATTTGTTGGACCGTACCGGATTCGAACCCCAGTAGCAGTCGTTCCGATATAAATGTTGGCTCCGCTGCGGGGCGAGCCGGTCGCTTTCACATTGTCTGCCCGCCAGTGACTTCGTCTGGTGGAGACGAGGGGATTCGAACCCCTTACCCTCACATTGCAAATGTGATGCTCTACCAATTGAGCTACGTCCCCAAACAGGCGAAGGCAGGCGGGCAAATGTGGCGCTCTGCCAAATGAGCTAACGGCCCCTGCTTCCACCGTCGCATTAAGCTATGGTGGACAAGTCGTTAAAACTTTGCAGGGCAAGACAGATTGCATCAAAAGATGCCAATTTCACGTCTCACCCTCCGTAGCTTCGGCGAAGGAGGGAGCTAACGGCCCGTTTAAAATAAATGAGCAATATTTGGTATGGACAAAAATAATAAAATACCCCATTAAGGGGTGGAAACTGAAGTAAGGCCGCCGCCGGGTAGTAGTCCAAACAGCCATAAAATGCTTAACACGCACATTAACAGGCCAAACAGCCTCCAAAAACTGTAGGTACCCGCCCCAATCCCTGTTCCAAGGTATTTTTCAGCAAAATCTATTTTACCGGTATTGTTAGTTATTTGCACTGTGTATTTCATAATGAGTATACCAAGCACAAATAATAGCGGGGCAAAAATATAACGCATGGGTTTTTATTTAAGGAGAGAGAAGAATTATTTTGCTTGCGAATAATGCAGTCAGGCGATTTTTTAGTCCAACTACGCACAAGGCTTCGTCGGACAGCCTCCCCTTACTACCTTTACTAGAGGCCTTTTAAACTACAATATGAGTCTTCTATCGTGAGCCAGCCGTAGCTTTAGCGGAGACTGGTGGAAGATTCAGGAATCGAACCTGAGGCCTCTTCATTATCAGTGTCCCCGCACAAACATTCACCATGTTCATGTTTTACGGGGGTAGGCGCGCTACTGGTGGGTGCGCGTGGACTCGAACCACGGACCTCTTCATTATCAGTGAAGTGCTCTAACCAGCTGAGCTACGCACCCGCAATTTGTGCGGGGTAGCGCTCCTTGTCCTCCGAATTTTGTCATAAGCGGGAGTAGGCGGACAATTATCTGAGCTAATTGCCCTCATTTATTTAAAAAATAAACGGAGTTTCTTCCCGTTTAAGAAAGGTTGGCCAACATATAATAGCAGATTAAGTTTTTTTTGACAATACGGTCAGGAATATAGTATGATAAATGTATTAAATTGACTTTTTGAAATAAAAAATAAACGCGGAATGTTTTTTTCAAAGAAAAAATCAATCCTGGGAATAGACATAGGCACGGCTAACATAAAAATTGCCCAAATAAGCCATGATACCCAGCCAATTTTAGAAACGTATGGCATTGTAAATACGCCTTATCAACTTTCGGGCAAAGGGGATGAAAATTCGGCTATTGGCCATATGTCCCAATTACTTAAAGCTTTGTTGGTAAAAGCAGGGGTTACCGCCAAACAATGCGTCGTTAGCTTGCCAAACAGCGCGGTATTTATTTCTGTTATTGAAATGCCTGCCATGAATGAAAGGGAGCTTGCTTCCGCGGTGGAATTTGAGGCAAAAAAATACGTACCCTTGGCTCTTTCGGAAATAGATTTGGCGTGGACAGTTATAGACAGTACTACCAAAGAAACAGGTATAAAAATTTTACTTACCGCGGTGCCAAAGCTGGTAACCTTAAATTATACAAACATGATTGAGCAGGCCGGCTTGTCCACTTTGGCCGGGGAAATAGAAGCTTTGGCGCTTATCCGCTCTCTTATAGGAAATCAGCCAACCAACTGTGTTATAATAGATATGGGAGCAAAGACAACCGGCATAAATATTGTTGAACACGGGCTATTAAGACTCTCAAGAAATTTAAATGTCGGCGGTGATACTATTACAAACAAGCTTTCACAGGCTTTAAACATTTCTATGGTAAGGGCCGAGCAGTTTAAAAAGGATTTTGGAGTTAGTTCCGCGACTTTTATTCCAGAAACGGTTAAGCCGGTGCTAAATATCGTAAAGAACGAGGTCAAGCAGTTAATGACTATTTACCAGACCAGGAATGTAAACCTGGAAAAAATAATTTTTGTCGGCGGAGCTTCCAACTTACCCGGCCTTATAGAGTATTTTTCAGATCTGCAAATACCTGCGGAAATGGGTGATCCGCTTAAGGCTGTGGCATATTCTGAAGCTATAGCCCCTATTCTAAAACGTTATACCCCCAGTTTGTCTGTCGCGATTGGTTTAGGATTGAGAAAAGACTAATTTCTAAATTTCAGCTAGCTATTTATAAGCATTGTAAGTTAAATTTCAAACGTGCCACAAATAAATTTATTGAAACAAAATAGCAGTGCCGGTGCCTCTTGGGACCAAGTTATTACTTGGGTATTTAGGTTGTTTTTAGCAGTTTTTGTAGGAATTGTTGTTTATTGGGGCTGGCTTTGGTATAGCAATTACAGTCTGGGCAATAAAATAATGGCAGCTGAACAGACTATTAGTGAGCAAAAATCGGAAGTCGCGAAAGATAATGGGCGCCAGGAGTTACTACTAAGACAGCAGCAGTTAAAGGAGTTGGAAAAATTATTGGATAGTCATTTGTATTGGTCGCAGCTTATGCCCGAGCTTGCCAGGGTAACTTTAAAAAATGCGTCTTACGCTTCTATAAAAGGGTTGTCTGATGGCAATTTAACTCTCTCAGTGGTGGTGCCTTCAACCGAGGATTTGGATAAATTTCTCCAGGTATTCGATGAAACCGTTAAATTTAACAAATATTTTTCTAATCTAAGAATTGGCCCCATAAATAAAATACAAAGCGGCCAAGGGTTGTCTACTAAATTCGATGTACGTATGAATTATGATCCAAACCTTTTAAAGTATAAGTTAACTCAATCCGTAAAAGGAGAATTCGACATTCAACCATAAATATGGAACCCATTAGGACAAAACCCATATTCAAATCGGCGGCTCAAGCAGTAGTGCCTTATAAAAATACCGTTATAGAAATTGTAATGGTTATTTTTGCCGCAGGCTTGTTTTTTTGGTATTTGCTTAGGCCTCAAATGAATACAGTGTCACTTGCGCGGCAGAAACTGGCGGTGGTTCTGGAGGAAGCATCCACTATGGAGGAAAAACGCGCTCAACTCGATCAACTGGTAAAGCAGATGAAAGCCGGTGAAAAAGATGATTTACCCAAACTAGATGAAGCGCTGCCATTACAACCCCAAGTTAGTCGGTTGTATTATGTTATAGAACAGTATGGCCAGGTTTCTGGTTTAACTGTTGGGAGTATAGGTATAAATACGGGAGCGGAAGCAATTGTGGCCGGTAACCGGGCAATGTTAGAAAATCCTTTCGGGGTCAAAAGAACTGTGAAGAAGCTGACCGCCAATGTAACACTATCCGGAACTTTCGAACAGTTTCAAGCATTTTTAAAAAATATAGAAAGCCATCCCCGGGTAATTGACATTTCCTCCCTAGATATTTCGGGCACTCAAGGCGGCATTATAGATTTTAAATTCAGCCTCACAAGTTATTATTATGAATAAAAAAACTATACAAATTATGGTGGTTGCGGCAGCTTTATTTGGCACAGGTTTTGTGCTATATAATGGCATGTTTAAAAATTCCAATTCCAACCCCGCCGCGCTTACTGTGCCAACGGACATTCCAGCCGGCGCAGGAATGGCTGGTAATGTCGGAGTGAACGAGCCATATTCATCCCAGGTTTCCAGTTCTGCCGAAATTCTGCCCTATGGGAATACTTTGGATATAAAGAAAGTACTTCAGAAGCAGCCGTTAAAATTTAGCGTCGTGCAGTATCCTAAAGTTAACACGACTACGGAAGTCGGAGTTTTAGAAAAAGATTTAGTCAAAGTTGAATCATCCGATTCGCAAGCGCAATAATTTTTAGGTAACCTACGACTTTTATGGATGCAGTATCCCCAAAACCTGTAATAGCCAATACCATTCCTCAAGGTTTTGAGCAATTTTTAGTCGCTAACGGTTTTTTAAAATCCGAACAAGCGGCTTCTTTGGAGCGTTTAAAAAAAAATAGCAGCCTAAATACTACCCAAATCATATTGGCGCAAAAGTTTTTGGAAGAGGAAGACTTAACCAAAGCGAAAGCCGCTTTTTTTAATATCCCATATGTAGATTTGCGAAAGACTCAAATTCCGCAAAATGTTTTAAGTCTAATTCCCACAGAATCCATAAATTTTTATAACTTTGCACCTTTTGAACTTGACCATCACACTTTGAAAGTGGCGATTATTGACCCTTCTAACTTGGCGGCTTTGGAAGCGTTGGAGTTTTTAGGGCAGAAGCAGAACTTGCAAGTGCAGCTATTTTTGGCTTCTGAAAGCTCGTTGGATATTGTGCTGGGCAGGAAAAAGAATCTTAAGCGCGTAGTGGGCGAAGCGTTAAAAAATATTCAAAAGACTGAAGAGTCGCAGCAGACAGTACTGGTTGAAAAAAGACCGGTCCAGGCGCAGGTAATAGAAGACGCGCCAATTATAAAAATAGTGGATGTTATTTTATCAAATGCAATAGAAGGTAACGCTTCGGATATTCATGTCGAGCCTTCTGAGAAGGACGTTAGGGTAAGGTACCGAATTGACGGCATATTGCATACGAGTCTAATGCTGCCAAGAAACGTGCACGCAGCAATAATTACCCGCATAAAGATTCTTTCAAACCTTAAAATAGACGAGTCGCGGCTTCCTCAGGACGGAAGATTTCATATGGAGGTAGGGAAAAAATCGGTGGATTTGCGTGTTTCTATTTTACCCCTTATATACGGCGAAAAAATCGTCATGCGTATTTTGGATAAAACCGGGAGCGTGCCGACTTTGGAACAGTTGGGTATTCGGGCTAGGAATTTGCAATGGGTTACAGAAAATATAAAAAAGACCCACGGGATATTTTTAATAACCGGTCCTACAGGAAGTGGAAAATCTACAACTTTATATTCCATACTTTCAATTTTAAATACGCCAATGGTGAATATTGTCACTTTAGAGGATCCGGTTGAGTATTTTATACAAGGTGTCAACCAAAGTCAGATTAATCCGGATATCGGGTTAACTTTTGCCGCCGGTTTAAGGAGTATTTTGCGTCAGGACCCCAATGTGGTAATGGTTGGTGAAATTCGTGATAAGGAAACTTGTGAAATAGCGGTACACGCGGCCTTGACCGGTCATTTGCTTTTCTCCACCCTTCATACCAACAATTCCATTGGTGCCATGCCGCGCATGATTGACATGGGTGTAGAGCCTTTTTTGCTTGCGGCGTCCGTAAACGTGGTTATGGCTCAGCGGTTGGTAAGAAAAATTTGCATGAGTTGCAAAGCCGAAATTCCAATAACCAAAGCAGTAGAGCAGGAAATAGAGAAGAACTTAATAAATGTTCCCGAAGAATATTTTGAAGGTTTTGACCGGAAAGTTTTAAAAATGTACAAAGGCGCGGGGTGTGAGAAATGCGGAAAAACCGGTTATCAGGGTAGGTTTGGGATATTTGAAGTTTTGCCTGTGACCACGGAAATTCAGGATATGGTATTGGCAAAGCAGGCCGCCCACCAGCTGTATGAGACTGGCGCGAAGTTGGGGATGATTACCATGAAGCAAGACGGGGTAATAAAAGTTCTTCGCGGAGAAACTACTATGGACGAGGTAATTCGGGTGACGACGGAATAAAGTCATAATTTATGGACCTCATTTATTTAACCATATTTTTTAATTTTACTTAATATATTTGTGGCTTACATATATAGACAAAAATTTGATTTGCGGGAGTTAATTTCCGATTCCATTAAGCCGGCACAGCGGATATTATTTATTGAAGTTGATGATATTTTATATCGTATTTATTGCCAACATTTTAATCCAGAAGGCTATGAACTTCATCGTGCTTCTGTAGATTCGTTACACAAAAAAGTTAAGGAATTGGAACCAGTTATAATTTTTGTTAATATAGATATTTGGAGCTTGAAAGGTAACATGGTGGGCATTATAGAATCGGCTATCAACAATTTTCCCCATATTCCTTTTATTAGTGTGGCTCGCCACTTGGATGGTGAACTTTTGCGGGATTTGATGGACGCGGGGATAACTAGTCATGTTGACCGGGATTTAACTACCCCCAGAGATTTAGTTATTATTGCTAAAAACGTATTAATATAAATGTATGTACAAAGCAAGCGAACTTGAATTAAATAAATTACTTTCGGTGGTGTTGGAACGTGACGCGTCTGACCTGCACTTACAGGTGGGCGAACCTCCAATTATTAGAGTAGATAGTAAATTAATCCGCTTGGATAATTATCAGGCGCTTTCTAACGATGGCATTAGCGATTTACTGGATGTGGTGCTTCAGCCTTCGCAAAAAGAATTGTTTAAGCAGCAGATGAATGTAGATTTTTCTTACGCCTTTAAAGATAATATACGTTTTAGGGTTAATGCTTTTAGGCAAAAAGGGGTGCTTGGTGTAGCCATGCGGCTCGTGCCGAACCATATTAAAACAATTGAAGAATTGGGTCTTCCTCCCACCTTGCGTCGTTTTATAGAAAAACGTCAAGGTTTTGTGTTAGTTTGCGGACCTACCGGACACGGAAAGTCCACGGCTTTGGCAGCTATGATAAATGAAATAAACAATACTCGAGATGAGCATATTTTAACCATTGAAGATCCTATTGAGTTTGTATTTACGGCCAATCAGTCTATGGTAAGCCAAAGGGAGTTGTATATAGACACTCCGTCCTTTGCCGGCGCTTTAAAGTCTGCCCTGCGAGAAGATATTAATGTGGTACTTGTGGGGGAAATGCGCGACGCGGAGTCCATGGCAGCGGCGTTAACTATTGCCGAAACCGGACATTTGGTGTTTGCTACACTGCATACCAATGATGCGGCCCAAAGCATAGACCGTATTGTGGATGTGTTTCCTTCGGCCCAACAGCAGCAGGTGCGAGGACAGTTAGCCAGCGTTCTGGTTGGGGCAATTTCTTTAAGGTTATTGCCGAAAGTCGGGGGAGGACGGGTGCCCGCGTATGAAATTTTGGTTAGCAATCATGCCGTAAGGAATATTATTAGGGACAACAAAATATATGAAATCCCCAATATTATTCAGACAAATCTTGATGAAGGCATGATTCCACTGGATAAAACGCTTGCCATGCTGGTTAAGCAAGGGCAGGTAGAAATGGAAGTCGCGCAGAATTATGTAAGCGATAATGATTATTTTATGTCGCTAATCTCATAATAGCGCAAGTTTCGAGTAAAATTCCAAGAGTTGTTAGAATAAAGAATATTGGTTTATTATTTTCACTGGACAAGGGCCTGTGTAAATACGAGGTTATATGAAGTTTGCTTATAAAGCCAGAAATAAAGAAGGTAAAATATTGACAGGTATAGTTGTAGCCGCTGATCAGCAGCGCGCTGAGCAGTTATTGTCGGAAAACAACCTTATAATTATTGGCTTAGACGCTCAAGCAGAAAACTTGTTCGACAAAATAAATCCTTTTGCCAATTCTGTTAGTAATAAAGAATTGGTATTGTTTTCCCGGCAGCTAGCCACGTTAATTTCGGCTCGTGTTCCAATTATACAGGCACTGCGTATTTTGGAAGAGCAGATTACCCAAAAGTACTTGGTTTCCATAGTGCGTGATCTTATAAACTCCGTGGAAAATGGCGAAAGTCTTTCCTTGGCCCTTTCCAAATATCCTAAGGTATTTGGCAATGTTTATACCAGTTTGGTTAAGTCGGGCGAAGTATCCGGGTCGCTCGATAAATCGCTTTCGTATTTGGCTGATCAATTGGAAAAGGATTACGCGTTAAGGTCAAAAGTAAAAAGCGCCATGACCTACCCGGTGTTTGTAGTAGGAGCTTTGGTGGTTGTTGGCATGCTAATGTTTAAGTTTGTTTTACCTAAACTAACCGCGGTTCTCAAAGAGCAAGGAGGTACTTTGCCGCCTATTTCAGTAGTGCTTATTTCATTTACCGATTTTTTTCAAAAATTTTGGTGGCTGGTACTATTGATTATATTCGGTTTAATTTTAGCAATTAGGGTTTATATTACTACCCAGCAAGGCAGATATCAACTGGATCGCTTGAAGATTCACCTTCCAATTTTGGGGGATATATTTAGAAAAATATATTTGGCTCGTTTTTCTCGTAATTTGGCCACTCTAGTCGTAGGGGGTATCCCCATTATAAAAGCAATTCAAATAGTATCTGAAATAGTAAATAATGTAATTTACAGGGATATTTTGCTTCAGTCTGTGGAAAAAATTTCCAATGGTAAAAGTATTAGCGAAGGCCTTACGGGACATGCGGAGTTCCCTAATATTGTCATTCAAATGGTAAGGGTGGGTGAGCAGACTGCGCAGCTAGATGATATATTGGCCAAACTGGCAAGTTTTTATGAGAAGGAAGTTGACGCGAAAGTTAGTACACTTACTACGTTGCTGGAACCGGTAATAATGATTATTTTGGGTTTGGGTGTTGGTGCTATGGTTGCCGGCATATTGCTGCCAATTTATAATATGGCGAGCAGCGCTGGTTAAAGCCAAAATAATTTTTCAAAAATACTTAATATGAATTGTGAATAAGTTTTTTGCATTTTTTGTCAAAAGTCTGCTATAATATTACTAGTATATTAGAAATACCTTTGGTATTTTTAATTAACCCATAACTCTAAAAGAGTTATAATCCGGAATGGGGGTGAAAACTTTGCGAAATAAAAATAAAGGCTTTACACTTATTGAATTATTGGTAGTTATCGCTATCATTGGTCTATTGGCCTCTGTGGTTTTATTATCCCTAAACTCGGCTCGAGCCAAGTCCAGGGATGCCAAGAGACTTGCTGATATGCGTCAGTTGGCTTCCGCTTTGGAATTGTATTACAATGACAACAGCGGCTATCCTGCTGCCGCTGGCGGTTCTCCTTCCGGTTTGGTGCCAAATTATATTGGTCAAATACCGTTATCTCCTTCACCGGCAGACGGTAGTTGTTCGGCAGCCCAGAATTCCTACACTTATACCCAACAGGGTTCTGGAGTCTCCTATACTTTTACGTTCTGTTTAGGAGCATCTACCGGTGGCTATACTTGCGGTGCAGGCGCTTGTACAAAAACGCTTTCCCCGTCCGGTATTCAATAGTATCTCAATGTAAATGCCCTAAGTATTTCTACTTAGGGCATTTATCATTTATAATATAATTATGAATATACTTCTTATTCGCTTATGGTTACGCTCCGCGTTTATAACGGCAATCCTGCTGGTGGTTTTTTTAAGCGGATATATGGGTTGGATTGCCGGAGCTAAAACCAGTCGTAGTGAATTTATTTTGTTAAACGCGGGTCAAGTGGTTCGCGCGCTGGAATATTTTAACAGTGATCAGGGTCATTATCCGACTGTTTCTGAATTTGAAGACGTGGATAGTTTTGGGAGCTATATTTACCCTTGGCCTGCCGCGTTCTATAAGTCCGACAATTGTTCGGAAAATATTTTGTATAAGAATATTAAAAATTCAGAATATGAATTATGGGTATGTTTACCGAAAGCTTCAGGTGGTTTTTCCAAGGGTTGGGAACTTTTTCAATTATAGCGCTGGAATATTATGAAACTATACCTCCAAATGATTAAAATTGGAAACGGATGCAAGCATGCTTATAAAAGAGTTGGTTTATCGCGGGTTTTACTTAGCCTTTTCTTTTTAGCCGTCGTATGTGGTTATAGTTATTACACTTTGGAGCAGTTTGAAACATTAAAATTTAGCATTTTTGTATTTGGTGCCGGTTTGTTATGGTTTTTTGTCGTTCCGGTAATGGCTGAAAGACCTTGGTCAGACACTCAATTGGCCGCTAAAGTTTTTTTTGGAGCCCTAATAGGCTTTTGGGTATGGTCTGGTATTGCAACCTTGTCATCTGTGGATCCTTTAAATTCTTTTATTGGGGTAAATTATAGGTTTACCAACAGTTGGCTGTTTATGACGGCATGGTGTTTGTTTACTGCTTGCTTATCGGTATTATCGTATTCCAGATTCATATTATATTTGGTAAAAGTAGCCATTTTTAGTGGATTAATAGTTGCAATGTGGGCAATTTTACAAAGTTTGGGGGTAGGTTATTTTGAATATGACAATAGTAAATTTTTCCGCGCCCCCGGATTTTTAGGCAATGCGAATTTTACTTCTTTATATATTGCTTGCTTATTACCACTCACTGTAATTATGGCTTTTTATAGCCGGCAGAAGTGGGAAAGGCTATATTATTGGACAAGTTCTATAGTTTCGTCAGGCATGCTCGTAATGTTGGCAAGCAGGGGAGCCTTGCTTGGTTTGGTTAGCGGCTGGGCTTGTCTGGTGCTGTTAAGCTTGTTGTATATTCCAAATATTCGTAAAACGCTCTTGGCACTCTCTTTTATTGCTCTGGTTTTCGGGGCAATATTTTCCGCCAATATTATTGGAACTGACAGTCCGTTAAGGGGTGTGTCCTCTGAGGATAAAAATATTCAAACTCGTTTTTTTGTATGGGATTTAGCCATTTCCGCGGCGGAATCTTATCCTTTGGTAGGGGTGGGGTTGGGAAATTTTCAATATTGGTATGAGTCGGGACGTGGTAAAAATTTTGCTTCCGAAAGTTCATTATTCGATGATGCTCATAATATTTTTTTGCATTTGGCAGCCACGGGAGGCGTTCCGTTGGCAGTTATGTTTATAGTATGTCTGCTTTCTGCTTTTACGGCTGCAATTTTTCGCGTGCGAAATGAATTGGATTTAATTTCCGCGGCAGCGGCGGCTTCAATCGTAGTTTGGGTGGTCGCAGCAAGCTTTACCCCGGTATCTGTTCCTAATTTTATGTTGTTAGCTTTGCTTTTGGCTCTGTCGCTTCGTTTGCCTGAATTGAGGCAGGAAATAGTTACGAAATCCCGGTTAAGTGTGGGTATTTTGGCCATTCGTTTTTCTGGCGCGATTTTGGCGATTGCCGCCCTGGTGTATATAGTTAGCGAAGTAATGCTTTTTTCGGCCATGCAAATGTATTGGCAAGGCAATTACATTAAAGCTTTCAAACAAAGCCAGTTCGCGTATTGGCTTAATCCAACAGATCAGTTAATGTCCGTGTTTTCGACTGCGAGTGCCATAATGCTTAATGAGTCGGCGGACAAAATAGATAGGTTGCAATCGCAAGCCGCTTTAAAGCATCCATTTTTGAGTCAAACTTATTTGCAACAGGCTCATTTAAACATGTTAAGATACCAGCAGACGAAAACTTTGTTTTACGCGCAACAGGTTCAGTACAATTTGGTTTCAAGCTTGGCGTTTAATCCATATTCTCATACCGGAAGGTACTATTTAGCGCAGTACTATTTTTTGAAAAACCAAATGCCGGCGGCGAAAAAAATGGTAGAATCCATTTTAATTTTAAACCCCGAACATGGGGATGCTTGGAAATTGCTTGCCAGAGTGTATCAGGAAGAAGGGCGGCGGGAGCAGTTTTTATACGCGCTAAGCCAAGCTTATAAGTTTCAGCCTTCCTCGGTGGAAATATGGAAGGCTTTGCGCGTGACACAAGGCTCCGGCAATATAAAAGACGCGGAATTAAACATTAATCTTATGCTTGGAAATTTATAAATGCATTTGTTGTTAATTGGTTTTTTTGGAGTTTTAATAGGCAGTTTTTTAAACGTGGTAATATTGCGCTTGCCCTCAGGTTTAACTCTTAACGGTCGTTCCCACTGTTTTAATTGCGGTCATAACTTGAACTGGCTAGATTTAATTCCAATTTTCAGTTATTTAAGCTTAAAGGGGAAGTGTCGGTATTGCCATGCAAATATTTCTCCCAGATACGCGTACATAGAAATTATAACGGGAATTTTGTACGCGTTAATTGTAGGGGTTATGTCGCCGCAAGGAGGTTACGAGTGGCTTGAAACGGCAAGGGTTTTGTTGGTTAGCAGTGTATTGGTGGCTATATTTGTTATAGACTTGGAACATTATATAATTTTAGATAGTTTGACATTTTTTTTGTCCGCGGTAATTTTACTTTTGAATATTTGTTTAGACATGTTAGCCGGAACTTCGCTGTTCAGTTTGGCGAGTCATACAGGCTCGGGTGTTTTAGGGGCAATAGTCGCATTTCTTCCATTTTTTAGCATTTGGTTTTTTTCCAAGGGAAAATGGATGGGGTTTGGGGATGTTAAATTTATGCTTCCTTTTGGCGCGGTCTTGGGATGGCCATTGGTGGTTTTGGGTATGTTTTCGGCATTTTTTATGGGAGCTATTGTCTCCGTGTACTTGTTGGTTGCCGGTGGAAAGGGCTTAAAAAGCCAAATACCCTTCGGTACTTTTTTGAGTGTGGCCTGCGTTTTGGCGCTATTATGGGGTCATAAGCTATGGGCCGCTTATTTGTCGCTCATAGGATTTTAATGTTACAATATACGTGTTATTGCAATATTATTTGAAACCAAAATGGTTCCCAAAAAATACAATATTCCCGCTGACAGTGGGCGTATGAACCGGGGCTTTACCCTTATGGAGTTAATTGTGGTAATTGCCATTATGGGGCTTATGGCAACTTTTATTGTCGCGAATTTTGCGGCTAAGCGGGCGGAACGCGATTTGTTAATAGCGCAAAATGAAATTATTACCAATATTAGAAAATTGCAAAGCTACTCTTTATCATCGCGCACGCTTTCTGGCGGACAAGCCGTTCAATATTATTTAATGAAATTAAGCACCACCGGAGCGGGCGGACAATATGTAATGCAGGCTTTGTATAATACATCTTCATCGCCAAGACTGAGCGCGGCCGTAGAAACTTTCAATTTGCCAAGAAGCGTAAAAATAAAGTCGTTGACGGTAAAAAGAAACGTGGTGCCTGTAACTGACACGCCCAGTTGCGCGCTTATTGCGTATAAATTGCCGTTCGCGGGCATAACTCTCACTAACAGCTGCGATTTTTATAATTTCGCGACACCGCCTCCAACAGATGCCTATGCTAATATTTTGGATTTTAGGGGGAACATAGACAATAATCCGACCACTTCAGACTCTAAGTTGGTTATTAAAATTACCGATCAATATGAAAGTCCAAACCTGGTTCGCTATATACTTGTTAATACAACGTCGGGTATAGTATGTCCGACGGATGTAACAGGAAACGTATGTACCGCCTATTAAAAGTTGCCCGTAATCAGTCCGGTCAAACGCTTATAGAGACGATGACCGCTTTATTTATGCTTTCCATGGGAATGACCGCGGCGGTTGGGTTGGCAATTTATGCTTTTTCGGCTTCCGATAATATAATTCGGCAGATAGTTGCCACCGGCGTGGCTCGCGAGGGTATTGAGGCGGTAAAAAATATGCGCGACACGAATTGGTTAAAGCAATCCAGCATAAATCTTGATTGTTATAATTTTGAAACCAACGCTTCTTCCCCCAATTATCCGGATCCGGCTGGCGGCGCGAGGTGTTATAAAAATTGGTTAACACAAACTTACGCAATTGACCCACCGGCGGGCAATTCAGCCTATAGGCTCCGTTATAATCCTGCAGGCATCACTTTTTGGCTTATGGAAGCGGCGAGTAATAATTATGGACTCAATTCGCCTGATTTTACCAGTTCGTCTTTTATGACCGATCCGAATTTTACCGGTTTTTATTTTCACCCCACCGTGCCCGTCGCCAGTGGCAACTCCCCCTATTACAGGAAAGTAACAATTATTAAATCCAGTCCGAACGCGGCCTTTGCTCAAACAGGCTATGAGCGCATACAGGTTATTTCTCAGGTATGGTGGAAAGGTAAAAATTGTCCACAAAACAGAACAGATGTCAGTTATCCGGCTGTCGGACAAAAATGCGTGGTTACATTGGAAACATATTTAACCAATTGGAAAAATTACTAGAACTAGAATCAAGAATTTAGAATCAAGAATTAAGGATTATGCAAAGAAACGAATTGCTGATACATGATAAGAGGGCTGGTTTTACGCTTATGGAAATTGTGGTCGCCACAAGCATTTTTGCTACTGTTTCTATAGCGCTTTTTTCTTTATTTGATTACACTTTAAAAATAAACCGTCGCAGTGAAGCGCTTAGGCAAGCCACGCAGGGAATGCGCAATTTTGTGGAATTGCTGGTGAAAGAAGTGCGTAACGGCCAAATTGATTATGGTATTATTTCACCGCCCGGTGACATTACTTCCACAACCATAGCTCCATGTCCAAGCATCAATGGTTTGAGCGCGGGCAGCACCATTCCGGACGTAGGGGTTAGCAGTTATGACAGTTACGCGGCAAAAGAAAATAGATTGGGTATAACCACACTGGAAGGCGACAGAGAATGCTTTTATTTAGGCTATGGTACAGGAGGCACCGGCGCGTACAGTACCTGGGTAGGGAATAATATATTTGGGAAAAACGCCAATAACCCCAAGCCGGTACTTGTTTTAAATAAAAATAATTCCATTACTGAAGTTTTAAATCCTCCGAATTTTACTATAGAATCACTTGTTTTTTATATTCGTCCGGCCAAGGATCCTTACGTCGACAATCCAACAACGGACATAAATGCTCTGGCTCGTACACAGCCTTTTGTTACCATGCTTTTGGGTTTTAAAACCCAGTTAACTACCGGTGAACAAGTATCAATTTACTATCAAACAACCGTATCTTCCGATAAATATGACATCCCCCATTAATCACTCAGGAATAAATAATAAGCGGCTTTGCTCCCAGTCGGGCGTAACTTTGTTATTGGCCATATTAATTTTATCTTCAGTTATGGCCATAAGTTTTAGCTTGGCCACTATTTTATTAGTTGAAGTCAGGACCTCAGGCGATTTATCTCGTACGGAACCGGCGCTTTATGGCGCGCATGCGGTAACCGAGGAGGCATTGTTTAAAATTAAACGCAGGGCAAATGACAGCGCTTTTCCCAACTACTCGTCAAATATAAGTTCTATGGCGGTAGTAAACACCGCTCAAGATTTTACAGACGCCATACAGCAAATTAAAGTCCCACCCAATAAAACTTTGCGCTTTTCTTTGCATGATCCGTCCAATATGAGCGGACCGAGTAATTACAGTAAACTTAGACTAACCTATTTGGTTTCCAGTGGTGAAAATGACGGAATAGAGGTCTGGATATGCGAAATTAACCCAGTTTCCCCGCCTTCTGACGCTAACGCAAATTGCAATAATTTAAGCCAATCCAACACTGCCATGATAGTGAAAGGAACTTTACTTAGGTCAAATTACCCGAGTTTGGTTGTAAATTTAATAACTTCCGATCAACAGGAAATAATTTTGGTAAATAACGAAACATACAGCCAATATGTAAAAATGGAAACTTGGGACAGTGCAAACAATCCCAAAGGCATACCATATTTCGCAGAAAAAGCCGTGGATATAAACGCGAACAACAGCGGAGTAAGCAGGAAAGTGAGAGTTTTAGTGCCGGTTAATTAAAGTAAATATTGATTTTTTTAAAAAACTGCTTCATAATACCCCAAGCAGTTTTAATTTTATTTTTTTATGAAATTTAAAATTTTAAAGAATGGATTTTTAGGCATAGACCAGGGTGTAAGTTTTGAAGTGCCGTATGAAAAGGCTAAGGCCATAGTAATTCCGTTTGGTATGGAAAGTCATGTTTCCTACGGAGGCGGGACCAAAAACGGGCCCCAGGCCATACTTACTGCCAGCCATGAATTGAATGAAAATGATGAGCAGACTTATTCGCCCGTGTACAAGTGCGGCATAGCAACGGTAAAGGAGCCAAAAATCCCTAAAGATTCGGCCAAGGCGCTGGACTTGCTTTCGGACATTGTTGGCCAGGTGGCAAGAGACAATAAATTTCCGCTGGTGCTTGGCGGGGAGCACTCGTTAACGCCCGGGGTATTGAAACCAATATTCGAACATACTAAAGACATTAGCATTTTGCATTTTGACGCGCATATAGATTTGCGCAAGCAATACCGCGGCTCCAAGTTTTCCCATGCTTCGGCGCTTCGACGCGCCATGGAAGATTTCCCGGTAAAAAAATTGGTATCCGTGGGAATTCGATCGGTAAGCGAGATAGATGATGAGTTGGGGTATATGAAAAGGGAAGCTAAGAGAATAAAAGTATATGGAGGCTGGGAAGAGCCGACCCCGCAGGAAATAGTCAGGCAGTTGCCCACAAAAAATGTATATATTACTTTCGACATAGATGCGTTTGACGCGTCTATTATGCCAGCAACCGGCACACCGGAGCCGGGCGGGCTTACCTGGTGGCCGACACTGAATATTTTACAGGCTGTGTTTAAATCCAAGAACGTAGTAGGTGCGGATATTGTGGAACTTGCTCCCATGAAAAATTTGCACGGCCCGGACTTTCTTACCGCCAAACTCGCCTATAAAATGTTAGGCTATAAGTTTTTTCCAAAATAACCGATTTTTTATCCACCCTTTAATTTTACATTTATCATAAATAAGCGTAATATGGTGGTGTCAGAGTTTTTTATGCTGCCTTGAGGTAAAAAACCTTAGACAGAGAAACAAATATCATATGCCATTTTATTACAAGTTTAAAAGGTTAACTGCTTTTGCGTTAGCTTTTTTTATAATTATTATGCCATTGGGACAAGTTTTTGCTGCAGTGTGAACAAATGGGGACATGACCCATTATGATATAATGGTGGTATGGCCAGACAACCACGAGTCGACATTGCAGACCAGATCTATCATGTAATAAATAGGTCCAACGCTCGTTGGAATATTTTTAAAGTCGCTAAAGATTTTCAGGGTATCCTAAAATCTTTACAGGAAACCCTTGAACTTATTCCCATGGGCATATTTGCTTTTTGTTTAATGTCTAATCATTGGCATTTCATAGTTAGACCCAAAGAAAATGGGGATATGGGTAAATTCTTTGGTAAGTTTACCCAAAAAGCCACCCAGCGTTGGCACACCCAGCATGGTAGCGTAGGAAGTGGACATTTATTCCAAGGACGGTTTAAGTCTTTTCTGGTAGAAAAAGACAGCTATTTTTTACAACTGGCTAAATACGTAGAAGCCAATGCTTTGAGAGTCAATATGGTTAAAAAAGCAGAAGACTGGAAATGGGGAAGTTTATATCTAAGATTAAAGAACCCAGAATTAACTAAACAACTCCTTACCCCTTGGCCTATTGATATGCCCAAAGATTATTTAGGCCTAGTGAATAATCCTTTACCCAAAATTCAATTAAATAACATCCGACATTCAATAGAAAAGAGTAAACCGTTAGGAACAGAACAGTGGGTTAAAAGACAGATAGATAAATATGATTTAGGATATACTCTAAGAGAGCCTGGAAGGCCTAAATTTAAATAATGGGTCATGTCCCCATTTTCCCATTC
>CAZPRQ010000018.1:0-21555 GCA_964589415.1 uncultured Candidatus Saccharibacteria bacterium
TATATTTTAAATAAAAAGTCAGGGATTATTGGTAAATATATATTTAGCGCATATTTTAGCTTAATTTTGCCATTTATTTCTGACTTTTTTGCATGCCCAAATTTGGTAAAATACTGTAACAAAATGTAAAATACCGCCGTCTGGTTAAATGATATAGAATCTCTTAACTTAGCAATAAAGATTTATCAAGAAACATAAGTAACAAGGTTTAAAAGTGCTTGGCCCCTTAACTTTCCATTAAAGGTTAGGGGGTTGGGCATTTTGTCCATTCGGAAACTCGTGTAAAGGTTGTAAGTAGTTTATTTCAATTATTGAACCCGCAGCTGGCGCAAGCTAGCTTGTCCCCGCGCTTTTTATAAAGAGTGGGGTGGTCGATCGGTTGGCGCTTTAGTGCCTGCCTAGGATAATTCAATAATCGTTGCCGTTTGAAATGTTAGGTGATCTCTAGAGCTCCTAATTGTTTTGAACCAAGCAATGCACTAAATTAACATTTCCAGGATATTATAGTATTGATTGTCTCAATTGAATAATCAATCTTTCCCGGAAACGGAGTAACAAATGCAAAATTCCTTCGCAAAGAAACTCTTTGCAGTAGGCGTTGCGGCTTCCACTGTTTTGATGAGCTTTGCTCCGTTGGCTGCCCATGCAGCGGCACACGCTGTTGGCACCAACGTCAAATCATCTGATGGCACCATCTGGCTTATTA
The DNA here is from genome assembly GCA_964589415.1 of uncultured Candidatus Saccharibacteria bacterium. GTDB lineage: Bacteria > Patescibacteriota > Doudnabacteria > UBA920 > UBA920 > CAZPRQ01. Next base: position 707 of record CAZPRQ010000018.1, read on the forward strand.
CGCCAGAAGGTAATCGCCGCGCTTACACTTCCGCTGGCGCATTTCTCTCCTACGGCTTTAACTCGTTTAGCTCCGTAGTAGACGCCAACGCTGAAGACCTGGCCTTGTCGGCTGGATCCTTTATTGCCCCGCAGGATGGTAAAATCTTCTGCGCCACGGAAACTAAAGGCTCCGATGTTAAGGGCGAATGTTCCTTAATTACCGGCGGTCAAAAAGCAGCCTTCACTTCGGCTGCTGTCTTTACCGGCTTAGGTTTTTCCTTTAGCCGTGCAATGTATGGCGATTCTTCGTTTATGACGAAGACTTCCAACATTGACAACACCACCGCTGCCCACCGCCCGGGCGTGCTCGTTAACAACAACGGCACCGTCCAGTTGGTTGGCACAAATGGCTTGCTCGGTATTCCCGACTTAGCCACCTTTAATTCCTGGGGTTACAGCTTCGCTGACGTCGTCCCGGCCAACATGGCTGACAAAGCCATGTCCCAGACTGGCGTTATGGTTGCCCGCCAACCAGGCCAATTAAGTCCTTCCTGGACTTCTACTCCTGGCACACCAGGACAGCCGACTTCCGGTTCCGTCTCAGCCTCTTTGGCTTCAGACTCCCCGGCAGCCCAGACTGTGGCTGTTCACACTTCTTATAAGAGTGTTGTAACATTGGCAAAATACAACTTTACCGGTTCCGGTACGGTTACCCAGTTGCAGGTAAAAAGGATTGGCGTGTCTTCGGACTCTGTACTTTCCAATGTTTACCTGTTTGACGGCGCGACTCGTTTGACCGATGCCGCTTCCGTTGGTGGCAATAGCCTCGTTACCTTTAACAACCCAGCTGGTTTGTTTACGGTAAACGGCAGCAAAACCATTTCTGTGGTTGTTGAGATAGCCGCTAACACTTCTTCCGGAACCACTATTGGTTCCCAGTTGACATCCTTTACCGTAACTGGCGCTTCTGCCAGCACAGTTGCCATTTCCGGCAGCCTCTTTACGGTATCTTCGACCTCTGACTTGGCTTACACCACGTTTGGTACGGTTACCCCGAGCGGCGGCAGCTTTGATCCTGCAAAGGATATTGAAGTCTTCCGCAGCAATGTCACGGTAAATACCCGCGACGTGCAAATGACTCGTTTCATTGTTCGCAATATTGGTTCTGCCCAGCAGGCTGATATTAACAACTTCCGCTTGCGCGTAGATGGCACTCAGGTCGCTCAGACCCAGTCCATGGACAGCAACGGTTATGTTTACTTCTCTTTGAGCCCAATGGTCTTAAAGAGCGGTACCCGCGTTGTTAGCATTTTGGCTGACGTAATTGCCGGTTCTTCCCGCAATTTCCAATTCCAAATCCGCAACGTGGCTGACGTAGACTTCGCAGACACCCAATATGGTGTTTCAGTGTCTCCTTCAAACACCTTCCCGGTAGGTTCTTCTTCCTCCAACTCCATAAACTCCGGAAGCATGACCATCGTGAAAGCCACCGATTCTCCGTCCGGCAACGTAACTGACGGTACCAGCGACGTAACACTCGCCAGGTACACGGTTACCGCCTACGGTGAAGCTCAAAAGATTGAAACCTTGACCTTCTCCGCTTCTTCCAGCGATTCTTCCGTTGGCAGCCTGCGAAATGGTCGTGTTTTGATCGGCGGTGTCCAGTACGGTTCTACCGCCACTTTGAACAACTCTTTGGCCGGTACTACTTACACATTGAATTACACTGTCCAGCCGGGTACTCCGGTTGTCGTGGAAATCCACGCGGACATGTTTGACAATGACGGTACCAACCACTTGGGTAACAACGACACAGTAACGGCTTACTTGTATGTAGGTTCCAACAATGTGCAGAAGATGGTATCCTTGGGTTACACCAGCGTGCCTTCCACTGCCGTTGCCGGAAATGCTTTGACCAATGTTACCGGTTCGGTAACTTTGAACAAAGACAACACCTACGCGGCCCAGACTGTACCGCTTCCTCAGACCAATATTAAGTTAGCTGACTTTAACTTGGTTGGCAGCACTTCGGAAGACGTAACCGTTTCCAGCATTGACCTTGCTCTTTCGGCTTCTTCTTCCTTGAGCAGCTTAAACAACGTAAAAGTTATGGTTAATGGCAATATGTTTGGCACTGTAAAGTCCACTGTTGCTATTACCAACGGCGGTATTGGAGCTACTTCCACCTACTCCGGCAACTTCGCGTTGGTTAAAGGTTCGACCGCTTCGGTAGAAGTTTGGGGCGATATTACCACCCCGAGCGTACCTTACGGTTCCGATACTTTTACTCCTCGCATTGCGGTCAATGGTACCGCGGTTAATTCCTCGGCGTCCGTTATGGCCGCCGCCTCCGGTCAAGTGACCAGCGTAGGAACCGCTTCCATTACCGCTGCTCAGGATCCGTCCACTCCGGTAGCCGCCATTACGGCCGGCAACCAGACTAAGACGGCCGCGGCTTTCAAATTCACCACTGCCAATGACCAGTACACCATTTCGGAATTGGTTATTAGCCTTGCCGGAAACTCCACTGTCCAGAATATTGTCTTGAAGGACGGCGCAACCACCATTGCTACTATGCCTGGTGCTGCTTCCTCCACCTTCAGCAACCTGAACATTGTGGTGCCTTCCAACACCACTAAAGTGTTGACTGTAGAATTACAGCTCGGCACAGTGGGCCAGGGTACCGGCACTTCCGGTGAAAACGTGAAGGTTACGTTGCATTCTTACAAGAAGGCGCCGTCCTCCACGGGTGCTATTTCCACCACCAACTCATACGTATCCGGCAATAACTTATACGTATACAAGTCTATCCCGACCCTTACCAACGTAACCCTGCCGACCACGGCTTTGACCGCTGGCTCAGGCGCTACTTTGTACAAGTTCTCCATTTCTTCTGGCGGAACCGGTACTATTGGTTGGACTAAGCTTGGCTTTACCATTGCCACTTCTACAAACGTAGCCGTGTCCAGTTTCCAGGTTTGGGACGCTGATGCCAATACCCAAGTTACGGGTACTGCCAGCACTACCTACACCAGCTCTGGCGCGGTTGTAGAATTCAACACGCTTGCTGAACAACAGATTAGCGGCGCGAAGAACTACGTACTTAAGGCAACTGTCGGCGGAACCTTGGCCTCGGGCGCTTATGTTTCTACAAACATGGCTAACCCGTCCACCACGTTTACCTCTCCGACCGATGCCGCAACGGCCACTGCCACCACAGCTTCTTTAGTGTGGTCTGACACCTCGGCCCAAAGCCATAGCTTAACAACCTCTGACTGGAGCAACGATTTCATGGTCAAGAACCTGGCAACAGATTCCCAGACCTTGTCGAAGCAATAATCGGTAGGTTTAAGCTACAGTTTCCTAAGACTGTCATAATTTAGGCAAAATCCCTCCCACGCCTTTGGCGGGGGAGGGATTTTTGATTGGACTATACTTGATAAAGCCGAGTATTTTTAGTACAGTTACTTTATGCGAAAATCATACATTTTGAGTATTTTAGGGCTTTTGGTGGTGCTTGCGGTAGCTTTAGGACTGTATTTTTTTTACCCTTTGCAAAAAATTGTAGAGGGGCTGCCCGACAAGGCGCGAAATTTGCCCAAAGAAGCCCAAGGCATATATGAACAGAAGCTCGAAGAAGCCCAAGGGTATTTAAATACGCTCGACATTAAAAACCCCAATTACAATAATTTGGCCATGAACACCTATATGTACATGGCTCAGCAGTATTTTGGACTGGGGAGGCTGGAATTGTCCAAACAATATTACGAAAAAGCTTTGGCGCTCGATAGCCGGCAGCAGCAGTTGTGGGTGGGTTTGGCCGAAGTGCAGGTAGATGCCGGTGAATTGTCCGCTGCCCAGGAGACTTTGAAAAAAGCAATAGACATAAACCCCGCGGTTGCCGATGTTTGGATTCGCTTTATTACACTAAGTCAGTCTATGGGGATGCAAAAGCAAGATATAATGCAACTATTGGAAGAAGCTTTGGAAAAAACCAAACGGCACGCGGATGTGCTGATTAAAGCAGCTCAGTTTTATGAACAGCAAGGAAGTAAGCACGAAGCTTTGAAATTTTGGAAAGAAGCTTTGGAGCGAGACCCGGGAAATATACTTATTGAACAAGAAATAAAACGTTTAGAAAAATAATTTATAAATTATGAAAAAATTCGCCCTGTATAGCTTATTTGTACTGGTATTGCTTACACTGTTAACGCCTTTTTGGGTGTTTAAAGATTTGTTGTTTCCGTATGTAACCAGCAAAGCGTTTTATTTTCGCATAGTGGTGGAATTGGCATTGCCGTTTTATTGCTATTTGGTCGCGGCCGACTCAAAGTTTAGGCCCAATTTGAAGAACCCGCTCAATATATTTGTACTGGCATTTGTTGTCATAAATGTGGTTTCTTCTTTGGCGGGAGTGAACCCTGCTCGCAGTTTATGGGGTAATTTTGAGCGCATGGGCGGCGCGTTTTATATTGCTCATTTGGCGCTTTTGTATTTTTATATCCAAATGCTGGGCCAGGCCGGCAGCAATTTGCTTAAACGTTTTTTGCAGGCGTTTATTTTGGTAGCATTAGCCGTTACTTTTAACGGTTTGTCCGGGTGGCTTGGCGGTCCTACGCTTATTTTGGACCCTTCATTGCCTGTTCGCGTTTCTTCCACTTTTGGTAATCCTATTTATTTTCCCAGTTATTTAATTATTCCCATGTTCTTGGCCGCGTATTTTGCCGTACAGTCGGAACAGTTGTGGAAAAAAATTTATTATTGGCTTGCCGTAGTGTTAATGTTAATTGGCGTGTATTCTTCAGGCACACGCGGCGCTTTGGTAGGCCTGTTTTTTGGTTTGTTTATCGCGGCAGTCGTTTATTTTGCTTTAACAGCCAATCATAAAGTTAAAGTATACGGTTTTATTGGCGTGGCGCTATTTGTAATGTTAGTAGGTGCCATATACGCTAACCATGAAAATTTCCGTCGCGGCTCTACACTGCACCGTTTAGCAAATTTACGTGATTCCAATACCGAAGCGCGCTTAATTCAGTGGAGTATGGCGGCTGAAGGCTTTAAGGATCGGCCGCTTTTGGGCACTGGACCAGAGAACTATTACGTTATTTTTGACGAGTATTACAACCCGGAGCTTTATAAGTACGACCCTTCGTGGTTTGACAAGCCTCACAATTTTTTAATTGAAGTTTTGGTGACCAATGGCATATTGGGATTTGCGGCTTATTTTGGTATGTTGGTACTTAGCGCGTATGGTTTGTGGAAAGCTTTTAAAAGTGAGCTGCTTTCATTGCTAGAGGCTTGTTTGTTGTTTGGGGCATTGCTTGTTTATCAGATTCAGAATTTGTTTGTGTTTGACACAGTTTCCTCTAGCGTGGCCTTTTACACGTTTCTGGGGCTGGCGGCTTATATGTGGACAGAAAGTAAACAAATTGAAATTGTTCCAAAGCCTGACAGTAAAAGACCTGCCGGCATGCTTGCAAATGCAACGTTGGTTGTAAGCGCGCTTGCTTCCATTTATGTTATATATACAGCAAACATGAATTCCATGATGGCTGCCAAGCGGGTAAATTATGGTTATGCCTATTCCGATGTTAAGCCCGAAGAGGCTTCAAAATACTTTCAGTCCGCATTTGAAGTGCCGTTTAATTTGGATCCGAGAGAGACGTCTAACAAGTACGCGGATTATTTAAATAAACTTGTGCCTTCCGGCCGCCAGGATGTAAAGCCGGAATTTGTAAGTAAGGAGTTGGACAACGCTTTAGCGGTTCAAAAAGCCATTACGGAAAAAGTGGGTAATGATCCGCTGCTTTGGATGAGGCTTGCCGGTTTGCAAATGAACTACGCCATGCTTCATAATCAAAGTTTTGCCGAGGCTCAGGAAAGTGTGGACAGGGCAATTGAAATCGCTCCTAAGCGGGCGGAAATCCAACAACTTAGAATACAATTGGCCGGTTACACTAAAGACTGGAAAATTGCAGTTATTACAGCCAGGGAAATAGTGGAAATTAATCCCCATAATCCGCAATGGAAATGGCAGCTGGCTATGGCTTACTTTTTAAACGGCCAAATGGAATTGGCCGTTAGAGCCGGCGATGAAGCGGTGGCTGACGGGTTTAAGTTTACGCAATTGCAGCAGTTTGCTTGGTACGCCCAGTATTATCAGGAAAAGGGTGATTATAAAAAACTTATACCATTGTTAGAACAGGCCGTTGCTTTACAGCCAAATGAGCTTGGTTTGTATGTAGATTTAGCCAAAGCTTACGCCGGTGTAGGGGATTATAACCATGCCAGGGCTTTGGCTGAACAGGTGGTTTTGTCAGACCCTTCCCGAAAGGAAGAAATAGAGAAGTTTATACAATCATTGAAATAACCTAAGACTGTATTTTCAAGGGCTCCCTTTGCCGAAGCGGCCAGGGGAGCCTTTATTTTTTTGCAACCTTTTTGGCTTTATTGGGCGTGGTATAAGGGTAATAAGTAAATTGCAAAGGATACTGTTATGACAGCCGTATTTATAAAAAGCATGGCCACCACTTTATTGGTAACGCTGGTCTTATACATTGGAGCGGTAAAGCTATTGGCTTTTTTGTTTGGAATTTCCTAGGTTTTTACCTGCCTGTTAGAGTAAACGTGGTATAATGAAAATACTAACCCAAATTTTTATGGAATCCCAAGCTCTTCAAGCCCCGCTTGAAGCCGGGACCAAAGAAGAGATTTTTACCACTATTGTCAACGCGCATTTAGACGAAATATATTCCTTTGCTCGGTACATGATTTCAGAGCAGGATGATGCAAATGACATAGTCCAAAAAACCTTCCTTAGCCTGTTTAACAATATGGACAAGCTAGACCTGGACGCGCCAATAAAGCCTTGGCTGTTTCGGGTTGCCCGTAACCATTGCCTGGATTATATAAAAAAGAAAAAGCCAATGCGATTTTCCGAACTGGAAGAAGATAATCAGGTGTTTGAAATTCCAAATGACGATCCCGCGCTTGAACACCAGCTCGATGACGTTTTGTTTAATGAACGGTTCAAAGGCTATGTGCAAGAACTTCCCGAAGCCATGAAAGAGGTGCTGCTGCTTAAATATTTTGAAGACCTTACTTTTGAACAAATTGCCCAAATGCAAGGTCTGTCCATAAACACTGTTAAAAGCCATTTTTACCGGGGTAAGCAAAAACTCTATACATTAATTAAAGCGACGCAGAATTAAATTTTATTTAATCTTACTTAATTTTGCTCAATAGTAATTATGGATATAATAGATAAAATTTTTAATCGAATTCCCAAAGAGAAGGCGCCGACAAGCCTTAGGGCCAGTATTTTAGCTATTCCGGAGAAGCAAGGGGCTAAAATGTCTTTTTCGTGGATGAAATTTTTGGCTCCTGCCATGGCGGTTCTGCTTTTGGTTCTCGGCGGCGGTGTGTATTACCGCTATTTTAGCGTGCCGAAGTTGGCATCCGCGTTTGAAATTACGGTTGATGGCCAGGACGCGGCCGGCATAGCCCCCAATTCAGTGTTTGTGTTAAAAAGTTCAAAGGATATTACTTCCTCGCAAATTAAGCGAGTAGTTAAAATGTATTCGGCTAAAGACAATAGCGAGGTGGAATTTGAAGTCGAAGGGGACGGTAAAAATCGTTTTCGCATAAAGCCAAAAAATGAATTGTCCGGTAACGCTATTTATAAAGTTAGCATTGCCGAAGGCGTGGCTGAACGGGATTTTGCCTGGGCATTCCAGGTGCGCGCGCCATTTGGCGTAATATCAACATTCCCTCGCAACCAAGCAACGGGCGTACCGGTTAATTCTAGTATAGAGGTTACGTTTAACCGCGAACAAATTGAAAATCCGGAAAAGTATTTTAGTATTACCCCGGCTGTTACAGGGAAATATGAAGTGCATAATGACACTGTGCTGTTTGTGCCGACAAAACCTTTGGCGGAAAAAACCATTTATACGGTTACCGTAGCCAAGGGGCTTACTGCCAAGAATTCGAGCGAGAATCTTGCAACTGAAATTGTGTTTGCTTTTGAAACCAGCCAGACCAGCTACCAGCCGTACAGCTCTTTTAGTTTACCGGAAGAATTGGTTCAGTTCCCGACAGATCGCCAGCCCGCGCTGCAGGTATATGCTTACAACACCACATTAAATAACGCACAAGCCAGCGTGTATGCCTTTTCCAGTAAGGAAGATTTTGTTAAAGCTTATTATGAGAGCCGCGATTGGGATTTGGGCTGGTCGTATTATTATCGCCAAACGGGTAGTGGTTTAGCAAATACCGAAAAGCTTACGCGCGTGAGCAGTTTTAAGCCAGAAATAATAAATTTTGAATACCAATCGTGGTTGGAAATTCCGGACAAGCTACCGGCGGGTTATTATGTATTGGACATTCAAGCCGGTGACATAAGGCGTCAGGCATGGATTTTAGTAAATGACATTTCGCATTATTATACCCTTACCGAGCAAAATGGATTGGTGTGGGCATATGGGTTTAGCCAGAAAAAACCTTTGTCCGCAGCCACTGTGGCTTACTATGATGCCAGCGGCGTTCGGCATGAACTGGCCAAGACCGACCAAGAAGGTCTGGCAGAGTTTACGGTACCCGAAGCGTTAAAGGCCGGCGAATTAAATTCGCCCGACTACGCGAGTCCGAAGCTTTTGGAAATACAGCAATCCGGCCAGCCGGCTAGTTTAGCTTTGGTTTCTGCCGGTTGGTGGTACTCGACAGCCGGCAATACCCAGGATGATTATTGGAAATATGTTTCCACCGAACGATATACGTACAAACTTGCCGACAGTGTAAAGTTTTGGGGCGTGTTGAAAGGAAAGAGCCAGGATATTCGCAATCAGCAAGTTACTGTCCAGCTCCGCGAAGGCTACTATTATTATGGCAATTATTCAATGCCGGGTTATGTTAACCAAGACAGACCCTTGGCAGAAACCCAAACAACCATTTCCCAGTTTGACACTTTTTCCGGGAAGCTGGATTTTAAAGGCGCAAAACCAGGAACATATAATTTGGTGGTGCTGCATAACGGAAAGGTAATAACCCAAACCTCGGTAGAAATTTTAAATTATTCCAAACCCTTATATCATATTACTGTTACTCCTTCCAAGCCCGTGGTATTTACCGGAGAACCTGTTGACTTTTTGGTTAAGGCTGAATTTTATGACGGCACTCCGGTGGGACAGTTGGCTTTAAAGTACACGGGTTATTATAATAGGGAAATTTCCGGCCAAGTTACTTTAAACGCCAAAGGCGAAGGCAAGGTCACCATAACGCCGGAATATTTTGAATCTAATTATTATCCTTATACTCTTTCGCTGTCGTTTTATCCGGATTTGGCAGAGGAAGGAGAAATAATGTCTGAAAGTACGGGAAGTGCGTTGGTGTTTGGTCCGCGGGTATATTTGCAAGCGTCGCAGAAATATAACGATAACAATAGCTTTAGCATTACCGCTAAGACCAATTTTATTACCATAAACTCTGAGCCCACAAATAGGGACTCCGCGGGCATTCTACCAGAATATATTGACAAAGCGGCGCCCGGGGTGGAGCTGACGGCTGAAATAGAAAAAACTGAATATTTGAAAATTGATGCCGGTACCGCGTACGATCCTATAAATAAAATAAGCGTGCCTCAGTATAAATATGAGGAAAAGAAAACCATAGTACAGCAGATTAGGTCCGTTACAAACGGCAGCGGTGAATGGGTGTTTAATACAGAGCTGCCTAAAGTAGAGAGGGGATTTTATCAAATTCGTATTTCAGGCACCGACGGAGGCGGCAGGAAACTTTCGGCAACATTGTGGCCGTATTATTACCGCAATTATGAAGGTTTCTATTATTCCGGGTCCACCTCCAACTCCAACCGAGTGGTACTGAGTCTGGGATTTGAGGGCGGCACTGAGCGCGATTATAACCGGCAGTTCAGCGTGGGTGAGCAGGTTCCATTAAAGGCTGAAATTTTAGACGGTAAACAGTTGGTGTCAGGGAAAACATTATATTATCGTTATGGCCATTCGGGTCTTGGCGAAATTAAATTGACGGGCGAAGATACTTGGCAGGATAAATTTGGCAAGGACTACAAGCCTGCCGTGTCATATCGTGCCGTTGTGTTTGGGCCGTATGGTTTTGTGGAAAGCAATTCTTTGTTTGCGGCATATAAACAGTCGGACGCTAAATTAAATATTGAAATTTCGCCCGACAAGGCAAATTACCGGCCCGGCGATACTGCTACCATTGGAGTTTCTGTAAAGGACAAAGACGGTAAAATACATGACGGAGAAGTAAATTTGTCCGTTGTAGACGAAGCGGTATTTGACGTAGTGCCATACTATTGGCAGCAGGATATATTGCAAAGTTTGTACGCTGTAGACTACTCGGAGCCTAGAAGCGGGGCTTCAGATTTCACACCGCCTGCTTTCCAACAAGGAGAAGGAGCCGAGGGCGGCGGATGTTTCTTGCCGGATACTTTAATTCAGCTACCGGGAGGCGTGACCAAGAGAATAGATGAAATAAAAGTAGGTGATACCGTTTTGGCCAAAGCTTCGGAAAAAACCGGCGCGCCCTTAGTGTCTGCCATTGTCCAGGGTATTTCCCGCCATGAAGTTGGCAGCTACCTCATTATAAATAAACATCTTAAAGTTACAGAAGAACATAAGTTGTTTGTAAACGGCGCATGGCTCATGGCCGGTTATGTAAAAGCGGGCGACAGTTTGGTTGGAGTTGACGGAAAGGCTGTTTCCGTAATTTCGGTAGAAAAAGTAATTGCGCCGAAAACCATGGTTCATAACATAAACGTGGGCAAATACCATACGTATTTTGCCGGAGGTTTATATGTCCACAATGCGGAAAAAGGCGGCGGTTATAGGAGTGAGTTTTTAGACACCGCGTACTTTGAAAATAAAGCCCTTGAAAGCGGTAAGGCGGAATTTAAGGTAAAATTGCCGGACAATATAACGTCATGGCGGGCCACGGCCAGTGCGTTTGGACCGGGAAATATTTTGGCTGGCCAAGAGCACAAGCAGTTACCCGCGAGTTTGCCGTTTTTTGTGGATGCCGTTATTTCCGAAACTTACCTTACCGGAGATAAACCCACTGTTGCGATTCGGACATTTGGTACTGAGGCTAATAATGGCGCCAGTACGCAGTACTGGGTGGATATTGATGCAATAAATTATCATGAATCCCAAACGCTTATTGGGGGCAGTGTGGACTATGTGCTGCCCACGCTTCCTGCCGGAATATATGAATTAAAAATTCGTGCCAAGCAGAATAATTTTGAAGACGGCATTATTCGTAAGTTTAGCGTAGTAAGCAGTTATTTCTTAAGCAAGTCTTCCAAACTAACCGAATTGACGAGCGGCCAAATTGGCATGGTTGGTAATTCCAATTCGTACACCGATGTTACATTCGCGGATATGGGCAGGGCGCAATTTTATAACGAGCTGTTATGGAATAGTTACCAAGGCGGTAAACGGTCTGACCAGGTTACTGCCGCTTATTTGGCCAGTCGAATGTTAAAAGAAAATTTTGGGGGTATGGAGGATGTGCCAAATTTGGATTTAAGTTCATACCATGTGCCGGAAGGCGGTTTGGGACTGTTTACGTATGGCGATTCCGACTTGGTGCTGTCTGCCCAATTGGCAGACGTTGCTCCGGAATTTGTGTACCAGCCGCAATTGATTGAATATTTTAGAGACCAAATGCGGGGCAATCAGGCCGATATTCACCGTATAGCGGCGAGCTTGTATGGGTTGGCGTCCTTAAACCAGCCGGTACTGTCTAAGCTGCAGTTAATTAGCGATGAAAAAGATTTAACATTGGAAGATAAAATGTATATAGCGCTTGCTTTGGCTAAGCTTGGCGACAAGGAAGGTGCGCGAAAATTGTACGAACAATCCATAATGCCCGAGCTTCGCAAAGAAGGTGGCCGGGCATGGATTTCTAATGAACAGGATGAATCTAAGAAAAACAAGCTTACCACTCTTGCCGGAGCTGTAGCTGCAAGTGTTGGCAAGCACGATGACGCTCTGCAAATTTGGGCTTATGCCAAAGAGCACTATCCTACTAAAACGCTGGATATTTTAGAGCGCATGATTATTATTAGGGAAGAGATTGGACGGTTAAATTCCGAGCCCGCGGAATTTAGTTATGAAGTTAATGGGAAGGCGGTTAAAGTTACTTTGGAGCAAGGCCGTTTTTCAACCGTGCGGTTTTGGGCGGATGAAATTAATCAAGTAAAAATAAACGATGTTAAAGGCAAGCCCGTAGCCATTTCGGTAATTAACGAATATAAAAATCCTGAGGCGCTAACTAAAAACAGTGAGTTGCAAATAAAACGTTCTTATTGGGTCAATGGCAAGCAGACGACTGTTTTTGAAGAAGGTTCTACTGTGGTGGTGAGATTTGAATATACAATAGATAAAAATGCCATAGACGGCGGTTACCAAGTGGTGGATTATTTGCCTAGCGGTTTAAAGCCCATATCCAATGTTTGGCAGAGGGGCTTAAGCTATAATTGGGAGCAGTGTTCCCAGCGCGGTTTTCCGCTTTCGGTAGAAGGTAACGCGGTATATTTTTCAGCATACCATCCGGGCAGTGAAACAGGGCGGTGCCACCAGTACACTATTGAGTATTATGCCAGAGCGGCCGGTAAAGGCGAATTTAATGCCAACCCCGCGCTTTTGCAATCGCTTACCAATTATGAAAGCTTAAATGTAAGTGCAAGCGAAAAGGTACGTGTAACTCCGCCGGGCAATTCCTCGAGGCCCATTGTCTTGCCAAAGCAATAGCTCTGTATGCGAATATTGAGGAAAATTTTTGTAGTTGTCTTAGTGCTAACCGCGATCCTTTTAGCAGGATCGCGGTTTTGGCACAGAATAAATGACAAAAACGTTCAAAGTTACGAAGGTTCGGTTTCGGGCAATAACATAGATTATACTGGGCATATTTTGCAATCTTCTTTGCTCCGCATAAATTCTTTCCAAATTTCGGGGAAACCTACCGCGGCGATTACGTCGCATCATTTGCCTACGGCGGAAAATTTTATTCATAGTATGTACGCGGGACTTAAGAGTCAAAATCCAGACATTCAAACATTTATTATTGTGGGGCCCGATCATTTTGAGCAGTGCGGCAGTTTAATTACTATGACCAAAAAAAATTTTCTTACCCCGGGAGGGGAATTGGAAAATAATTTAAGCTTAGGCGAGTATTTGGAATCGTTTGGAGTAAGCCAGGAAGACGGTTGTTTTAAGAATGAACATTCTATAGGAGTCCAAACCACGTTTATAAAAACATACTTTCCAAATGCTTCGGTATCTGCCATTTTGTTTAGTTCGGCGGCATCGCAAGCAGAGGCGACGAGGCTTGGGGCGGATCTGGCTGGAAAATACCCTTCCGCTGTGGTAATTTGCAGTACCGACTTTTCGCACTACCAAACCGTGCAAAAAGCCAATGTTATTGACGAAAAAACCGAAAAGCAATTGCGCGGCGGGCAGGCAGGATTATTTGAACTTGAGCAGGTAGATTCCCCGGCAAGCCTTGCGTTTACTGTAGCGTTTGCTAAAGCTCGTCATTCTAAACTGGGGTATTTAGTACATGCCAATTCCTACGACTTTGTGGGCATACCGGACAACACTACAGGCTATTTTAACGCGGTTTACACCACTCAATAGTTACAGCCAATCCCTTCCATTAATCCCTTCTTATCTTTTTTTCACATATGTGAAAAAAAGATAAGAAGGGATTGTGAAATAAAAGAAAATTCTTCTTCAAGAGTTGCTGTTGACAAATAAGAAAAAATTGTTATATTTAAGGCAAATAACTAATTTTTTGAAACAAATGACAAAAACACAAAAAATATGGCTTTGGGTCTCTTTGGGTATGTTTTTTATCCCTGAGATATTATTTGGAGCATTATTGCGTATATTTAAGAACTCTACCATACCAATATTCCAAAATATTCAAAGTGACATCCTAGGTGTGTTTATAATCATAGTAGAATTATTCGGGTTATATTTAACACTAAGATTAATAAAACTAAGTAACTTAAAAAAACATTATAAGGTTATAATTTTAACAATTATTTCAGTAATGATAGGTGTATTACTGCTAGCTTTACTTCTTACATTTGTGTATTTAAATATGGGTATTTAATAATAAAAGTGTATATGAAAAAATATTTAGTTTGTATAATTCTTTTGGTTTTGGTTACCCCAACTACTACTTCGGCTATGTTTATAATGCCTTACTTTGACATACTTTTGCGAGTGCATTCAAATGAAGAATCGGTAAATTTTAATTTTCAAGTATCCGCTTATAATCCCATCCAATACCTCAATTCAAATATAGAAGTATTAACCTCCGATGGTTATGGTTCAAGTTCAGTACAGACTTACTATGCTAATGGCGGCAGTTTATATATAAATATAATAGAATCTGGTGATAAATTGTGGAATATAACAACTTTTAATTGTAGTAGTGCAAATTCAAATGTAATTTTTAGTCATGAAAATAATGGTATCAAAATGTCTGCTCTGCCTTTTTCGAGTGTGGAATGTGAAATATGGACTGAACCAGCCAATCAGAAGGATCCGATACTAATTATCCCAGGTGTTCTAGGTACTAATATGTATCAGAACGATAAAAAATTATGGCTTGACCTTTTTAGAATGGCTTATGATGTAGGGGATAATTTTTTAGATCATTTGCAATTTGATTCAGGTTTAGGTTATGTTGATGATACAGTAACATTTAAGAATGTTTTGACTATTGAACAGTCACCTATAGGTTTTGGAGATTTTGATTACGCTCAAGGTTTAATTTCAGGATTTCTTTCCCAAGGCTACACCGAAGGCGAGAATTTATTTACTTTCCCATATGACTGGCGGTATGGGGTAAGTGGGAAGGAGCCGGATGGAACCACCAATGTAGACCATTTAAAAGGACAAATAGAATACATACTCACTCAGACCGAGGCTGGTCGTAGTGCGGGCAAAGTGAATGTTATTGCTCACAGTACGGGCGGTCTTTTGGTAAAAAAGTATGTTATGGATTATCCTACAGATCATCACATAGATAAAGCAGTGTTTGTAGGCGTGCCAAATACAGGAGCGCCTAAAGCAATTAAAGTACTTACAGTGGGGGATAGTTTTGGTATTCCTTGGTTAGACCAGGAGGAAATGAAAAAGATATCAAAAAATTTACCGGTAGTTTATGATCTTGCGCCGAGTCAGGCGTATTACAATGACAAAGGAAGTTATTACCGAATTGTGGAGACTAGCGTGTTTAGTCCTTCTAGTGCCGGCAGTCACCAATTAAATTATGCAGAAACTTGGATGCATTTAGCAGAATCCAATGTGTCTAATTCTTTGGCTGTCGAACAAACCGAACAACTTCATACCTCGGCTTTTGATAATTATGATATGCGTTCTGCCGGGGTTGATATGTATAACTTGGTTGGCTGTAAGACTGGCAGTATTGGTATGGTTGTGGAAGAGAGGTATAAAAATTATGCCGGTAACGTTAGTGTGAATTATAAAAACCCACTTTATACCCCAGGGGACGGCACTGTTCCGCTTGAGAGCGCTACTCATGCTCCGGTAGATAGCAGCAAAAAATACTATGCTCTTAAGGCTGATCATTCCAAAATGATGAGCCAGGATGGTATAAGACAGCAAATTATAAATATACTTACAGGTTCCAATTTGGAAGTGGGTAGTGATATTACTCAGGATATTTCCCAATGCAAATTAAACGGCAAAGCTTATGCCGTTTATAGTCCGGTTAATTTTGAAGTTAATGATTCGTATGGTAATAGTTTGGGTATTGCCGAAGACGGCAGTGTTTACAATACCATTCCCAATGCCAGCTTGGACGTTTTTAATGACCATAAGTTTATGTATTTACCCGAAGAAGGGCAATATACCATAAAACTTAAAGGTACAGGCACGGGGACATTTACTCTTGTGGACCAAGAGATTATAAATAACCAATCCGGAAAAACCCAGGTCTTTAGCAATGTTCCGGTTACGCCTGCTTTAGAAGGTCTTTTACAAGATAATGGTAATAATATTGAGTTAACTTTAGACACCAACGGCGACGGTACGGCGGATAAAACTATTAGTCCTTCTTCTGTCATAACGCCCGAGCAGGCTCAAGATGTCTTGGCTCCGGTTTCAAGCTCGACAATTACCGGTCTTGCGGGTGAGCCTGGGTTTTACCGGAGCGATGTTTCCGTAAATTTGTTTGCTAACGATGTTACTGATGCAGAAAACCCAGACGCTACTGCCGGAGTTTTGGCCATTCATTATACTTTGGATAATCAGGCAACTACCACTTACGCCGGAACATTTAATATTGCCGGTGAAGGGGTTCATACGCTAAGCTTTTTTGCAACTGATCGCGCAGGAAACAACGAAGAACTAAAAACTGTGGAGTTTGTTATTGATACAACACCGCCGGAACTAATTATGCAGTTTAGCCCAAAAGATCAGGATATGGTATTTACTGCAACTGATTCTTTGGTAACGCTGCTTACCACTACTTCCACTCCTAAGCAAACCAAATTTAAAGCGCCGCGGGTAGTGGACAGTAATAGCACCATAACCGCTACCGATAGTGCTGGAAATGTTACAGTATTAACCTTAAACGGTAAAAATAGGAAAAGGGATTTAAAGGCGGATATTAAATCTCTCAGTTACAATGGGAAGCCTGCAAACTTAAATAAAGCCACGATGCATTTTGACTGGCTTTTTGACAGGAAGGGGGCTTTGCAAATTTTAACGCAAAAGGTAACTTCAAAAAAAGATTTTGCGGTATTTGGGTTGTATGCTTTGGGAAAAACTCTTATAACGGGAAGAAACAGTAATGGCAAAATAAACAAGACCCTAAAAGGCACTATAATTTTTAAAGTTAAAACGAATAAAGGGGATTTGGAGTGGGGGTACTAATATATTCATTTAAACCAAAAATTTTTCAATTCTTCATCTTTTTTTCACATATGTGAAAAAAAGATGAGAAGTTAAGAGTGTATGCGGTATATAAAAATTAAAAACCAAATTTTACATTCACTGCCGAAAAAACGAAGCTCAGAAGTGGTTACCCATGATTTTTCCGGTTTAAAAAACGCATCTTTGGCCGCACTAGCCATTGTTGGTTTAGCCGGCTTTGTTTCCATTTCTCTTGTTGCTCCAAACTTATTTTCCGTCCTTGGCAAGATTGGCAAGTTTAAATCTAAACATCGTAATCAGTCAGATTTGGTAGAACAAACAAATCATGTATTCTACTATTTAAGGAAAAAAGGGTATGTTACTTTTAAAGGAAATAACGCTGGTAATATTTGGGTAAGATTGACCGGAAAGGGTAAAAAAATGCACGAGAAGCTTTCCTTGCAGTCACTTAAAATTCCCAAACCAAAAAAGTGGGATGGAAAGTGGTGGCAAATAGCTGCTGACATACCTACGCAGCAATACCGAAGAGCCGCGGATTTATTCCGTTTGAAAGTTAAGCAATTACATTTGTATCCACTACAAAGAAGTTTGTGGTTTTATCCGTTCGATCCTAGAGACGAAATTGAATATATTACCAAGTACTTTCATATAGAAAAATTTGTTACTGTTATGGAAATTAATCGTCTTGATACTGAAGACGAGAAAGTCTTAAAACAACACTTTAAAAAATTTCACATACTTTAATCTTTTTTTCACATATGTGAAAAAAAGATGAGAAATTTGTTTTAATAGTATAATAAAAACAGCCCATATACTCGTATGGGTTGTTTTTTTGGCATTGTTTTGTAGTTTTTAAAATTTCTATATTTACAAATAATATAAATCAGGGGAAGTTTAGGCGGAAAGAATTTTATGGTAAACTTCTTCAGTTTCCAAAAACATTTTTTCTTGGGTAAATTGTTGGCTGCGGGCGAGTGCTTTTTGGGAGAGTTGTTGGAGGATGGACGAGCCGGTCTGCATTTTATATTCCAAAAGCAACCCGGTAATTGTGGTAGCCAGAGCGCTTGGGTTTTCCGGCGGGACAAGGAGGCCGGCATCTTCCAAGGCTTCGGGTATGCCGCCAACATTAGTAGCCACTATAGGCAGGCCTGCCTGCAAGGCTTCCAGAAGGGCAAAGGGAAAACCTTCCTTGCGTGAAGGCATGACAAAAATATCGAATGCTTTTAGGTACTTGGCGGCTTCGGGCAGGGGACCTATTATTTTTACAACGGCATTTATATTTAAGTCATTTATTAGTTTTTCCAAGTACAATTTTTCCGGTCCGTTCCCTATTATAATTGTTTTTGTATCCGGGAATGAATTGGTTATTTCTTTTAGCGCCAGCAAGAGTACGTCCAACCCCTTGGTTTTATATAAATTCGCAATAGCACCTATGTAAATAGAACTATCGTCCATACTCAGTGCTTGTCTGGCTTGGGCGCGGTTTAAAAAGTTCAGCTTTGGTAATCCGTTATATACGGTGCTAATTTTATTTTCGGAAGTAATTTTTTTTTGCAAGGCAGATAGGCGGTCGGTTTCCGAAACGGCAATGGTATAGTGGCGGAAAAAAGACGCGATTTTTTCCGCCAGGATATAAAAATATTTAAGCAGCAAAGGTAAGGGTTCATTAAACACGAAACCGTGTGCCGTATAAACGACTTTTGCCCCGGCTAATCTTGCCCCAATGCTTCCCACAAAGCCGGCTTTGCTGGAATTTGTATGGACAATATTTGGTTTAATGTCCCGAACTAGGCGGTATATTTCCCAAATTGCCAAAAGATCGAATATCGGGTTAATGCTGCGGCGAAGGTATTTTAAGGGGAAAGTAAGCAGTCCCTGTTCTTTGGCTTGTGAAAATAAGCGTTTAGCTTCAGTACCAGCGGCAATTCTACCCTGGAAGTGGGCAGCCAAAGATAATACATAATTTTGGGCTCCACCGCCATCGGCTTGGGTTATAATATAGAGTATTTTTATACCTTGGAAATCCATAGAGTTATTGTATCTGATATTTAATTGATAGGAAAGTTTTTTTATGGTAGCGTTATGAATATGGTAATATTTTAAAGGGATTTATATGAAATTGGTGTCATTTAATGTTTGGAGCGCAACCCAAGGAAAAGTGCTTTTTGAATATTTAAAAACTTTAAACCCATATACTGACATATTTTGCCTCCAAGAAATTTTTAACTCAGGCCAAGGCACCCCCCAAGTAAGCGAAGGGGCGCATTTACACTTGTTGGAAGAATTACAGGCACACTTCCCGGGGTATACGAGTTATTATGCCGCTTCAAGCATGGGGTTTGAAATAAAAAAAGCCGCTTCTTGGCCGGTGAGTTTTGGGAAAGCGATTTTTATAAAATCTACAATTCCTATTGTAGGTTATTCATCGTATAATTTATTTGACACAAGGGAAGTGGAGGGAACCAGCGTTGAAGAAGGGTATGTGGTCTTGCAGGTTTTAAGTATAAAGTCTGAAGGGAAGTTGATGCATATATTAAATATCCACGGCATGTCCCGGCCAGGTTCTAAAATAGATACCCCTGCGCGACTTGTGCAGTCACACCGTGTCTTGGACGTTTTAGCCGCTTTACCGTCTGCGCCTATAATTTTATGTGGGGATTTTAATTTAAACCCTGACACCGAAAGTATTGGTATGTTGGATAAAAAACTAAGGAACCTGATAAAAGAATATAAAATAACCAATACGCGCAATGAAGTGTCATGGCGCAAATTTAACACCAAGCAGTATTTTGCAGATTACACATTTGTCAGTCCGGATGTTAAAGTAAAGAGTTTTGAAGTGCCCTATAACGAAGTTTCAGACCATTTGCCTATGATATTGGATTTCAATATTTAAAAATAGAAAGATTTAAAAATAAAAAATTAAATGTTTGGGGGCATATGAAATATAATCAATTTGAAGATTTGCCTGTTTGGCAACAATCCCGTTTATTTCTAAAAGGTGTATAATTTGAAGAAACTCAACCAAACTTTGGCAAAAGATTATGCGCTAGTGGATCAGTTACGGAGAGCCGCTACTTCTGTTATGTTAAATATTGCCGAAGGTTTCGAGCGGGGTGGTAAATAAGGAGTTTGCTAATTTTATAAATATAGCTAAGGGTTCAGCAGGGGAAGTCAGGTCTATACTTTATATTCTGTTAGACAATGGTTATATTACAGAAGCAAATTTTAATGATGCCAAAAAAGAGATAGTGGATTTATCTAGCAGTTTGTCGAATTTTCACAAATATTTATTGCACCACTCTAGTTATAAGAAATTTTCACAGAGTTAACAAAATATTTTTCTATTTTTCTATTTTTAAATCTTTAAATTATCAAATGCTTCGAGTTCTTTTCTGTGCCCTTAAAAATGAATATGGTAAGCCGGAAGCGGGTATGTCGTTTGAATGTAAGCATTTTTTGCATACTCTGCAGCATATGCCGAATATAGAGGTTCGGCATTTTGGCTTTGATGAAATTATGCGCGAGCATGGCCGCGAGCGCATGAACGAAATGCTTATAGAAGCTGTGGAATTTTGGCAGCCCGATGTGTTGTTTTGTTTTTTGTTTACAGAGGAAATAAAAAAAGAAACCATCCGTCACATAACGCAACACACCAAAACCAAGACCTTTAATTGGTTTGGAGACGACCACTGGCGTTTTTATATTTATTCAAAATACTGGGCCAAAGAGTTTACCTTGGTTTCTACCACGGACGGCAAGGCCTACCGCGAATATGAAAAGGCCGGTATAAAAAACGTGCTTAAAACCCAGTGGGGGGTAAACCATTTTTTGTATAAAACGCAGGACCCGGCGCTAAATAAGGGTACATACGAGATAACTTTTTACGGCCAAAAATACGGCAACCGCCCGG